>JBALWM010000107.1:0-5190 GCA_036960905.1 Porticoccus sp.
ATTGCTACCTTTGCTTCCTCTGAAAGTGCCCCAAAACTCATATCAGAAACAAACAGGGGAATCTTCAATACCAGCGGTTTTTTTGCTTCTGGACCGATAACCAACTCCGTACCAACGGCCACCTCCTCCATCAGAGGCTTTTCTGCTAACTGGGCGACCATAATCTGAATATCATCCCAGCTTGGCAACTGCTTCCTCGGCACCCCCATGGCGCTCACAGGTCCATGTGGACCCACCCCTGATAACCCCTCTCTAGCAAGCAGATGAATAAGCTCTACTGTAGGCTCTTCCTCAGTAGCCTGTACGGGAGGTATCAGGCTTTTATCTTCAGTAATACCGGGGCCTTCAGTGCCCACCTGTTCATCTGAAAATTGCTTGTGAGTACCATCACAAAAGGGGGTATTACGGGTATGCTTGCAGGCACACAGATAGGCTTCTTGCTCCCCAGCGGAGACAATCACTTTTGGCGTAAATGACGTACCTACATGAGAACCATCACAGAATGGCTGGCTTTTTGATTTACCACAGGTGCAAAAATGGTATTCCTGCCCCTTGGACAAATTGACCTTTACCGGTTTGTTATCGGCAATGATGGGATTATTCATAAGCGCTTTACTCATTGGAGTACAAGCAAGGCAAACACCAGAATGTCTTACTTATGCCCTATCCAATTATTGACACAAATACCTAACTTCAACGAACTAAGCCTCAACGATGTCGTCCTTCAAACTCAAAACGAATGCCACTACGTCATTACATTCCTGCTCAGGAACCTGTAACACACCCATCGTAGCTCCTGCATGCTCAAGGAAGACAGCCCAATCACTTTCACTAATATTCATCCCCTTGTGGGAGACTTTCATATCTCGCCCTGTGTAATACACCGGGCCACCTGCGTTTGAACACAAATAGTCAATCAACAGTTGTTTTTCCCGCTCAATGCCATCATCTCCACGGTTCTGCCAGAAACGACCCAACTCGAGGTCTGATTGTAGGCGTGGGAGTAAGTCATTAACAAAAGCCGTAATGCCATCGTAACCACCAAGGCGGTCATAAAGTGATTTCTGGTTCATTTTTTTCCTTTGTATTTAAAGGCAAAGCCTTAGAGCCGACCTTTAGGTGCCCATCACTATAGAGGGCATAAGCAAAGCCTACTCTTGGCTATGATCAACAATATCTGCTTTCACCGAGTTAACAATCTTCAGTAATTCTTGCCTCTCCTTTTCTGGCACTTGATTCGTTATAAGAACCTCACTGAACAGCGCAGTCATGCGACCCCACTCCAACTCTTTGATACCAAGATGTGCGTGAGATTCTTTCATATCCCGCCCGTGATAGAGACACGGGCCCCCAGCAGCCTGACACACAAAGGCCGTCATTTGGTACTTCAAATACGGTGCTGACACCCCCTTCATCGCGTCACCAACAATGGGGTTTGCATTAAAAACAACGTCATGTTCAATGACGTCAATAAAATCACTAATGACAACTGAAATAGTGGCCAACCCACCTAGCCGATCATAAAGCGGCATTTTCTTTTGGGTGTCATCACACCAAGCTAATGCCGAATGAGCCCCCAAAAGAAGAATGCCAACGAAGCTCAATATGGCCCACATACCTTTGCCGCGGCAAAACATAACAGTCCCCCTTCTTACTGGCTATGCAACTAATGATACCAACCTGATTTACCACTCTAACCAACGATCGCAGCGATGACCGTCGATACAGCTGTGTGCCAACGGTCGCCGAAAGCTAAATACACAGGATTGCTCCCGTACCTGAGCCTAACCATAGCAGAAGTTTTCCGGGTGCAGAAAAAACCATTGCAGGGGGGGCATAAGAATAGCAACCGAAGCCACCTCAACTTGCTTGATACGGATTTTTTTTAAATACCCGTAAAAAAAGTACGCACTTGAAAGGCAAAACCCTTATCCTGTTCACTTCACCACCGTTTAATTGACTAAAACCAGCAGAAGATATCCAAAATGGCCAAACCTAACTACAGCTTTGAAAAACGCCAGAGAGACATTGCAAAAAAGAAGAAAAAAGAAGAAAAACGACTGAAGAAAGCCGAGGCAAAAGCTGGCGTGGAGAGTGAGGAGACTGAAGAGAGTGGAGAGGTAACGAATGACCAATTACAGGACGCTCAGCCTCTGAAAAGCGATGATGAGACAACAGATACCTGATGCTCCCCTGCACTGATCAAGGGATAGAAATACAGACCATCAGTACCTAAAATGAAAAGCGGACCATTGGCCCGCTTTTTCTTCTTGGTGTATTTAATCTGGAGTTAGTACTCAGGTTATTCATACTCTGCAATGGGCAGACAAGCGCACACCAGATTCCTATCACCATACACATTGTCGATACGACCCACAGACGACCAATATTTTGTTTCCCTGAGGGATGCCAACGGATAGGCCGCCAGCTCTCTTGAGTAGCTTCTATTCCAGTCATCAGCCACTACGACATCAGCCGTATGCGGGGCATGACAGAGGGGATTGTCTTCCAATGGATAGTCTCCACGTTCTACGGCAGCAATCTCCTCACGAATTTGCAACATGGCATCGCAGAATCGGTCCAGCTCCTCTTTAGATTCACTTTCAGTGGGCTCAATCATCAGGGTACCGGGCACCGGAAATGACATAGTCGGTGCGTGAAAGCCAAAATCAATCAGGCGCTTGGCCACATCGTCCACCGTGACACCGGAGTCATCCTTGATACCCCGCAAATCGACAATACATTCATGAGCCACCCGATCATTGGTACCCGTATAAAGAATGGGATAAGCAGCTTTGAGTCGCTCAGCCATGTAGTTGGCATTGAGAATCGCAACCTCAGTGGCCTGCTTCAGACCTTGCGCACCCATCATTTTGATATACATCCAGGTAATGGGAAGAATACTGGCACTACCCCAAGGGGCGGCAGATACAGCACCCACAGCAGTCTCTTTGCCCAAACTATTGTGGCCAGGCAGATACGGCGCCAAGTGCTCACGTACAGCCACAGGCCCCACACCAGGACCACCACCACCGTGGGGAATACAAAAAGTTTTGTGCAAATTCAGATGTGATACATCACCGCCAAACTTGCCCGGCTGGCATAGTCCCACCATGGCGTTGAGGTTGGCACCATCAATATAGACCTGCCCACCGTGCTGATGGATGATGTCACAAATTTCAGTAATACCCTCTTCAAACACACCGTGAGTGGACGGGTACGTCACCATAATGGCTGCAAGATTTCCGCTGTGCTGTTCAGCCTTGGCACGAAGGTCGTCAATATCCACATTACCCTGCTCATCACAGCTTGTAACCACCACTCGCATACCACACATTTGTGCAGAAGCAGGATTTGTCCCATGGGCAGAACTGGGGATCAGGCAGATATTGCGATGAGCGTCACCACGACTTTCGTGATAAGCACGAATCGCCAGCAGTCCTGCATACTCACCCTGAGAACCAGCGTTTGGCTGTAATGAAATAGAGTCGTAACCCGTGGCAGCACACAACATTGCCTCTACTTCCTCTATCATTGCCACATAACCTACCGTCTGGTCCTGCGGTGCAAAGGGATGGATATTTGAAAATTCAGGCCAGGTCACTGGAATCATTTCAGCGGTGGCATTGAGCTTCATAGTGCAGGAGCCCAGTGGAATCATCGCCCGATCAAGAGCGATGTCTTTGTCTGCCAACTTGCGTAGATAACGCAGCATTTCGGTTTCAGAATGGTATCGGTTAAAAACCGGGTGCGTCAGTGTCTCACTGGTACGTAACAAACCCTCTGGCAATCCACTCTGGGTAGTTGACTCAAAGTCATTTACCGTCAGCTCGGCACTGGTATCAAATAAACGCCAAAGGGATTCGATATCCTCAGAGCTGGTGGTTTCATCCAGAGAGATACCCACATGGTTGCCATCAACTACACGCAGGTTAATACCCTGAGCCACAGCCTCTTGATGAATGGCCGCTGTCCGCCCACCTGTAGCAACTGTCAACGTATCAAAAAAGCTGTCATTGACCGGCGCATGCCCCAATTTTTTCAATCCCGCGGCTAAAATTGCAGTAAGGCAATGCACTGTTTCGGCAATTCTTTTCAGTCCATCAGGGCCATGGTAAACCGCATACATACTGGCCATTACCGCTAACAATACCTGGGCTGTACAAATATTACTGGTGGCCTTCTCGCGGCGAATATGTTGCTCACGGGTTTGCAACGCCAACCGGTAGGCTGGCTTGCCTCGACTGTCGAGTGAAATACCCACCAAGCGACCCGGCAAGGAGCGCTTAAATGAATCACGGGTGGCCATGTATGCCGCATGAGGACCGCCAAAACCCAGCGGCACACCAAAACGTTGTGTACAACCAATAGCTACATCGGCACCCAATTCCGCGGGGCTTTTCAGCAATAACAAGCTGAGAATATCAGCGGCCATCACCACCAATGCTTTCTGTTGATGTGCCGCTTCAATCACCTCAGAAAAGTCGCGAATGGCGCCATCCACACCGGGATACTGTAGCAGCACACCGAAACAGTCATGCTCACCAACGTCATCAGGATTACCCACCACTACCTCAAACCCCATTGGCTCTGCACGAGTTTCTATCACCTCAATGGTTTGTGGCAAACAGTGCTGATCCACAAAAAATACTTGCCCCTTGGATTTGGACATACGCTGGCAGAGCGTCATTGCCTCGCCCGCAGCAGTGCCTTCATCCAGCAGAGAAGCACTGGCGAGATCCATTCCCGTAAGGTCGGTAATCATCGTTTGAAAATTCAGCAGTGCTTCCAGTCGCCCCTGAGAGATTTCTGGCTGATAAGGGGTATACGCGGTGTACCAAGCGGGACTTTCAAACACGTTCCGTAAAATTACATTGGGCGTAATGCAGTTGTAATAGCCTTGGCCAATAAAGTTTTTCAATACCCGGTTCTGACTGGCAATGGCGCGTAGCTCTGACAACGCCTCCTGTTCTGTGGTGGGATCACCCAAATCAAGCGAGTGGCTGGAGCGGATATTATCGGGCACAACAGCACGGATAAATGAGTCCATTCCTTCATAGCCAATACTCTCCAGCATCGCCTGTTGGTCGTCCTCAGAAGGACCAATATGTCGGCGAATAAATTCATTGCTGTTTTCCAGTTCTGCCAGTGACTTCATATTTGGTGTCTCTAGTTGTTCATCTCTGAATT
>JBALWM010000108.1:0-5165 GCA_036960905.1 Porticoccus sp.
TCATAGCTGATAGTGCCTGCACAGGCTGCAATTTCATTGACGGACAAACCTGCCCCCCAGAGAATTACTTCGTCTTCAATCGCCACACCTGGCAAGTCCGTCACATCAACGGTAATCATATCCATAGATACCCGCCCCACCATTGAGCAGCGCTGGCCGTTAATTAACACGGGTGTGCCACTGGGTGCCTGGAGGGGATAACCGTCACCATACCCAATGGCCACAGTCGCAATCCGTGTGGGTCGTTCCGCCTTCCAGGTGGCGGCATAACCTACGGTCTCTCCCGGCTGAATATCGCGCAGGGCAATGACCGCAGACTTAAAGGTCATCACGGGTAAAAGCCGATCAGCATCGGGATGTGGTGTGGAAAAAGGTGAGCTGCCATAGAGCATAATACCCGGGCGATTCCAGTCAGCTCTTGTTTCTGTCCAGCCTATTAAACCGGCAGAATTGGCAAAACTCTTTGGTGCATGTAAGTCATCGGCAGCTTGTGTCATACGGGCCAATTGAATCGCGGTAAAATCGTTCTCAAGATCATCTGCACAGGCAAAATGTGTCGCGACAACAATGTCACCAGCCACATTATTACTGGTAGCCATTTCTCTGTAGGTCGAGACCAGCTCGTCTGGTGTTATACCAAGGCGGTGCATTCCTGTATCAACACAAATCCATATCCTTAACGGTGTACTCGGGTCGGCATCGAGGATTGCCCTCTTCTGCTCTTGATTGACCACCGCCAACGAAAAGTTCTGCTCGGCAGCGATACTAATTTCATCATTAGAAAATGCGCCCTCAAGCAAATGAATCGGATTTTCAATACCCGCTTCACGCAACTCAATGGCTTCTTCAATACAGGCAACCCCAAAAGCTGGCACCAGGTCGGTCAATGCTTGAGCAACAGGTACAGCACCATGACCATAGGCATTGGCCTTGATAACGGCCATGGTTTGAGAATTAGGTGATAGGCTATTGGCCAACTGGCAGTTATAGCGTAGCGCCTCAAGGTCTATTAGTGCTTTTGCTGGTCTGGACATAGTATTATCTGTATTACTCGCAACCTGTTACACGAGGCTTTTTATTTAAATCTTTTTATTCAAGCCTTCTGGAAAGCTACAGAAAATCCGCCCTGCTCACAAGCGGCTAATAATTTAATTTACCTGCCGAGTAAATTGTCTGTGCCGCCAGCCATACATCACCTATGTTGCTATGGTTGATCGGCTTACCATCAACCTCGATCACAGGAACAACCTCCTTGGATGAACTGGTCACCCAAACTTCATCGGCATCGAAGACTTCATCCATGGTCACCGTACGCTCTTCTACGGGAATAGAACCATCCTTACGCAACAGGTCCAGCAGAATATGCCGAGTGATTCCCGGCAGAATTTGATTATCCAGTGGCGGGGTAATCACCACGCCATTTTTAACGATGTAGGCATTACAGGCGCTGGCCTCTGTCAGCTCGTTTTTTTCGTTGTAAAGCAATGTTTCGTTGGCACCCTGTTGGTAGCCATGCTGAAAATGCATGACATTACCCAGTAGAGCGGTGGATTTAATTTGGCAACGTTCCCAACGCAAATCACGACTGGTAGCCACTTTGTAGCTCACGACGTTTGATTTATTCGCCACTGGTTCCGCTGGAATGTCAAAAGCAAAGGCAAACACTGTGGGTTCTACATCCTCGGGGTAGGCATGAAACCGTTTTGTGTCGGCCCCACGGCTGACGTGCAGGTAAAGCGCCAAATTGCCAGAACCATTTTTTTCTATCAGGTTATCGCAGACTTCTTTCCATTGCTGGTGTGACCAGCCCAGTTCGATACCAACAGCCTCCATCCCATTGTTCATACGGTCAATATGCGGTGCAAAACCGATCATTTGTCCGTTATAGGATGGCACGACTTCATAAATGCCGTCACCAAACAGAAAACCCCTGTCCATGGGCGAGATTTTTGCCTCAGCCATCGGCAGGTAATCACCATTTAGATAAACAATACTCATCGAATCACCTTAATTGCCAGTCCCTTGCATTTCTGTCGAATGCCAGTCTGTATTGATTATAGACACTGCGTTTTCAACGCACCGATATTACACATGCTGAAATGACCATAAAAAAGCCAGAAATACTATCAGTGAGACCCTGATCAGGCAAAGCAAATTCCTTCTTATTCCGTAAGACAGGCAGCCTGTTGAGCTTGGTTCCCTTGAACTTGCCGTGCGGCACCCTCCCGTTGATTAACATCAAACTGAAGCACCCTGTAGTCATCCACTTAGTGCCTTTGCTAATGGGTTACTACAAACCAGTACTGGCGTTGCACCCAAGGCTGCCATCACTTGATACAGTGCAATAGCACCCAGAGGCCCATCTGTTTCAAAGGTGTCTTTTACCGGAAATCCGGTGCTAATCAGCACGGTACCGGTGCAACCCAACATCATTCTGGCCGCACGCATGCAATAACCTGGCTGTAGTACAGGCTGTACCGTTTTCATTCCCCGCAGATTACGGGCAACCAAAAGGTCTTCTATCTGCTGACTAAGATTCAAGTCCTTTGCAGTTGTCATAGCACTCTCCTAGCGGTTCTCTCCTAGTAGCGCTCTCCTGATAACTCTCTATTGCTTAACAGGGTTCCGGCTTTACCTGCTTAAAATAGCTGGCGGCCAAATGATGTATATTGTGCGCCTCCTCCACGGTGATCGGCTCAAAAAACACCTTGTTGCCGGGCTTCAGTTGAGCCAGTTGTGCGACATCTAGAGACAGTACCGAGCCAAGTTTTGGATAACCACCCATCGTTTGGCGGTCGTTCATCAGTACGATGGGCTGGCCATCGGGCGGTATTTGAATAGCACCATGGCAAATACCTTCAGAAAGTATGCCGCCGATATCTGCACTAATCGCGGGCCCCTCAAGGCGGCAGCCCATCCGATCTGAATAGGCAGAGACAACGTATTCATGGCTGAAAAAACGTCGTTGTTGCTGGCGGCTGAAGCTATGTTGTTGGTAGCCCGGTATGACCCTCAGCATCGCATGATGCCCATACAGTGGCCGGTAACCTCTGGGCAATATAAAACAACGGCCATTTAAATTTTCCTTGCAGGGTAGGACATCGCCCGGCTGTAATTTTCCGCCGTTTAGCCCACCCATGGATTCTCGAACAACTGTGGAGGCACTGCCCAATATAGTGGGAATATCAAATCCGCCAGCCACGGCAACGTAGGCTCGTACACCTTCATTGGCAAAACCCAGTTCAATTCTATCGCCCGGTTTAATTTGATGACTGCGCCACAGTGACTTTGCCCTATGGTTAATGGTGAGAGGCATATGAGCACCGCAAACGGCTATTCGAGTAGCTACGTTTGCCTCCAACACCAAACCACCCACACTGACTTCCAACGCGGAAACGCCAAGCGCATTATCACAAAGCCGATTGGCCCAATGAAACGCCAGAGGGTCTGCTGGTCCACCCGTGGACAGGCCCAGACGATGAGCACCAAAGCGCCCCTCATCTTGTATAAGGGTGAGTAGACCGGGCTGCTCGACGATAAATGCTGAATTGCTCACAGCATCATTTACAGCACGACTCACAACACACCGCCCAGTTCTAAAAAGCTCTGTCGATCGATACTCTTAAAGCGCACCCGGTCACCAACCTGAACAGGCATGCTCGGGTCAACATTAGGATCAAACATCGGTTGAGGACAGAGGCCAATCAGGTTCCAACCACCAGGCGAGGCTGCTGGATAAATTGCTGTTTGACGATCAGCGATACCTACGGCTCCACGGGGCACCTTCTGCCTGGGCGCGGCTAATCGAGGTGCTGCAATGCGTTCATCCACCTGCCCCAAATAAGCAAATCCTGGGGCAAAACCAATGGCATACACACGATATTCCTGAGCTTGGTGCAGTTGAATCACATCGTCTACACCCAAGCCAGCTCGGTCAGCCAATGCCTGCAAATCAGGGCCGGACTCGTGACTGTAATACACAGGAAGTTCGACAAGAGTACTCTCCTGAAAATTCCCGCTCTGCACTTCAAGCTGATCCAATCCGGCTAATACCTCACGAATTTGAGGGCGGATGGTATGAATGTCTGTACGAAATAGATCATAAATGACCAGCAGGGATGCGTAGGATGGCACCATATCAATCAGTACCGAACCGAATGACTCTTCAAGCAAATGTACGGCATGCTGTACTCTGGAAGAAACGACTGGGGAGGACTCCTCACCAAAGTAAATCATTAAAGAATTTTCACCTGCGACGGAAATATTCATCCGTCAATCAACCTCCGAATTTCCTGGATAGCCTGAACCCCTTCGGTGTTATCGCCATGCACACAGAGGGTGTCAGCATTCAATACAAGTGTATGGCCACCCACTGTTGTCACCGTGCCTTCTTCTTTAAGTTGTGTCGCCTGAGCTAAAATTTTTTCTCTGCCGTGCACCGCACCAGATTTAGCGCGTGACAGCAATGTGCCATCATCGTCGTAGCAGCGGTCAGCAAATACCTCAAACCACAGTTCGACACCCAATTGTTCCGCTTCCGCCCGATGCTCATCGGCCCAGGGTGTCGCCAGTAACATCAATTTAACTGGGCGATAAAAAGCTGCGATAGATTTCATCACAACACGTCGAGTTTCAGCATCTGCCATCATGTCGTTATAGAGTGCACCGTGAGGTTTCACATACTGCATTTCCAACCCTTGAGTTTTGGCCATACCATCCAATGCGGAGACCTGATAATGGATCAATGCCATAATTTCTTCGGGAGGATGGGTAATAGAACGACGGCCAAATCCCACCAAGTCTGGATAGCCAGGATGGGCACCAATCATCACGTTATGTTCACCAGCAAGCGTCAACGTTCGCTGTATCACCATATGGTCACCTGCGTGGAAACCACAGGCAATGTTAGCCTGATCAATATGGGGCATCACCGCCTCGTCCATACCCATGGTCCAGGCACCAAAGCTTTCACCCAAATCACAATTGAGCAGTAAGGGCATAGTCTCCTCCAAGGGCTATTGTTATATCCAAGGGCATAGTTACTTCCAAGGACATAGTTACCTCCAGTAATACTCATTAAACCGATGACTTAAATATTCTCACTAAAATAGCACGTTTATCATTCAGCTAATTCGCTGTTTTTCAGGTCCGTTACCAGCATACAA
>JBALWM010000109.1:0-5141 GCA_036960905.1 Porticoccus sp.
TTAGATCTTCGAAATACGGGCATTAGGGCGTTTCAATACCAGCAGGGGTTTTTGCACCAAAAAATAGTGTTGGTCGACAGTGATCGAGCCTATGTGGGCACCGCTAATTTTGATAATCGTTCATTCCATTTGAATTTTGAGGTTACAGTTATGGTCACAGGGCAGCAGTTTGCTTCAGAGGTGGAGTCAATGCTCAATAAAGACTTCAGTTGTTGCCGTCCACTGACAGGGGAGGAGCTGGCTCAACGCAGTGTCGTATTCCGGTCTTTGGTAAAATTGTCTCATTTATTTTCTCCAATTCAATAACCTTGATCAGGGGAGGGCAGTAAAACTGCTTTTTTTTTAAAAATGTCATTGGTCATTGTTGCAGCTTAATAAAACTACCAGTATTGTTGACCAAGTTGAGTTGGTGTTACATGGGGATCTCTTTTGAAGCCTACCGATATCAAAAATCCGGAGTACTTCCACCAGGTTGTGGATTGTCAGTACGCCTGTCCTGCGCATACTCCGGTTCCAGAATACATTCGTCTGATTGCGCAGCAACGGTATACCGATGCCTACATGATCAATTGGGAATCCAATGTGTTTCCCGGTGTGCTCGGTCGTACCTGTGACCGTCCTTGTGAGCCGGCATGCCGTCGTGGCAGGGTCGAGTCAGAGCCTGTGGCGATTTGTCGTCTCAAACGGGTAGCTGCAGATTTCAAGGACGATATAACGGCTCGCTTGCCTGATATTCCATCGAAAAAGAATGGCCGCAAGATTGCACTTGTGGGTGCCGGGCCTGCATCGTTAACGGTGGCTCGGGATTTAGCGCCGTTAGGGTATGAGCTGGATATCTATGACGAGCAACCTATCGCTGGTGGCTTTATGCGTAGCCAGATACCTTCATTCCGATTGCCAGAAACTGTTCTGGATGAAGAAGTTGGTTATATCCTGGATATGGGGTTAACAACACATTTCAATCACTATGTAGATAGTCTGAAAGGGCTGTTGGACCAGGATTACGATGCCATCTTTGTGGGATCAGGCGCTCCCCGCGGGCGTGATCTGCCGGATTTGCCGGGCCGCCAAGAAGGTGATGCCTCTATCCATATTGGCATCGACTGGTTGTCCAATGTCGCCTTCGAGCACATCGAGAAAATTGGTAAACGAGTTATCGTGTTGGGTGGTGGTAATACTGCCATGGATTGCTGTCGTACTGCCCGAAGAGTGGGTGGTGACGATGTAAAAGTTATTGTGCGAAGTCCTTTTGATTCAATGAAGGCTTCTGCCTGGGAAAAAGAGGATGCCATTCACGAGGGTATTCCCATTATCGACAACCATGTGCCTCTGGAGTTTGTGGTTGAAAATGGCAAGTTGGTGGGCATGCGTTTTGAGAAAGTGAGCGCGGTTTTTGATGAAAATGGGAAGCGTTCTCTAGTGCCCACTGGTGAAGAGCCGGTTTTGGTCCCCTGTGATGAAGTGTTGGTCGCCATCGGCCAGGAAAATGCTTTTCCCTGGATTGAGAAAGATATCGGTATTGAGTTCGATAATTGGGGGATGCCAGTATTAAATGCACAAACCTTTCAGTCCTCTTGCGCCAAAGTCTTTTTTGGTGGCGATTCCGCTTTCGGGCCTGAAAATATTATTACCGCTGTGGCGCACGGTCATCAGGCAGCCATTTCTATCGACCTGTTCTGTGATGACAAACAAGTAAATCAGCGACCGGCTCCCGGTACCAGCTTGCTCAGTCAGAAGATGGGTATTCACGAGTGGAGTTATGATAATGATGTCACCACGGAAGAGCGGAAAATTGTACCGTTGGTGGAGCTTACCAGCGCACTGCAAAACCGTACCATGGAAGTTGAACTGGGATTTGATGTCCAGGTGGCCTTTGATGAGGCGGAACGCTGTCTCAACTGTGATGTCCAGACGGTGTTCACTGATGATAAGTGTATCGAGTGCGACGCCTGTGTTGATATCTGTCCCATGGATTGCATCAACTTTATTGAAAACAGCGATGAATCTGAGTTGCGTCAAAACCTCAGAGTCAAGGCTGTGAATGCCGATCAGGATATCTATGTATCCGGTAACTTGGAGACCGGTCGGGTGATGGCAAAAGATGAAGACGTGTGCCTTCACTGTGGTCTCTGTGCCGAACGTTGTCCCACTGCGGCTTGGGATATGCAGCAATTCTTTTATCAGGTGACCAAGGCAGCGCCATTATGCAGCAAATAGAATCGGTCAACGATTTCGTTATTCGTTTTGCCAACATTAACGGGACTGGCTCTGCCAGTGCCAATAACCTGTTTGCCAAGACTATCTTTCGGATGGGGCTACCGGTTAGCCCCAAGAATGTATTCCCTTCTAATATCCAGGGGTTGCCCACTTGGTATGAGGTGCGTGTCAACGATAAGGGATACGTGGGGCGCCGTGGTGGTATTGATATTATGGTGGCGGTAAATCCACAGAGTCTAGCGCAAGATATTAAAGCGGTGGATCCAGGTGGCTATTTTGTTTATGACAGCACTAAACCACTTGATTTAAGGCTGCACCGCAATGACATCAGCATCTTTGGGATTCCTCTCACCGACATTTGCCGCCGGGAATATACCGACCCACGCCAACGCCAGTTATTTAAAAATGTTATCTACATTGGCGCATTAGCCGCCATGCTGGATCTTGATTTTGATGTGCTCAAAAACTTGATACATGACCAGTTCAAGGGCAAGGAAAAACTGATTGCACCAAATATCCACGCGTTGGAGCTGGGCTACCAGTATGCAGAGGAGAACTTTTCCTGCCCCCTTGGTATCCGGGTAGAGCGTCGAGATATGGTCGACGGACACATCATGATGGAGGGGAATGCTGCGCTTGGGCTCGGTGCTGTTTACGGCGGTGCTTCTGTGGTGGCTTGGTATCCCATTACGCCGTCTACGTCTGTGATTGAGCAGTTTGAAAAATACGCCAAGCGCTTACGAATCGATCCGGGTTCTGGTAAGCGTAACTACGCTATTGCCCAAGCGGAAGACGAGTTGTCAGCCATTGGCATGGTGGTTGGTGCCTCCTGGAATGGTGCTCGCTCGTTTACTGCCACATCAGGACCTGGCGTATCACTGATGAATGAATTCTTGGGGCTGGCCTACTTTGCCGAGGTGCCAACCGTGTTGTTTAATGTACAGCGTGCGGGCCCTTCAACGGGAATGCCCACCCGCTCCCAGCAGTCTGATCTATTGCTGTGCGCTTATGCATCCCACGGTGATACCAAGCAGGTTTTGATGTTCCCCTCTACACCCAAAGAGTGTTTTGATATGGGTGCAGCCAGTTTTGACCTTGCTGACCGACTGCAAACGCCAGTGATATTGATGACCGATTTGGATCTGGGTATGAATGAACATTTCTCAGAGCCGCTGGAATGGGATGACAGTAAGCTTTATGACCGAGGAAAGGTGTTTTCCGAAGCCGAGCTGGAAGCAATGTCGGAGCGTTACGGGCGTTATCTGGATGTAGATGGTGACGGTATTTGTTATCGCACCTACCCAGGTACTCACCCGACTAAGGGCGCATTCTTTACCCGAGGTTCATCACGTGATCGATACGCCAAGTACACAGAAAGTAGTGATGAATATGTAGATAACATGCAGCGGTTGATGGTGAAGTGGGAAACGGCCAAAAACTACGTTCCCCAGCCTGAAATTCGCCCTGCCAAGCAAACAACACGAGATGGCATGATTTATTTTGGTACCACTACTGCGCCAGCTGAGGAAGCATTAGATATCTTAAGTGACAAGGGGCTTCCTATGGATGCCCTGCGTGTGCGAGGTTTCCCCTTTAATGCGGATGTTGAAGCCTTTATTGAAGACCATGACCGCGTCTTTGTAGTTGAGCAAAACCGTGATGGACAGCTAAGAACGCTGTTGATTAATGAATGCGAAATTAATCCCGCCAAATTAAAGCCACTGTTGTGCTATGACGGTTTGCCAGTGACCGCTCGCTGGATTGTGAAAGCCATTACCGGTAGTGGAACAACTGACAACGTAGTGCCCCTATCCAAGGAGGTGCAGGTATGACTTATCATCGTCCGGAATTTCGCCACCCTGATCTCCCCACTAATGAATTGGGGTATACCAAAAAGCAATACGAGGGCGCTATTTCTACACTTTGTGCCGGATGTGGTCACGATTCAATTAGTGCGGGTATTATTCAAGCCTGTTTTGAATTGTCCATTGAGCCTCACAAAGTAGCTAAAGTATCGGGCATTGGTTGTTCGTCAAAAACCCCCACTTATTTTTTGGGCAATTCTCATGGGTTTAACTCCGTGCATGGGCGGATGCCATCGGTGGCGACGGGTGCAAATTTAGCCAATCGTGAGTTGACCTATATTGGTGTGTCTGGTGATGGTGACTCGGCGTCCATCGGTATGGGGCAGTTTGCTCATGTGGTGCGGCGTAACCTGAACATGGTGTATTTGGTAGAAAATAACGGTTGTTACGGGCTTACCAAGGGGCAGGATTCGGCGACTGCTGACGTTGGCTCTATGGGTAAAAAGGGCACCCCTAATCCATTTGAGCCTATCGACCTTTGCACCTTGGCGCTTGAGCTGGGCGCTACGTTTGTAGCGCGTAGTTTTTCGGGTGATAAGGACCAGTTAGTTCCACTGATTAAGGCCGCTATTAGTCATTCCGGTTTTGCCTTTATTGATGTGATTTCGCCCTGTGTGACCTTTAACAACACCACAACATCTACCAAAAGTTATGAATTTGTCCGGGAGCATATTGAGGCCACGGGAAAAACAGACTTTATCCCGGTACGCCAGGAAATTACTGCTGACTACGACCCCGGGTTTACCCAAGAGGTGACGCTCCATGATGGTTCTGTCATTCATCTTTACAAAGGTGATGAAAACCTGGATATCCACAATCGATTAAGTGCCATACAAGCCGTTCATGGGAGCAAGGAAAAGGGTGAAATTCTGACGGGTTTATTGTTCATTGACCCTGATTGTCAGGAATTACATGAAATTATTGGCTCTGTTGAAAAACCCTTGCGTGATTTGGACGAAACAGTACTTTGTCCTGGCAACAAGTCTTTAGAGGCTATCAACGACAGCTTACGTTAATCTAATCGATCAATAAGGTATTACGAATGTCCGGACAGGGTTC
>JBALWM010000110.1:0-5105 GCA_036960905.1 Porticoccus sp.
CCAAGTTCTACGACCTGGCTACCATGGGGGGCAATGAACCGACCATCAGAGGTGCCGCCGGCAGTGGATAGCTCAGTCTCTAGCCCTGTAATATCACGAATACTTGAAACCGTTGCCTCAACCAAGGCACCTTCCGGGGTTAAGAAGGGTAGACCACTGAGATTCCAAGTGAGCTCGTAGTTGAGATCATGCCTCTTCAGAATTTCTTCAGTGCGAGACTTTAACTGGTCAGCTGTGACCTCGGTGGAGAAGCGAAAGTTGAAGACAATGTTAGCTTCACCGGGAATAACATTGGTTGCCCCTGTGCCGCTATTCACATTAGAAATTTGAAAGCTGGTAGCAGGAAAGAACTGATTGCCTTCATCCCAGTTTTCAGTAGAAAGTTCTGCCAATGCTGGGGCAACTTTATGGATGGGATTGTCTGCCAGGTGGGGGTACGCTACATGCCCTTGAATACCTTTAATCGTGAGCGCGCCACCAAGGGAGCCACGACGGCCATTTTTGACTGCATCACCTGTCTGAGAGGTGCTTGATGGTTCTCCCACCAGACACCATTCCGGAATGGCATTCTGTGCCACCAGCCATTCGACCACTTTCACCGTGCCGTTGATGGCAATACCCTCTTCATCGCTGGTAATCAGGAAGGCGATTTTTCCATGGTGATCGGGGTTTTCAGCAATAAAATTTTCCACGGCAGTAATCATTGCCGCCAAAGAACCTTTCATGTCTGCCGCACCGCGGCCATACAATAGATTGCCTTTAATGGTTGGCTCAAAAGGTGGGTGTTGCCAGCCATTCTCCGGGCCAGTGGGAACCACATCGGTGTGCCCGGCAAAGCAAAGTGTAGGGCCATCGTCTCCGCGTACAGCCCAGAAGTTTTCCACGTCGCCGAAAGGGAGTTTGACCACATGGAAGCCAATGGCTTCCAGCCGTTCAATCATCAATTGCTGGCAACCGGCGTCGTCAGGTGTCACAGAATGGCGGCGAATAAGTTCGCAGGTGAGTTCCAGTGTTGGTGTCATCATAGCGAAGCCATAAATATTTTAACCATAGTGATTATAAACAAACTCTCTTGGCCGATTAGCAGCGGCTGAAACATTGGCTGCTATCGGGGGGTGGTCGTGGCTGAGTTTTTTGAGATGGTTGCACAGGAAAACTCAAGCAATGGACCAGGGGAAAAGTATTCACACTCGATGACAGATAAGGAACTTGGCCCAATACGGGTTAACCACAAAGTAATCAAAGCTAGCGATTCCAAGTCCCGGATCTATCTCTAAGGAGTTCTTACTCCGGTGTGGCGCCTAGCTGATATAGCATCTGCAGCGCAACTGGTGGTTTCATTCCAAATTTTCCGAACCATTTACCATAAATACCAACAATTTGGCCGCTGCGATTCACCTGGGACAAAGCACTGTCGACAACTAGCTGGAAATCCGCATCACCTCTTTGCATTGCTAGGGCGAATGGTTCATAGGAAAACAGTTGGGGAGACAAAAAGTATTGGTCGGGTGCACTTCGTGAAATGACACTTCCGATGAGGACAACCTGATCAGATGAAAATGCTGCAACTTCACCTTTCTCCAATAGAGCCATGCCTTCATCTAATGAAGCCACCGTTATGATTTCACTATCAATGGCGTTTTCTGACAATACTCTTTCCAGCGATGCTCTGGTTGTTGTTTCCTCCACCACGGCAACTTTCTTACCCTTAAGGCCTGTAATATTAGAAATAGCCGCATCAGAGCGACTCAACAATCCACCACCCGTCACAAAGGTCAGTTGCGAAAAGCCTACCTTTTCTGAGCGACCTAAGGTTTTAGTTGTAGCTCCGCACAAAAGATCGACTTTTGATGACTCAATAGCCTCAAAACGTGACGCTGCTGTTACAGGAACATAATTTATCTTAATGTTTGTTCGTTCCAGCTTTTTCATAACCGCCGCAACGACAACCTCACAAAGGTCTATTGAGTAACCGGCAGCCTTTCCTGATTCATCGACAAACGACATCGGTGGTTCGCTTTTACGATGACCCAAATTAATTTCACCCGAATCATTGATGCGTTTCAATGTTTGAGTCAATTCAGCGGCCATAACCACAGAAACTTGCAAGCATGAAAGCACTAGACCTAAAACCAAAGTACAGATACGCATAATCTCTTCCTTGTTGTTTTAAAACAGTGTTGCCAGAGTAAATGTAAATTCATTATAGATTGAATTTCAATCATATATCCAAAGAATAATATCTAAGATCTAAGTACCAATTGTATGTTTTCTATAAGATGGTGCCCTATCTTTTGTGGCATGGAAAGCTTGGAAAACAGACCTCTATTTTTTGAATTTGACACTTCCGACCAAGCGAAAAATAAACATCACGGCAGTTCATTCATTTATGTCTAATCATCCATGGATCTTCGATTAAAGTAGGCTGGTCTGAACACACATGAAGTACTTATGGGTGAAGTATTCGTGGTTAAATTATACGGGCTCCCGAGGATTCTGTTATAGGGTGTGGAGTGGTTTCACAGGGTGCTCAGCCGTGACTATGTCGTAATAGTGTGTTGCCATCAGTATGGTCAAATGATTTGCCATAGATGTCCAAAAATGTGGACTGTGAGTAAGTCAGTACGTCATCTTTTATTGTTAGTTGATGGTGGTATGCAGTGGTTTTTGCGTTGCTGTCCATAAAAGGAGACTGAACAATGCCCCAGTGTGAATCACCAGCTTTTGCAGCAACATCGATATGGATAGCACCATCTGATGTCGTAGATGCTGTCCCCCCAGCCAAGACGCAAACTGCCCGTGGAATGGTCAGTGATTGTATGACCTGTTGCTGATCTTCATCCCATATCCAATACCCCACTTGATCGTGAAAAACTTCATTATCAGCTTTTCTGCGCACCACTTGATGATAGCGGACGACCCAAAGGTGTTGTTTCTTTGCATTGGTAACATCCCCAATAGCTTCGCACGTCAGTGTTTCTGCGTAGGGAATTTGTTCTGTACCAACATCTGGTTCCGGGGCGACATCTGTACCGCTATCACCCTTCCATACACCGATTATGGCGGCCAGTGGTCCATACTCGACATGGCTCATATTGCTATCCCTTTAGTTCAACGTTGTTTGGTTTACAGATTAACAATAGTGGAAAGTGGTCTGTTGTGTAAATTGATTGAAGGTATACCCTTGATAGTTATTTTTAAACGTCTAGATTTTCTAGTCTCTGTCTTAGACCCATCTGCTCCCAGAAGAAAAAAGCCCTGACAAATGCCAGGGCTTTTTGGTGGAATGAATACGTTCGATTGGAAGTTAGTTAGAGGTGTGCAGGGCCTCATTCAATTCAACAGCAGATTTATTGGTTAGGCATTCCACAGTGCCTGTTGTGGAATTTCTTCTAAAGAGTAAGTCATCTTTACCTGCCAATTCACGAGCCTTTGTTTGGCCAACAACTTGGTTGTGATCATCGAGCAGCGTTACTTTTGTGCCGGATGTAATATAGAGGCCGGCTTCTACAGTACAGCGATCACCTAGAGGAATACCTAGCCCAGAGTTGGCTCCCAGAAGGCATTGATTACCGA
The DNA here is from genome assembly GCA_036960905.1 of Porticoccus sp. GTDB lineage: Bacteria > Pseudomonadota > Gammaproteobacteria > Pseudomonadales > Porticoccaceae > Porticoccus. Next base: position 3,577 of record JBALWM010000110.1, read on the forward strand.
TGGTGATAATAATATTGCCACCACCTGATAGGGTGCCCATGGTGGAGCTGCCGCCACCAAGGTCAGAGCCTGACTTCACAAAGACACCCTGTGAAATACGCCCTTCAACCATGCTGGTACTTTCTGTGCCCGCATTAAAGTTGACGAAGCCTTCATGCATGATGGTGGTGCCTTCACCAATGTAGGCGCCCAGGCGAACTCTGGATGTGTCTGCAATACGAACGCCAGCAGGGACGACGTAGTCCACCATTTTTGGGAATTTATCGACACTATCCACTGACAGATTACGGTTTTCCATACGAGCTTGTATTTGTCGGTCGGCTAGCTCGGCAATATCGATAGCGCCTTCGCTGGTCCAGGCCACATTGAGCAATACGCCAAACAGTCCACTCAAGTTGGTGTGGTTAGGTTTGACGAGGCGATGGGATAGCAGGTGTAACTTCAGGTAGCCCTCGGGAACAGATACAGGTGCGTCATCACTACTCAAAATAGTGGCAACAGCAGGCCTTTCACTTTGTTTCAATTGCTCAGCAATGGCTGCCATTGCTGTTTCACCCGCCTTGTTCAGAGCATTTGCCAGCTCTCCTAAGGAATTTTTATCCAAGGTGATGACTTGATTGCCGCTATCGTAACCAATAGCTGATGTAAGCGCGCTCAGGATATTGTCGTTGGGGTTGAGCAGGGGTTCAGGGTAAAAAACCTCTAGCCATTTTCCTTCGCTATTTTGGGTGCCTATACCTAAGCCAAAACTATAGAGTGCGGTCATTGTTTAATCTATCTCCAGAGAATAAAAATTACAGGTCAAAAATCATCGTGTAGTTATCTGCTTTGAAGCCAATCGTGATATTTCCATCAATATCCAGTACTGGCCGTTTAATCATTGCTGGGTGTTCCAGTAATAATTCAGTCACATTTTTCTCAGTTACTTGCTGTTGAGTGTCAGGAGCAAGTTTTCGCCAGGTTGTACCGCGTTTATTTAAAACAGTTTCCCAGCCTGCAGCTTTGATCCACTGGGTAACCATTCCACTGGTCAGTCCATCGGTACGTAAATCATGAAACTGGTAGGAAATGGTTTGTTCATCCAGCCATTTGCGCGCTTTTTTTACAGTGTCACAATTTTTAATGCCGTAAAGTGTAATCACGATAATGCGTCTGCCATGAATTAACGGTAAATCGGTTGCTAGTAATAGCTTAGTGGTAATTGATAAGTGTTACTGAGAGCGTCACCATCAAAGAGCGGAGTAGGATAGCAAAATTGTGTCGTTCATTCACGAGAGAACGCATCTGTTGATTGTCGATTAAGCTTTTTTTGTTTTGAACGGTTTTTTTCGGTTTGGGTAACAGGTGGTGCAGATATCGCAAACTCTTCCATCGCATCCACGGGCAGAGCAAAATTCGCGGCCATAGTAAATAATTTGCAGGTGAAGTGCGTTCCAGCAGCCTTTTGGAAACAATCGTTTCAGGTCTTTTTCTGTTTGTACGACATTTTTGCCATTGGTGAGGCCCCAGCGTTGTGCCAGGCGATGAAT
>JBALWM010000111.1:0-2117 GCA_036960905.1 Porticoccus sp.
CGCACTACACTGGGGGTGTAGTGGTCGTCGGTTCAAATCCGGCCGCCCCGACCAATCAAACTAAAAGCTTCCTTTCAGGAGGCTTTTTTATTGTCTAATCACTTTGTATAAATGCTTTGGTAGATTTAATAAGAGCTGAATTTGTGAGTCTTCTCCCACTTGAGGTTCGATTCGGGATCCATAATGGAGGACGATACCGTTATATGGTACCGTTCACGCTTATTGTAGGGGCCTTGTTTTTTTAGAGGTAAGGCTGATTTTTTTTGTAACATGGATATAAGAGGATAGGCGTAGGGATGACATCATTAGCTGTTAATAAAGCAGTTATTCCAGTGGCAGGTCTTGGCACACGCATGCTGCCAGCTACCAAGGCGATTCCAAAAGAGATGTTGCCTGTAGTGGATAAGCCTCTTATTCAATATGTGGTGAGTGAGGCTATTGCTGCTGGCATAACAGAAATTGTGCTGGTGACTCATGCGAGTAAAAACTCGATTGAAAACCACTTTGATACAAGTTTTGAGCTTGAGGCTCAACTTGAAAAACGTGTCAAACGTCAGCTTCTCGATGAAGTGCGTGCCATCCTTCCAGAGGGCGTCACTGTTATCTCAGTAAGGCAGCCCTATGCCAAGGGGCTTGGTCATGCGATTAGTTGTGCCAGGCCCGTTATTGGTGATAGCCCCTTTGCTATTTTATTGCCCGATGTATTGGTTGATCAACACCAGTCAAACCTCGCTGTCGATAACTTAGCCGCAATGATTGAAAACTTCTCATCTACAGGCCATAGCCAGATTATGGTGGAGGCTGTACCTTGGGAAAAAGTGAATAAATATGGTGTGGTCGATTGCAAGGGTGTTGATCTCTTGGGTGGTGGTGTGGCCAGAATTGATGCGATGGTAGAGAAGCCGTCTCAAGAGAATGCCCCGTCTAATATGGCTGTTGTAGGCCGTTATGTGGTTCCTCCAACCATTTGGGCTCTCTTGGAAAAAACGCCGATGGGTGTTGGGGGTGAAGTTCAGTTGACAGATGCCCTTGAGGAGCTATTGCATCATGAAGTGGTGGAAGCCTATCGAATTATGGGGCGAAGCCATGATTGTGGAAGCAAGCTTGGATACATACAGGCCAATATTGCTTATGCACTACAGCATGGTGAAATTGGTGACGAGCTAAGAAAATATCTGCATAGTCTTGAGCACAAGGCGCCAGTGGTAGAGCTGGATAGTTCCAGACCCTAGGGGCAGAATATATTGACCAGCCCATACCAATGGTATGGGCTTTTTTATATGGACAATTTATATGGGTAAGAAATGAAGATTAATGGTTTTAAGGCCTACGATATTCGCGGGAAACTTGGTGAAGACCTGACCACAGAAACGGTTTACCGTATTGGCCGAGCTTACGCTCGCTGGCTTTCTCCAGAAACGGTTGTTATTGGTGGTGATATAAGGACGTCTAGTGCGACTTTGAAGTGTGCGCTAGCGAACGGCCTCAGAGATGAGGGTGTTAATGTGTTAGATATTGGGCTTTGCGGTACAGAAGAAATCTATTTTGCTACGGACCACCTTCAGGTTGGGGGTGGCATTATGGTGACGGCAAGCCACAACCCGATCGATTACAATGGCATGAAGTTGGTGAGAGAGGGCGCACGGCCCATTAGTGCAGATACAGGTTTGTTGGAGATCCAGAAAGTAGCTGAAACATCGACTTTTCCAGAAACGGATAATGAGGCGCGAGGCAGCTATCGACGAGTGAGTTGCTCCGATGCTTATATAGAACACCTTCTGACTTATGTGGATAGACCAAAGCTAAAGCCTTTAAAAATTGTTGTTAACGCAGGAAATGGTACGGCAGGTCCGGTATTAGATGCGCTGCAAAGCCATTTGCCATTTGAATTCATCAAAGTTAATCACGAGCCAGATGGAAGCTTTCCAAATGGTATTCCAAATCCACTATTGCCAGAGAGTCGTCATCACACGACAGATGCCGTTAGGGAGCATGGAGCAGATTTTGGGATAGCCTGGGATGGTGATTTTGATCGTTGTTTTTTGTTCGATGAAAATGGTGAGTTTATAGAAGGCTACTATATCGTTGGGTTGTTGGCCGAAGCCTTTTTGCGAAAA
>JBALWM010000111.1:2217-5103 GCA_036960905.1 Porticoccus sp.
TGTTCTGGTGAAATTAATCGTCAAATTGACAATGCTCAGGACTTATTGGCCAAGATGAAAAACCACTATTCGACTGATGCTGAAAGTATTGATCAGTCTGATGGCCTTAGTATGTCGTTTGATGGATGGCGCTTTAACCTGCGCAGTAGTAATACCGAGCCTGTGGTCAGGCTCAATGTGGAAGCCACTAGTTCCCAGCTGATGAAGGATAAAACAAAAGAGTTGCTGGCATGGTTAGTCTGAACGACTACAGCTCAGTCTGGACAATTCATCAGTAACTTAGGGCTCTTTTTCCTCTACGTTGACTACACTCTCTCTATGGGATTGAAAAATCAGGTTACGGTGTATTTTAGGGTCTTTAAATAGTCAATATAAATAGGAGGCCTCTCAACTTACTTCACCTACTATTATTCTCTTTATACTTGCTCTCTACGCTGAAATTATTAGTCCTATTAAGAGCGCTTTTCTACATTATTTATTTTGGTGTAGATGGTTAGAGGTACGAGTAGTGTCAGGGGGTAGTTAATGGACAATAAAACAATTCTTGTCTCTGGAGCTACAGGTTTTATAGGTTCCCATTTTTGCCATAAAGCTCAGCAGCAAGGTGCCCGGGTGATAGCTCTTACCCGAAGTATCGATAAGGCCCACCATCGATTACATGGTGTGACAGCCATTCAAAACCTCGAAGAACTCTCCTCAATGGACAAGATTGATTATGTGGTCAATCTTGCGGGGGAGCCTCTGGTATCTGGTCGTTGGAATGCTCTAAGAAAACAGGCTTTTTTTGAAAGTCGCGTGGGATTTACAGCTAGATTGTTTGAATATTTCCAGACATGCCCCGAGCCGCCTAAAACCTTAATCAGTGGCTCAGCTGTTGGGTACTACGGCCCGCATTGTGGCAAGTTGCTAGATGAAGCAGCTAAATATCACAACAGCTTTTCTCACTACCTGTGTTCAGAATGGGAGCATAGTGCCTTACAGTTTAACCAGCTTGGGACTAGGGTCTGTTGCTTGCGCACAGGTATAGTATTGGGGGCCAAAGAGGGTGCTCTTGGACGTATGTTGACCCCGTTCAGGATGGGGTTAGGTGGCCGACTCGGAAGCGGTAAACAATGGATGCCCTGGATTCATATAGAGGATGTGGTTGACATCATTATTCACTGTTTTAAACGCAGTGATATTAAGGGTGGCATCAATGCGTCATCGCCCAACCCAGTCACCAATAAGCAGTTTAGTCAAACCTTGGGCTCTGTGCTTTCTAGGCCAGCGATATTACCGATGCCATCACCGGTAGCACGATTATTATTTGGTGAAATGGCAGATGAGCTGTTATTGACTGGGCAGCGAGCTCATCCCCGGAAGGCATTAGAGTCAGGTTTTGAGTTTAGTTACCCGAAACTTCGACCAGCCTTGGAGCAGTTATTGTTAGAGAAGTCATAATCCTTATTCTGTTCGATACTTTTGCTTCTCTTGGTCATTATCTACTGGATTGATTCAGAACTGTTTTTTCTCGCGGAATATAGAGGTTATTTGTTCCTGCTAGTTGGCTTTCATAAAGGATGACTTCTGAGACCATCATCTCTATTGGTGGCTTGAGTTTTATAGAGAGAATCTCACGATTATATTTCATTCTTGCCAGAGTGATGTGCGGTCTGAAAGGGCGAGTCTTAGAGGGAAACCCTTTTTTTTGGAGAGCATGGTATATCTCATCCTGAAGAGTGCGTAGTTGGTTGGATGGCTCAGGCACCGCTGTGATGATCCGACTCTGAGTGTCTGGGAACCGTCTGATCTCTGTTAATTGTAAGTGAAAGAGTGGATATTGAATCCGTTGTACTACTTCAGTGGCATCAGCTACTTGTATAGAACTCAATTGTCCAAGAAAAGCTAGTGTCAAATGACGGTTATTTGCTGGTGTATACCGAATTTTGGGTGAATAATTTTGTTCGTTAAGTTGTTGACAGTATTTGTCCAGAGAGTGATTAGCTGCAGGGGATATGGGCAGTGCAATAAATAGACGTTTAGAAGAAAGGTGCTCACTCACAACATTATTCTAGTACATAGGCGTGCTCTGATAGGACAAATGTGCCAGAAGCCCCTCTATCAAGCGGCTAGTCGCCAGTGTAGGCGCAGCCTGAAGTGCAGGTTTCTCGAATTTGTACTTTGCTAAGCTCGGGTATAAGAGGTTTTAGCTCAGACCAGACCCAACGGGCGATATTTTCACTGGTTGGGTTATCAAGTCCTTCAATATCATTGAGGTAATGGTGATCGAGCCGATCATAAATAGGCTTAAAGAGTGTTTTTAGGTCACCGAAGTCAACAACCCATCCAGTCGTTTCTCCAACATCACCGCTGAGATAGATAGTGACGTGATAGGAATGACCATGCAGCCTGGCACACTTATGCCCTTCTGGAACATTGGGTAACAAATGGGCGGCCTCGAAAGTGAATTCTTTGAAAATTTCCATGCTAGTCTCAGGCATTTTGGCTGGTGGCGTATCTTAATTTGATGTCCTCTTGATGTATACAAAATCGACGATCGAAATGTTTGACACTTGAAGAGATTCCGGTAGAATGCGGCTCTCTTTCAAAGGGGTGGTTAGCTCAGTTGGTAGAGCGGCGCCCTTACAAGGCGTAGGTCACAGGTTCGACCCCTGTACCACCCACCAAATTATTATAGACGCATAACGGACCGGTAGTTCAGCTGGTTAGAATGCCGGCCTGTCACGCCGGAGGTCGCGGGTTCGAGTCCCGTCCGGTCCGCCATTACATCAAAAGCTCCCTGTATAGGGGGCTTTTTTTTGGCTATTCCAAGAGCAAGAAAAAACCAACGCTTCATGATGGAAAGGTAAGAGTTGGCATCTTCTGATGCACGAAAAAATATAATTT
>JBALWM010000112.1:0-5061 GCA_036960905.1 Porticoccus sp.
ACCATATAGAAGGTTGCGGAGGATATATCAGCAGGGACATCAATAGCCATAGCTGCAAGCTCTCCACCGCCAGTAAGTTCAGCCACAGCACCCTTACGATTAACCTGATAACCAAACCCGGTGAGCATCCTTTCCGTATGGTCTCGGGTTGGCGCGGGTTCTGTAGTACGAGTGACACCATCTGCATACAATCCAGCCAATAAAACACAGGATTTCACCTGCGCACTTGCCATAGGCAATTCATAATCAATGGCTTTTAAATGCTGCCCACCCTTAATACGTAGTGGTGGACGCCCACCCTCTTCCGTCTCAATCACTGCGCCCATTTGACGTAACGGTTCTGCTACACGCGCCATTGGGCGCTTTGATAAGGATTCATCACCCGTTAATTCAACATCGAAAGGCTGAGCAGCCAGTAACCCCGACAGCAGCCTCATGGACGTTCCAGAATTACCCAGATAAAGTGGGCCCACAGGTGCTTTTAAACCATTGAGACCCACGCCGTGTACTATCACACGACCATCAGTTGGCCCCTCGATCACCACGCCCATATCCCGAAATGCTTGCAGAGTGGCGAGACTATCTTCCCCCTCAAGAAAACCTGTGACTTCCGTTACACCCTGTGAAATCGAACCCAACATAATGGAACGGTGAGAAATGGACTTATCCCCGGGGATACGAACCCGCCCGGAAACACTGCCTCCTGGCGAGACTCTATAATCGATTGTTTGTGTCATGGGCTCTAAGTAAGCCTTATTTTCAAGCATTTTAGAAAAGTGGTTTCGAGCTTCTCTTGCTCGCGTAAAAACACCTAACAGGTAATCACCATCACCTCTTGTTATAGCTTGTTTTATACGGTCAACATGCTCAGTCAAATCATCCAATACTGACAGGACAGCCTGATTATTGGCCATCACAATATCGTGCCACATAACCGGGTCACTGGCGGCAATACGGGTAAAGTCTCTGAAGCCACCTGCTGCATAACGGAAAATCTCTCTATTCTCCCGCATATTAGAGAGTGTATCGACCAATGCATACGCCAACATATGAGGCAAATGACTGGTCGCCGCTAGCACTTCATCATGTTCTGACACTGACATTTCACTCACCACAGCACCAGCTCCAGACCAAAGACCCGTTACTCGCTGCAAGTGATCATCACCCGTTTCCGGCAATGGCGTCAGAATCACTCGGTGGTCATCAAACAGCCCAGGGTTAACGGCATCCACGCCACTCTTTTCAGACCCGGCAATAGGGTGCCCAGGAACAAACTGGGCAGGAATGTCGCCATAGACCTCTTTAAGTGCCGTGACTACGCTGCCCTTGACGCTAGCAACATCGGTAATTGTCACAGACTGAGAGAGAATCGGTTGTAATTGACGAACAATCGCTGGAACTGTGAGCGTAGGTACACTGATAACGACAAGATCACCATCACCTAACTCGCCAGCCACCGCTTCAATAGAATCAACAACCCGATCCACAACACCCGCTTTCATGGCCTTAACAAGCGTTTCGGGACTACGGGAGCAACCGATCACCTCCTGACAGAGGCCTCTATCTCGTGCCGCTTTAGCCAAACTGCTGCCGATCAAACCAAGACCGATAACGACTAAACGATTGATTCCTTTAGGCATCAGGTGGCCTCTTGTTCTAACAGCAATTGTCCAAGCACATCCAAAAATCGCTGATTTTCTTCTTGCAAGCCAATGGACACACGCAAATGATCTGGCATACCGTACACCCCTATAGGGCGCACAATCACACCGTGTTTTAATAATGCCTGATACAAGGCCTGGGTATCACCAGGCATCTGTACCGAAACAAAATTACCGACAGAGGGAATAAAATCGAGTCCCATCTGATCAAACCCAGAGACAAGTTGCTCATAACCACTGCGATTAATATCAATACTACGGCTGAGATAATCCTTGTCATCCAAAACCGCAACTGCGGCAGCCAATGCCATGCTGTTAATGTTAAATGGCTGGCGCAATCGGTTAATAATATCTGCCACATCGGGGTGAGAGATAGCATACCCTAGCCGTAACGAAGCCAAACCATAAGCCTTGGAAAAGGTTCGGGTTATCACCAAATTTGGATACTGATCCAACAAGCTCAATGCTGAACCATATTCTGGCTTATCAACATACTCAAAATACGCCTCATCAACTACGACAAGCACGTGCTCGGGCACCTTCTGAATCAGTGACTCAATAGCATCAAGCGCTACCCACGTACCTGTTGGGTTGTTTGGGTTAGCAATAAACATCAGCCGTGTATTTTTGTTAACGGCTGCTGCCATTGCATTCAAGTCATGCCCCCAATTCAAGGCTGGCACCACAACCGCTTCTGCATTCTGAGCAGTAATCGCTAGCTGATAGACAACAAAGGCATGTTCGGAAAATACAGCGTTGTGCTCCGATCCAAGAAATCCCCTGGCCACCAGTTCCAGCACATCGTTTGAACCATTTCCCAACGTTAGCTGATCAGTACTGACAGAGAGCCTCTCCGCCAGCTTTTGTTTCAGATAAAAACCATTGCCATCAGGATACCTAGCACCATCGACTAACGACTTTTCAATCGCAGCCCTGGCCATGGAACTAAGACCTAAGGGGTTCTCATTACTTGACAGCTTGATGGCACCACGAATCCCGAGCTCTCGCTCAAGTTCTTCAACTGGCTTGCCGCCCTGATAGGGCTGCAAGTGTCGTACGCCCGGTAGAGCCAGACTTTTGAAATCCACGGTCATAAATGGTAGCCAAGCATGGGAGGGTTACAACACAGCTTTCGGATAGGATCCGAGCACTCTCAATTCGGCAACGATTTGCCCAACCTCAGTCAACACAGCCGCCACCCTAGGGTCATCCCTGTGCCCCTCAAAGTCGACAAAGAAGACATAGGTCCACTTCCCGGTATGTGAAGGCCTGGTTTCCACCCGAGTCAAGTCCACGCCCTCCCGGTGAAAAGGCTCTAGAAGATTGTGCAATGCGCCGGGTTCATTTCGAGCTGCAACAATAATCGAAGTTTTATCGTCACCACTTTGCGCTACATTCTCCCGTCCAATGATTAAGAACCGGGTAGAGTTGTCCGGCCGATCTTCAATTTTTTCCGACAGTTTTTCGAGACCATATAGCTCAGCAGCCATATCTCCTGCAATAGCTGCCGCATTCCATTCGCTCTTAATACGCTTGGCTGCTTCAGCATTACTGCTGACTGCCACTCGCTCAGCTTTTGGATAATGAGCATCCAGCCATTTTCTACACTGGGCAAGAGACTGCGCATGGGAATACACACGGGTAACCTGAGACTTATCCGTATTTGGCCCCACCAATAAGTGATGGTGAATACGAAGCTCCACTTCGCCACAAATGTTTAGCGTAGAATCCAGGAATGTATCAAGAGTATGATTAATGACACCTTCTGTAGAGTTTTCTACAGGTACCACACCATAATTAACCGCACCCGCATCTACCTCTCTAAACACTTCATCAATGGCACTCATTGAAACAGTAACAGCCGAATGACCAAAGTGTTTCAAAGCGGCTTCCTGCGTAAAGGTGCCCTCAGGCCCTAGGAATGCCACTTTAACGGGTTGTTCCAACGCCAGGCAGGCCGACATAATTTCACGAAATAGCCGAGCCATTTCCTCATTATCCAGCGGCCCCTGATTTTTCTCCATAATATTACGCAGCACCTGGGCTTCCCGCTCAGGACGAAAATAAACGGTATCACCATCAGCCTGCTTTACTTCAGCCACTTTCTGAGCACACTCAGCACGCTCGCTGATAAACATCAGAATCTGCTGATCAATGCTATCGATCTGCTCTCTTAGTTCGCCAAGTTTTTTATTATTTGTCATGACTTCTGCCTGTCAGTCTTCTGACGTAACATCTACCACATCACCATCAGACGAATCACTGTCTGAATCAGAATCAACTGGCTCCGGCTCTTCAATACGAGCCAGCCCAACCATGGTCTCACCCTCTTTCAGGCGAATCACTCGAACCCCCTGAGTATTGCGACCCAACATAGAGATTTCATCACTGCGGGTTCTCACCATCGTCCCCTGATCAGAAATCAACATGATTTCATCGCCCGCAAAGAGCTGCACAGCACCCACAAGAGGACCATTCCGCTCACTGGCTTGAATGGCAATCATGCCCTTACCGCCACGCCCTTTTGTAGGGAATTCAGTCAGTGCCGTTCGTTTACCATAACCGTTATTGGATACCGTCAGTACACAACCTTCCTCTTCCGGAATGACCATTGAGAGCACGCTTTGTCCCTCAGGCAGTCGCATACCGCGAACTCCCTTCGACACACGCCCCATAGCCCGAACATCTGACTCGGCAAATCGTACAGCCTTACCTTCGCTGCTAAACAACATGACATCACTATTACCATTGGTAATCGCGCTGCCCACAAGATAGTCGCCATCCACCAAATCAACAGCTCGTAAACCAACACTTCGGGGTCGGGAGTATTGCTCCAAAGAAGTTTTCTTCACCGTACCATTGGCCGTCGCCATGATCACAAACTTGTCTTCGCTGTACTCGTCCACCGGCAAAATACTGCTAATGCGCTCATCTTCATCAAGGGGCAACAGATTGACCATTGGACGCCCACGAGCATTCCGGCCTGCAACTGGAATTTGGTATACCTTCAACCAGTACACTTTACCGAGGTTCGTAAAACAGAGAATGGTGCTGTGAGTACTGGCAATCAGCAGATGTTCAACAAAATCTTCATCCTTCACTGCAGTAGCAGATTTACCCATGCCTCCACGACGCTGTGCCTGATAATCGCTCAGGGGCTGAGTTTTAGCATAACCGCCGTGGGAAATTGTCACCACGCGATCTTCTTCGGTAATCAGATCTTCAACGGTGAGATCATGCTGTGATTCAACAATCTCACTGCGACGGTCATCACCAAACTCTTCACTCACAGCCTGCAATTCTTCACGGATCAGCTGCATCAGCACATTGGCATCACCGAGAATTCTCAGGTATTCAATGATTTCCTCTAGCTTTTCCTGGTATTCAGCAAGTAGCTTAT
>JBALWM010000113.1:0-4934 GCA_036960905.1 Porticoccus sp.
GATGGCTTTTTCAATATCCAGCTCTTCGATGGGTGATGCCAAATAATAGGGTAACTCCACAGCATCTTCGCTAAGTTGGATAATCTTGCCCTCAAGCAACCGCTCAATCACTGAATGGAGTGTTTCTTCCAAATTTGCGGGTGCTTGTTGGTACCGATTGCTGAGGTAGCCCACTAATTCCTGAATGGTATGTTTACCATCAGCAAGAGAAACAACAATACCCATCCAGTCATCCAGAGGCGAGCTGGTTTCAGGTTGATAAATGTCTGCCAAGGCGACCTGATTATCTTTGCGGGTGAAAATGGCTGTGCGGTAAAAAAACTGTGTGTTATCCATAGATCGAATCATTTGTGCTCTTGAAAGGTTCAGGCGCTAATCTAACTGGAAAGCTGGCGATAAACTACGAGTTTTGAACGAAAGTTACCTATTGTTGGTCATAGATCAACAAGAACTCTACGGGGTATTTATTTTGGTACTGTTTGTCATTTTTTAGTGTGTGTACTTCTACCGAACTCACTTTTCAGTGATTTGTAATAGGAATATACTTCGGCACCTATTGAATACAACGATGTCGGGATAGACATGGGGCTCCGATAGGCAGGGGCCGCTCGCTTGGGGTAAGTAGAGCTATAAAGTCAATAACTATTATAAAATCAAATGGTTATAATTTTTTCCGAGTGATAAAAGTAAGCAGTCGAGCATGCCTTGTATATGTTCGTGATTAAGTTATAAGGATTATCTATGAAATATTTGAGTCTCTTGATTGGACTGATGTTCGCCACAGTTTCTTTTGCCAGTACGCTTGAAGAGGGGTACGACGCCATTAGAAGCGGAAAACTGGAAGAGGGATTCGCTATTCTTTCACCACTGGCAGAAAAGGGTGATGCAGAAGCCCAGTATGGTGTGGCGATTCTGTATAAAGAGGGGTGGGGTACTGACAAAAATCCGGAAAAATCCTTTGAGTATTACGAAAAAGCAGCGGAGCAGGGGCACCTTAATGCTATGTTTTATACGGCCGCGGCCTATCAATCCGGTACAGGTGTGACAAAGGATTATTCTGCAGCCGCCAAATGGTATGAGCAAGCAGCAAACAAAGGCCATGCTGCAGCAATGTATGGGTTGGGAAGTTTGTACTATAACGGGCTAGGTGTAGAAAGGAATGATGCAATCGCTGATACTTGGATCAGTAAATCAGCAGATGCAGGGTTTGCCCTTGCCAGTGAGTTTTTAAAGCAAAAACTTATGAAGTGAGAGGGTTGCTACCTTGTTATCAGGTGACACAGCATGCGGCATTTTCAGAAGCTAAAAGCGGCAGAAGCTCGAAGGATGAGATATATCCTTTTGGCTTTTGTCATTGCTGGGTTTGTTGGTCTTAGCCTTGCTCTCTACCTTTATTCTATCGCTGGAACACTTCTTTCGACATCTTGGGCAATGTTTCTTGTGACACTTTTTTCGATAAGTCTTGCCCTATTAGTGACTTATTTTCTGGGTAAGAAGCTCGTTCTACTGGTCGAAAAAAAAGTGATAGTGGCGTGCCCCATCTGTAACGCTACCTCGTTGGAGGAAAATCACAGGCTTCAGTGCCAGCTTCCTGAATATGAATGCAAACACTGCAATAGCGTTTATAGAGATGGGGTGTTGATGGAGAGGTAAGGCCCTGAAGATCCTTCTGAGGCCTTTATCTAGTAGAACTTAGTGTGTTAAGCCGCCTGTAGCTCAGACACTTTATCCTCCAGATAGCTAATAATCTCGGAGGACTCATACATCCAGCGAACCTCACCGACACCCTCTTCGATTCTAAGACAGGGCACCTTGAGCTTTCCACCACCCTTTACCAGCGCTTGTTTGCTGGTATCACAGCGTTTTGCATCGACCGTTTGAATGTTTAAGCTGTTACGTTTCATTGCCCTGCGAACTTTGACGCAAAAAGGGCAGGCAGGGTATTGATACAAAGACAACCCGGCAGTCTGCTGGTCGATGGTTGCCTGTAACTCAGCTTCTCTTTTAATGCCTCTAGGGGTGAACACCCAGTCAAAAAATAAAATCAGTGAACCTACAATCCAGCGTACTAGTTTGATGACAATCTGCATTACAACGCCTATCTAAACAGTGAAAAATCATTACCTACCGTATCAGCCTTGCATTCAGTGAAATTTCACTAGGCCAACCCGATACTAAGGTAGTTAATACAGCATAAAAAAATGGAGCGGAGTACGAGATTCGAACTCGCGACATTCAGCTTGGGAAGCTGACACTCTACCAACTGAGTTAACCCCGCATTAAGGCGCACATGATAGCTAACATTGTGATAAATACCAGCTGAACTGAGCCCCTATGCTAGAATCTCGCCCCCATGACATGGTTACAAGCCCTTTCTATAACCTTGCTCCAATCAGTAGCGATGCTAAATTATTATGTTACGACTCAGCGATCTACAACTACCGCTTGATCACTCTGACGGCGAGCTGCATGCGTCCATTCTCAGTATGTTGCATATAACGGATGATGAGTTGTTGGGCTTTACGCTGTTTAAACGTAGCGTTGATGCCCGTAAAAAACACGATATAAAGCTGATATATCAGTTAGAGGTGGCGCTTACTGATACCGCAGAACAGCGTGTATTGGAGCAGTTAGCCAACTCATCATTTGTACGTCCCAGCCCCGATACCAGCTATCAATTTGTTGCCGAAGCGGTGGAGAACTTTCCTGTGGCTGCCCAGCAGCGCCCTATTGTGATTGGCTTTGGCCCTTGTGGGATGTTGGCGGCACTGATCTTGGCCCAAATGGGCCTCAAGCCTATTGTGTTAGAGCGGGGGCAGGATGTCAGGCAGCGCACCAAAGACACTTGGGGGCTGTGGCGAGAAGGAAAACTTAACACTGAATCCAATGTGCAATATGGCGAGGGCGGTGCAGGCACCTTCTCTGATGGCAAACTGTACAGCCAGGTAAAGGACAAGCGTCACTTGGGGCGCAAGGTGTTAACCGAGTTTGTGAAAGCCGGTGCCCCTGAAGAAATTATGTACGTCAGCAAGCCTCACATCGGTACATTTAAACTGGTGTCCATGGTTGAAAATATCCGCAACGAAATTATTGAGCTCGGCGGTGACATCCGATTTGGCTGCAAAGTGGAAACGATTCATCGTGAGGTAATTGACGAACAGGATGGAGGCGGAAGTGGTCAAATTACCGGGGTAACCATTAGCTCTGATTCAGGTATGAGTGAAACCTTACAAACTCGCCATGTTATTTTGGCCATTGGTCACAGTGCGCGTGATAGTTTTCAAATGCTGTTGGATCAGGGGGTTTATATTGAACCTAAACCCTTCTCCATTGGTTTTCGTATCGAACACCCACAATCCATTATTGACAAAGCTCGGTTTGGTGAGCAAGCCGGTCACCCTATTCTTGGTGCAGCAGACTACAAGTTGGTACATCATTGTAAGAATGGCCGTAGTGTTTACAGTTTTTGTATGTGCCCCGGTGGCACAGTGGTTGCTGCCACCTCAGAAGAGGGTAGCGTGGTCACCAATGGTATGTCGCAATATTCACGTAACGAACGCAATGCCAATTCAGCCATTGTGGTAGGTATCGAGCCAGAGAAGGATTACCCCGGCCACCCTTTGGCCGGGATCGACCTGCAACGCGAATTGGAAGCCTTAGCGTATCAACTGGGTGGTAAAAACTACTATGCGCCAGCACAACTCGTGGGGGACTTTTTAGCCGGTAGGCCGTCCACCACATTAGGTACCGTTACGCCGTCCTATACTCCGGGTGTGACCTTGGGTGATTTAAGCCAGGCGTTGCCTGATTTTGCTATAGATGCCATTCGTGAAGCGATCCCAGAATTTGATAAGAAAATTAAAGGATTTTCCATGGCAGATGCCGTGTTAACGGGTGTAGAAACCCGAACCTCAGCACCGATTTGTATCAAACGTGGAAAAGATTTCCAAAATCTCAATACCTGTGGATTATATCCCGCGGGTGAAGGTGCGGGTTATGCGGGAGGTATTTTATCGGCAGGTATTGACGGCATTAAAGTCGCTGAAGCGGTAGCGTTGGATATATTGAAACAGGCATAGCGAATTCATTGATTAATACGTGTACCTAATGCCACTGTCGAGGATCAGTTTGATAATACTCTTGTAACTCGCTGTACAGCTTGGGGTGTTTTTTGGAGAGCTGCTGTGGTTTCTCAAAAAATGTTTCCGTGGCAACGGCAAAGAATTCTGCTGGATTGGTCGCACCATATTCATCCATCGTGGTTTTATGATGTCGCATACGGGCCCACTTCAACTTTTCAAATTCACCGGATAAAACCTTAGCCCAAGAGCCGTAGCAATTGCGGCGCAGTGGTGGTGCACCATTAGTTGATCCTGATGCGGAGTCCAGTTGATGGGCAAATTCATGCAGTACCACATTGCGACCATCGGTAAAATCAGCGGCACCAGAAATCACATCGTCCCAAGACAGGATAACCTTGCCATTACTCCAGGATTCACCGGAAAGGTTGTGAGCGGCAAGGGCTACTGTGCCATCTTTCTGATGCTGTTCTCGTTCAGTTCTGAATCCGTAAGGGTATACCAGAACAGAATAAAGTCTTGGATAGACCGCAGTCTTCGGGTGTTGAAGTAGTAACAAACAAGCCTGTGCGGCGATGGTGACTTTAATCTCATCGGTCATTGCCAGCCCGGCACAACCTTCAAATCGTTTTTTGGTAATAAACAGGTTGATCAGCTGTTGCAGCTTGGTTTTATCCTCTGGTTCAAGAGCAGAATAAATAGGAAAATTATTCTCTAATATAGAATGCCATGCTTTTGGGAAAGGCTTATTGCGAATCCAGCGATTTCTCCATAAAGGGATATAGAACGCTAGTAAGACAAACACAACGATCAGGATGAGAAAGAGGGTGGCAATCATATTGACTCATCTACATA
>JBALWM010000114.1:0-4900 GCA_036960905.1 Porticoccus sp.
TTAAGTGGCTGTTGCAGCGCTGGCGTACACAAACAATTATCTACCACCAACAGGGCATTATTGTTCTTAGCCAACGAAGCTAACGCTGGAAGATCTGCCACTTCACACAGAGGGTTAGAGGGTGTTTCCAGGAACAGTATTTTAGTCTCGGCACAAATAGCCTGCTGCCATTCTTCAAGGTCCGTGAGTGACACAAATGTTGTTTTAATACCAAAACGGCTCAGGTATTTATCAAGTAATACGGTTGTTGTGCCAAAAACATTGCGCGAACAAACGATATGGTCCCCAGCCTGTAACAAGGCGATACAGGTACTGAGAATAGCTGCCATACCAGAGGACGTTGCCACAGCTTGTTCCGCACCTTCCAGGGCGGCTATGCGCTCCTCAAAAATACGTACTGTCGGGTTGGTATAACGCGAATAAACATTACCCGGCTGCTCACCAGAGAAGCGAGCTGCCGCCTCGGCCGAATCAGCAAACACATAACTTGAGGTCAAAAACAGGGGTTCACCGTGTTCGCCCTCTGCCGTACGCACATGCCCAGTACGAATGGCCAGAGTATCAAGTCCAGCATCTGCCAGCGGGTTGTCATTATTATTGTTATCATCAATCATTTATTCAGCATCCACATCGGGATTGTGCAGACCGATTACTTCGCCATTACCTGAGTCTGCTGATTTTCTATTTTTTAGTTTGGCGTTATCATTTCGAGCTGAATCTAATTTATCCAGGTAAGTCTGGTCCACATCACCTGTCACATAGTTACCATCAAATACTGCGCAATCGAAGTATTCTATCTCTGAGTTACCCTCTTTGGCGCTGTCCACCAAGTCTTGTAAGTCCTGATAAATAAGGCAATCTGCACCAATCAGTTCAGCAACTTCTTCATCGGTGCGGTCATGAGCAATCAATTCCCGTGCCGATGGCATGTCAATACCGTATACGTTAGGGAAACGTACCGGGGGAGCTGCTGATGCCATATAAACTTTGTTGGCGCCGGCATCACGGGCCATCTGGATGATTTCTTTTGAGGTCGTGCCACGAACTATCGAGTCATCCACCAACAGTACACTCTTACCCAGGAACTCCAGTTTAACGGGGTTCAGTTTCTGCCGAACGGATTTCTTTCGCTCCTTCTGCCCCGGCATGATGAAGGTACGACCGATATACCGGTTTTTCATGAAACCTTCACGAAACTTGATACCCAGTTGCTCCGCAATAGCCTGTGCAGACACCCGACTGGTATCCGGTATTGGAATAACCACATCAATATCAAGATCGGGATATAAGCGGGTTATTTTATCAGCCAGCTTTTCGCCCATCCGTAAACGACATTTATAAACAGATATGTCGTCGATAATAGAATCTGGACGAGCAAAATAAACATGCTCAAAGATGCAGGGCATCAATTTGGGGTTATCGGCGCAT
The DNA here is from genome assembly GCA_036960905.1 of Porticoccus sp. Classification (GTDB taxonomy): domain Bacteria; phylum Pseudomonadota; class Gammaproteobacteria; order Pseudomonadales; family Porticoccaceae; genus Porticoccus. Next base: position 1,429 of record JBALWM010000114.1, read on the forward strand.
TGCTGCAAATGCAACTCACCATGCTCATCCACATACAAGGCTTCCCCTGGCGCTAAATCTCTCACCAGCTCAAAACCAAGCACATCAAATGCCACGCTCTCTGAGGCTACAATATATTCCATGCCCTCTTCGGTTTCGCGTTGGCCATATACCAGCGGGCGAATACCTAAGGGATCACGAAATGCCACCATCCCGTAGTTGGCAATCATACCCACGACACCGTAAGCACCTCGACAGCGCAGGTGAACCCGACGAACAGATTCAAAAATATCACTGGGGGTAGGTCGCAATTTCCCTTGCAGATGCAATTCATGTGCGAACACATTGAGCAGGGCTTCGGAATCGGAATCCGTGTTGATATGACGCAAATCTGATTTAAACAGATGCTCCATCAGCTCATCGGCATTGGTCAAGTTGCCGTTATGGGCCATGCAAATACCGTAGGGAGAGTTTACATAGAAGGGTTGTGCCATGGCTGCCCCAGAGCTTCCAGCCGTGGGATAACGCACGTGCCCAATGCCCATATTGCCAACCAGCTCTTCCATATGCCGTGAATGAAAAACACTTTTCACCAGGCCGACACCTTTCCGCTGATTAAGGCGCCCTCCTTCACAGGTCATGATACCAGCGGCATCCTGGCCACGATGTTGAAGCATGGTCAACGCATCATAAAGATGCAATTTAACATCGCTTTTACCGACAATTCCGACTACACCACACATGGACCTGACAACCTCTTTAAACGGCTATTTCTTTCTGTCTTACTATAATCAAACACCTGCTGGCTAAAGCAGGTTTTTCAAAAAATCCAATACTGCTGCACCAGTTTCCTTGGCCCAGTCTTCGTACTGTAAAAAATAGGGAACCAACGTCGATTCTTGCCACCATAGGTCTTGGTCTACAGGCAATATACTCGGCAGGATGATCACAATGACCATCAAAATAATGAGGCCTCGGGCCAATCCAAACAACAACCCCAGCAGGCGATCTGTACCTGAGAGTCCAGTGGCCTCGACCAATTTACCCAACAAATAATTTAAAATGCCGCCGACAATTAATACTGCCACAAAAAGCAAAATCCATGCAGTCAGCATGCGTAATGATGGCGTACTAATCCAATCGACCATCCAGACAGCAAGCTGGTCATGAAAGATAGATGCAATAACCGCAGCAGCCACCCAAATCAGTAAAGATACGACTTCTTTAACAAAGCCACGTACCACACTGATGAGTGCAGATATCACCAGTACAGCAATAATTGCCCAGTCAGCCCAAGTCATAAATATAGCTGCCCTTAGTCATAGTTTGGCTGCCTTGAATAGTGGCGCAAAGTGTAACAGAGAGCTTTTCACAGGTCAGGGTTCAAAACGGACCAAAATAGCATCAACACCATATTTTTTATCAATGGCCGTTTTTTCCTTTACCAGCTTTTTCTTCAAAATATCTGGCCCCACAAAAACGCGACTTAATGTACTTGTGCCTTCTTTCTTTTCTCGGACAAAGGCCTTATACCCATCTCCCAGTAAGTTTTTTAATAGGGTTTGCGCCGTATCGCCATCCCGAAAACTACCCACCTGTAGCACCCAGGCAACAGGGAGTCCTTCAGAGGAAAGTGCAGGCGTCTCATCCTCGAGAGAACTGCCTTGCTCGGAGGAATCCACACCAAACTGGAACATCTCTTCATCCGACTTGGCTGGGACAATATTTTCAGGTCTTATGGGTTCTGGCACAGTGACCGGTTTTATCTCTGGCCTTGGAGGAATTTTAGATTGGGTATCGACTTCTCGACTGCCAGAAAAATCAAACGTCAAGGGAATGATCATTACCGCTAGAGCGATCAAGACTAACGCACCGACTACACGCTGCTTCAAATTTTCACTCACCACCTACACTCCCTTCTTGCACATGATTAAGCCACTTTAATACCGGGCCAACTGTAAAGAATGAACCAAAAACTATTACAGAATCACCAATGTTAGCATTAGCTAGTGCAGCCTCAAGTGCCGCAACGGGTGATTTGTTTTCGACGACATTGAACGCCTTCGACTCACTCACATTGTACAACAGCGCTGATAACTTTCGTGCTTCAGTGGCCCTGGGTTGATCAGGAATATCGCAAAAAAACCAGTCTTTGACCAAAGGTAACAGTGGCAGAAGCATACCGGGAATATCTTTGTCGGCCATAATTCCGCACACAGCGATAATTTTCTGATCCACCGACGACAATTTTTGTGTACGTAACCTTTGTGCAAGCAGCCTTTGCGACAATAATTCTGTGGCCTGTGGGTTATGGGCTACATCCAAAACTAATGTAACGCCCTTTATATCAACCCGCTGAAAACGACCCGGTAAGTTAACCGTCTGAAGCCCCTGCTCTATTGTGGCGTCCGTTAGACTAGGATCAATTAATTTCACGGCCTGCACTGCACAAGCCACGCTATTTTGAGGCAAGCTGGAGTTGGAAGCCTTATGAACTTCAGCTAAGGAAAAATCGCGCTCGTTTAACAGCAGTTGAGCGCCAATGTCATCCGCAGCCACCAATAGGCCTGGTACAGGAATAACATCACCATAGATCAGTGGTCTACCGGGTCGTGCAATGGCTGCTTTTTCAGCAGCAATTTGGTTGAGATCATCACCGAGCCAGTCCTGATGATCCAACGCCAGGCTTGTTACAATCGCAATATCGGCATCGATCAGGTTGACGGCATCAAGTCGCCCACCAAGTCCCACTTCCAGCAGGACAACATCCAGATCCGCCTGCGACATAATCAGGAGTGCAGCCAGCGTTCCAAATTCAAAATACGTTAAGCTAGTGTCGCCACGAACTGCCTCTATACGGTCAAATGCGGCACAAATGGTTCGATCACTCACAGATTGTCCGTTTAAACAGATTCGTTCGTTGTAATCGATAAAATGGGGTGAGGTGTAGGAACCAATGCGATAACCTGCTGCCAATAAAATACTCTCAAGAGCGGCAACACAAGAGCCCTTTCCATTGGTACCGGCGACAGTGATGACCTTTTTTTCAGGCATCGAATGACTAAGGCCGAGTCGCTCCGCAACCCGGCCTATACGATCAAGTCCAAATTCTATTTCTGTAGGGTGTCTAGCCTCTAGTAGGCTTAGCCATTCACTCAGCGAATGCTGGGTCATCAGTGGCATCTGGCCCAATTATAACCTCTGGTTCTGAAGTGCTATCTGGTTCTGATTGGTGAGTAAACTTGGACAATAGAGAAGCCAGAGTATCGCGCATCTCGTGACGAGGAATAATCATATCGATAGCCCCATGTTCTAGCAGAAATTCTGCCCGCTGAAAGCCCTTAGGTAATTTTTGACGAATTGTCTGCTCGATGATATTTGGTCCGGCAAACCCTGCTCTAGCACCGGGTTCAGCAGTATTAATATCTCCAAGCAAGGCAAGACTGGCAGAAACCCCACCGTAAACAGGGTCAGTCATCACTGAAATATAGGG
>JBALWM010000115.1:0-4898 GCA_036960905.1 Porticoccus sp.
CCTCAAACCATTGTCACACCAAACATCCGCTTGGCCAGCTGGACGCGCTCTTCCACGCCTCGCTTCATGGGGCGCATATCATCAACCATATGCAAACGCTTTCTTAATCCAGCTTGGTTGGCGATCTGAATTGCAAGGCCCGGTCTGGCATTAAGCTCCAGTATCACAGGGCCACTATTTCTATCCAGCACAATATCTGCGCCAAAATAACCAAGCTCTGTCATTTCAAAACAACCTGCTGCCAAGTGAAGCACCTCATCCCAATGAGGCAGCTCCAGTTCGTCAAAGCGAAATCCAGTATCTGGGTGTTGATCGACCTTCTGGTTATTTTGTACGGCATAAAGGCTATGCCCAGTCACAATATCAATACCAACTCCGACTGCACCCTGGTGTAAATTGGCCTTACCATCAGAAGCATGGGTCGAACAGCGCATCATAGCCATCACGGGAAACCCGCGGTAAACAATAACTCGAATATCGGGCACACCTTCGTGACTATAGTTGCTAAGCATTTGATCGAAATCGATCATATCTTCGATCATCGCCACATCGGAACGTCCACCCAGGCTATAAAGTCCACTGAGAATATTGGAGGTGTGACGCTTTACATCCCTCAAATTTACAATGGCCCCGGTAGATTTAATAAAGTCATCACCACGGCGCCCAGAGATCACCAGAATGCCCCTCCCTCCACTCCCTTGGGCTGGCTTGATAACAAATTTCTCCAGCCCTTCTAACAGCGACTCAAGGGTTTGAACCTCATGTTGAATTTCCACCACACCAAACAGCTTTGGGACTGACATGCCATACTGCTGAGCAGCCCGTTTGGTTTTCAGTTTATTGTCTACCAGAGGGTAACGACTTCTGTCATTAGTTCGGCCTATATAATCAATATTACGGCTGTTCATACCAAGAACACCCTGCTCTCGTAATTCTCGCGGCGTAATCCATCTCATTTGTCAGGCCTACCTAGATCACGAAACCGGTACAACTCAGACAGCCTATAACCAGAATATTTTCCGATGAGAAGCACAACGCCCAGTAAACTGATCATCAGCTCGGGAAAGTTAAAGGTAAGATGTTCAATCAATGCAGTGGACATCAACAGATAAGCCAGAATGGCTGCGAACAGGCTACCCCCACCCTGCACCAACACTTCATGGACACCCTCTTCTTCCCAAAGAATCGACATTCGCTCAATGGTCCAGGCAAGAATAATGGTGGGTAGAAATGTCACTGTCAGCACTTGGGCAAAGCCAAGCTTGTAACTCACAATACTGAGAGCAGCCATTAAGAAAATCACCACAATAACCACAGCGGTGATCCTGGCAACCAACAGCAAATTAAGGTGTGACAGGTAATAACGAATCCACAAACCTGCGCCAACTACCGTCAAAAAAATTGCCAACCCAGTCAGTAACGTAGTTTGAATAAATGCCAGCGCAATCAGAATTGGCATAAAGGTTCCGGAAGTCCGAATACCAACCAACACCCTAAGAAGCACCACCACCAGGGCACCTACAGGAATCAACAATAACCCCTTGAAGACTCCTTGTTGCTCTACCGGTAAGGAGTAGATAGAAAAATCTAATAAGGGTTGTTCTCCCGCGTGCTTCTCCATAAACAATACGGTCTTGATTGGGAGGGTATTCTTAACAATGGCAAATTCCAGTTGAGAACTACTACCTCCCACTACATCCAGCACCGATGCCCCACCCCTTCGCCAAACAAAGAAATTTTCTGGTAAACCTGGCTGCCCTGTCTTAGGATCAAAAATATGCCAATGCTCTCCATCAAATACCTCAACCAAGCTTTTTATTTTCTGACGACGACGACCATCTTCCAAAAAGACGCCACGTACTCGCTGTGAAGGAATACCCGAAAAAGCCAGTATATCCATCACGACTGCCAGCTTGCTCTCCTCCCTGCTACCAAATAAAAAATTGGCATCTTGATCCATTTGGTCCTGAACCAACTGTTGCAGTAGTAAGGTAGTAAAACTGACAGACCCCGAAGAGCGCTCTTGCAACGATGCCACAACTCGCTCCATCGCCGCTAGGCGATCCGCGGTGAGCTCTGGAGGTACGATTTCAGGCACAAGGCTATCACCCAAGCCAACATTGTCAGCTCGGTAAATTTGAAGCTTATAATAAAGTGTTGTTGATCTCTCCAAGGACTGGCGTGTCCATTGAGCATGCCGGTTTCCATTAGACACCATCACCGTAAAACCAAAGCCTGATGAGGCAAAATGGTCATCTAATACCACCCATCCTGCTTGTGAACCAGGCAGTGCCAGAGAAATCTCTACGGGACCACCTACGGGCTTAAAACTGATTTTTGACTCGAGAGTCCAAACTGCTTGTCTCTGACCAGGCAACAGGGGAAACCCAAGCTCAATCTTTTTGTAGAGGGCCAACCCTAAACCGATGAGGATTAATATCCCGGCAACTAAACTGATTTGCACTTTAGAAGACATGTGTTGTTACTTCAGTATGTGCTGTTGGCTGACATCAACAATGGCTGTATCTGTCAATAGGTTACGTCCCACAAGGACTGAATACTCAAAACCAGCCCTATTGGAGAGGGTGACATCCACCAACTCCCTTATTTCTCCGAGTGTTAACCAAAGCTTGACGACGTACCGGCGCTCCCACTCTCCCTGCTGCTGCTTGATCAACACTTTACGGCGTAAGCGCCTTTCCAGTTCAATCGGCTCGTTGGTCTCAGGGTTCAACAGAGAGAACTGAACGTACCGTTTGCCATCTCGCTCTATCAGCTGAATGTTTTCTGCATGAATGGAGGAAGACTCTGCACCTGTGTCAACACGTGCCTCATATTTGAAGCCCGATGGCTCAACCACTACCGACTCTACCCCCCCGACAATAGGCAAATTCAACTCGCCCCCTATCTGCTGACTAGGAACAGGACTGATGATAATCTTCTCAATGACCGTTGGCGCCGGACAGGATGTAGGTTTACATACTGTGCACACAGGTGGTGGTGGGCACACCTGTACCTCTGGAGGAGAAACCTGGGTCTGAAACAAAGAACAACCTGATATCAGGAATAGTCCGACAACAATAAGGCTTTTTGATCCCGCTTTTAGTGTCATTCTAGCTTTTCATTTAAAGGTTGCTGTGTGAGTCTAAGTATAACTCAAGGATCAGGCCAGAAAGCATACCTGATTCTCCTCATACCACGGCCTCAGAAATAGACTAATGATAGTGGAACCTATACTATTGCGGCCTCTCAGGCACCCGTAGCTCAGCTGGATAGAGCGCTGCCCTCCGGAGGCAGAGGTCAGAGGTTCGAATCCTCTCGGGTGCGCCAATTTTAAGCCTACCCTTCACTTTAAGCCTACCCCTCACTAACTACCACACCGTAGAAGACCCACCACGAATCAACTTTTTTCACAAAATTTTATTTGTATCATTGATTTTTTTCTATAAACCTATAGATTCTATAACTCTATAGAATTAGTGCTCATACCATGAACCCTGATAGCCAAAATACCCCCCGCTACCATCAACAACACCAAAAGGCGATAGAAGCAGCAGCTTCAGTCTTTGCTGAAAAGGGCTATCACGGCGCAAGCACACAAGATATTGCTTCGCATATGGGTATCCGACAGGGAAGCCTCTACTACTATTTCACATCGAAGGAAGCCGCTCTGGAAGAAGTGTGCCTAGCTGCGCTTCGCGACTATGTGAACCAAATGGAACAGATATCCAAACAGGTGCAACCACTAAAAGAAAAGCTAACCGCCGCTATTGGTGCCCATCTAGCCAGCTACCGCTCAAATAGCGAAGCACTGAAAGTTCATAATGAGCAGCGGTTATATTTGTCCGAGGAAAAACGTGAAAAACTTAAAACGCTTGGCTCGCGATACCGTCAACAGCTGGAAGACATTCTTATTGAGGGAATTCACAGCGGTGTTCTCAATAAAAGTCTCGATTGTCATTTTGCCGCACTCTCTTTAATAGGGTTGTGCAATTATTGGGGAGCCATGCTCACCCGTGATCCAAAATTGACACTCAATGAAATCACCTCGAAGTGTATGCATTTTGTGTTAAACGGATGCCTTAGGCAGATAAATTAATCCCACCGACACAACAATATCATTATTAACAAGGGAGCAACCCATGACCGTAATGAAAGCAACCAATGTACATTGGCACGAGGGTGACATTACCCGGGAAGACCGCCATCGACTCATGGGCCAAAAAGGTGCGACTATCTGGTTCACCGGCTTGTCCGGTAGCGGCAAAAGTACCGTGGCTGTTGCCCTGGAAAGTGCACTGTATGAACGTGGCAAGCTCGCCTACCGGCTAGATGGCGATAATATTCGCCTCGGCATTAACAAAAACCTAGGGTTCAGTGCTGAAGATCGTACAGAAAACATTCGCCGTATTGGTGAAATTGCCAAGTTGTTTGTAGACTCAGGCACCATTTCACTTTCCAGTTTTATAAGCCCTTATCGAGAGGATCGCGACAAGGTTCGCCAACTCCATGATGAAGCAGGTGTCGATTTCATTGAGGTATTTGTTGACTGCTCCCTTGAAGAAGCAGAAAAACGTGACCCCAAAGGACTGTATAAAAAAGCCCGTGCCGGAGAAATTAAAAACTTCACAGGTATTGACGACCCTTACGAAGCACCGGAAAATCCCGAAATTCATCTACACACAGACCAAATGACACTGGATGAAGAAGTTGCAGTGATGATCCATTATCTTGAGAGCAATGGATTTCTGGCAGGCAGGTAGTTACCCCCCCCTACAGATAGCCCATTATTCAGACACAAGACTAACGAAATAAATAGCCACGCCCAACCACAGGAGAATCCATAGTGATCAAGCCCCACGGCTCAGACACATTGAACCCGTTGTTTGTATATGACA
>JBALWM010000116.1:0-4871 GCA_036960905.1 Porticoccus sp.
ATTGGATAAAACTGGTGACAAGCTGAAAGAACAAGGCCAAAAACTGAAAGATCAAGGCGAGAAACTGAAAGCTCAAGGCAAAACTATTCGTGAAGAAGGTCTCAACCTGAATGTTAGTGCCCGAGTTGAAGAAATCCGTGAAAAAGTAGCCTCCAAGCTAACCATGCCTTCTCTTCCTTCGTTCAGTAATGACGACAAACTAACCGAACTGAACAACAAGCTGGAAAAACTGATTGATGTAGTTGCTAAGCTCTCAGCAGCATCTAAAACGACCATAAAAGCTGAAGAGAAACCTGCGCCTAAGCTCTCAGCAGCGTCTAAAACGACCACAGAAGCTGAAGAGAAACCTGCGCCCAAGAAAAAAGCGCCCGCTCGTAAAGCTGCACCCAAAAAGAGTGAAGCTGCTGCATGACTGTTTGTTTATACCCCTTGCTCACTATGAGCAACTAGTGCCACAGACTGCTTCCCAGAGGTCTGATGTTACAGGCTACCTAAGATAGGTAGCCTTTTTTTTGTCCTGGATTTGGTCTTCACCTTACCTCAAGCACCATGAAAGCTTCAAAAGCATGTGTGCCCCCAACGTGGATGGCCACGGCTCGATGTCCAGCGAAGTAGACTACGAGCTATACATCAATTCGCCAGAGCTTACGCTTGGACTAATCTAGTAATTCTGAATTGGTCAGGTTTTTGATAGAATCCCCGACCAGCCCGACATACATAGAAGAAAATCTCGAGCTTACGATCAACTTTGCTAAAAACGCCACTGAGAGCTTCACCTTTGAATATCGAAACGACTGAACCACTTCACACTGCCAGCCTATTCCGTCGCCTGATGGCTATGGTTTACGATATGTTTCTACTCATGGGCATCAGTTTTGCCTATGGCATTATCGTGTTGTTGCTTCGTTTGCTCTTTGGGGAAGACACCATGGAGCCGCCCCATAGCATGGTGCAACTTATCATCGCTTTAGGTTTGTGGCTCTGTTATGCACTATTTTACATATGGTGTTGGCGCCGAACCGGCCAGACGCTCGGTATGAAGTCATGGCGTATTCAATTGCAAGGGCGAGACCAATTAACACCTAGCTGGCAAGAATGCTGGCTACGCTCGGTGCTCGCACCTTTATCATTGATGGCCCTAGGTATTGGCTACTTCTGGTGCCTGATTGATGAAAATGGACATTGCCTTCACGATAACTTCAGTAATACCCAAGTTGTCCTGCTACCCAAAAATTCCTAACAGGGTAAAACATAGCCCATCATGCGGCCCGGCGCAGCAGAACAAAACCTATCAGACAACAAATTAAAGCGGGAAAGATGACTGCCAGTAACGGTGAAAACCCAAAGACAACACTAGCAGGGCCTAGTAGATCCTGGCTCGTACGAAACACCAGCCCCACCACGACACCAGCGAAAATACGATACCCCATGGTGACCTGCCGAAGAGGACCAAACACAAAAGAGATGGCAATTAACACCAAACTCACAATGGTTAAAGGCTGCATTGCTTTATCCCAGAACACCAACTTATAACGAGAGTTATCCTGCCCCTGCGCCTTCAAGTACTTGCTGTAGCCGTACAGACTGCGTATAGCCAATGACTCTGGTGGCATCACTACAAGGCGGAGCAAATCGGGCGATAGGTCCGTCTCCCAGTCACGGAGGACAAACGTAGCAACTTCAGTACGATCCCCAAGAAAACGAGTAGTAGAACCATGTTCTTCAACCCAATGATCCCCTTGATAGGTAGCCCGTTTAGAAAAGCTGGACTCCTGCAGAAAGTGATTTTCATCGAAACGGTATCGAGTCACGCCAAACAATACGCCACCAGGGTACACCGCATTAAAATGCATAAACTCATGGCCTTCCTTGTTCCAAAAACCGCTAGTCGACTCTTGGGCACCTTTGCCGCCCTTCAATAACATCCTCCGGCTCTCTGCATACTGATCTGCATAGGGAACGATGAATTCACCAAATAATGCGCCCACGACTATCAGCACCAAGATAGGTCGAAGCACCAACCCAACAATATGCAAAACAGATACACCCGCCGAACGCATCACCACCAACTCAGAGTTGTTGGCCAAAGATCCGAGCCCAATCAAACAACCTGTCAGACAGGCCATGGGAATATGCTCATAAATTCGTGCAGGCAATGTCAGAGCCACGTAGATCATTACCTGGTTAAATGTGTACTCATTACTGATATCACCAACACCATCGATAATGGCGCCCATTGCATCCAATGCCACAATGACCAGAAGCACTAATGCTATGGCGCCAATAACAGCAGAGGTGATATACCCAGATAAACGCCTCATCCGTTGCTATTCCCAAAGTATCGAATAAACAGTTTTGATACCCTGTGCTCAGAGTACCCACGCTGTATTATCTGTTGAATAATCACTGGTCGCCCTAGCAGTAGCAAGGCAATCAAAAGAAACAACCCGTGAACCCCCCACAACCCCAATAACGAAGAAAGCTTTCCATCCTCAACGGCCCCCCTAGCGCCATTGAGCATCACAAGATAAACAATGTAGAGCAAAATCGCTGGCAGCATTTTAACAAACCGCCCCTGACGGGGATTTGCTTTACTCAGGGGAATGGCTATTAGCGTCATAACCAGAACTAAAATAGGTACTGAAAAACGCCACTGAAGTGCCGCCACATGGGCCAACTTTTCTGATGCCATCAACTCCCCTGTGGGCATCGTATCGGAGGTGTGTCGACTATGATGTTTTTTCGGCTTACTCAAGCGCTGCCCATACTCCTCAAAATGGGTCACCTGGTAATCTGCTTTACCGGGTATACCCTGAATTCGGTAGCCATTCTCTAATACTAAATAGCTTGGCTTGTCAGGGGCTGAACGACTCTGGTGACCCGTCTCTGCAACCACTAAAACCAGCTGCTGCCCTTCCGGTGCATCAGGATTGTTTTCGGCCATAAACACATCACGCATTTGCCCTTCTTTGCTGACCTCTTCCGCATAGGTAACGGCCTTGCCACCCTGTAGCGGGTAAAAATGAGTCCCCACCATGCCATCTAGCTCACCTCTCTCTTTCTGTGCCGTCAACAATGCCTCAGCCTTACGCAAGCCTGTGGGACCGACATCCAGGCTCAACCAACCCACCAATAGAGCAATGAGCAATCCCGGTATCATGGTATAAACGACTAACTGGCTCGGACTCATGCCACAGGCCGTCATCACCGTCATTTCACTTTGAACATAGAGGCGACCATAGGTCAGCAAAACGGCCAGAAAAAATGCCAAGGGCAAGATCAACTCTAAAAAACCGGGCAGACGATAACCAATAATGGCTAACAGAATTCCCGCATCCAACTCCCCTGCTGCAGCCTGCGCCAGATATTTAACGAAGCGTCCACTGACAACAACCATTAACAACACGGTGCAAACAGCAAAGGTCGAGGCCAGCAAGTCACGGGCAATATAGCGAAATATGAGCAAAGGTGGTTTCCTGTTATGCTTCGTGCGTTATCACATTCATCGTCAGACAATTATCCAGATTTACACTGAGTTTGTCTTGTAAAGAGTTACCCCTGCCAACAACCGGAGACACCATGGAATTTACTGCCAGCGCCTGCAATCTACTGACCCTAAAAACTGATTGTCTTGTCATTGCTCTTGGACATGATGGGGTAGATAACCCCACACTCCAATCCATTGATAACGCCACTGGCGGTTTAGTTTCTCGGCTGCAATCAGGTGGTGATATTAAAAATGCCATTGGCAGCTCCCTGTTAATCAACGAACCTCCTGGGCTGCCAGCAAAACGTCTGTTAATTCTAGGTAGTGGCAAAAAGGCTACCAATGAGCAATCCTTCCTAGAACTTGCCGCCAGCCTTGCTAACAAGCTGACAAAATTACCCATCAAATCTGCCTACATTTCAATGAATCATCTTCAAGTTGAGCATCGAAACAGCGTCTGGCAGGCCCAGCAGCTGGCTCGCAAACTGGTCGAGGCCACCTACTTATTCAACCCTTTTAAGTCTAAGAAAAAAGACATCTCGTCACTAAAAAAAGTGACGTTAGTAACACCCTCTCGAAAAGGGCTCGATACACTAAAAAACACACTCCATATGGGCAAGGCAATTGCCAATGGCGTGAACCTCGCACGTGAGCTGGGGGATCTACCAGGAAATATCTGCACGCCATCCTACCTCGCCAGTCAGTCCAGAAAACTCGCCAAAAAACACGCGAAGCTCAGCTGCAAGGTTCTCAATGAAAAGCAAATGAAAACGCTTGGAATGGGTGCACTCTTATCAGTGACCGCCGGCACCATCGAACCAGCCAAGATGATTGTGCTTGAGTATCTGGGAGGCAAGCCCAGTGACAAACCGGTCGTACTGGTGGGCAAAGGCGTCACCTTTGACTCCGGGGGTATCAGCCTCAAACCTGGTGCAGCCATGGATGAAATGAAATACGACATGTGCGGGGCCGCCAGTGTACTCGGGACATTTTCTACCTTGATTGAAGCGGGGCTGCCGATCAATGTGGTAGGCATTATCCCCACAGTTGAAAATATGCCCAGTGGAACGGCGACGAAACCCGGCGATATTGTTAAAAGTATGTCTGGCCAGACGATTGAAGTGCTTAACACCGATGCTGAAGGTCGCCTGATTCTGTGTGACGCCCTCACCTACGCCGGCCGATATAAACCAAAAAGTGTTATTGATATCGCCACCCTCACAGGTGCTTGTGTCATGGCATTAGGCAGCCATGCCTCTGGCATTCTCAGCAATAACGACACGCTGGCTGCTCAACTTGAAACAGCAGGCCAAACAAGTGGCGACAGAGTCTGGCGACTGCCACTTTGGAACGAATACGACAAACAACTTAAAAGTAACTTTGC
>JBALWM010000117.1:0-4768 GCA_036960905.1 Porticoccus sp.
TTGGCTCGATCTGAATGGGACGCAGATTATCCGGAAGGTCTGATGCTGGATCAGCAAGATAATGTGGTAGAGGGCGTTAGCAGTAACATATTTTACTCCCATAATGGGCAATGGTGGACCCCGCCTCTTGATCAATGTGGTGTGGCCGGTGTCATGCGGCAGTACTTGTTGGATGAGTTGCTACCTAAGTTATCTATACCTGTTCATGTAAAGGCTATTTCCCTTGAGGAGCTGCTGTCAGTGGATGAGCTGTTTGTCTGCAATTCTGTGATGGGCATCTGGCCTGTGGTGGCTTTAGAGAATCGTGCTAACTGGGTGGCAGGTGAAGGGACGCAGAAGCTTCAGGCCCAATTGCATCGGGCGTTATCATGCTTCGGTTGATTCTACGGTGGTTGCTGTTATGTCTTGCTCTAGTGACTCTGGGTATCATGGGAGGCTATTGGGTTCTGAACGACTACTTGGATACTCCTTTATCCGGTGGTGACGAGCCTCGAGTTATCGAGGTGGAAAGTGGCAGTAGCCTGACAAAAGTAGCTCGTCAGCTTGCTGATCACGGGATACTCAAAAGACCTGCATTGTTTACGGCCTATGCTCGCCTGACAAGCCAAACAAGTATTAGAGTGGGTGAGTATCCGTTGGATGTCGGAGATACACCGAGAAAACTGCTTGAACGGTTGATGTCAGGAAAGGTGATTTATTATCAGGTTACCTTCCCTGAAGGACTGAATTTTAAAGAGTGGCTGTCACTGATTGCAGAGCAGCCCAAACTTACCCAATCATTGAACGATTTAACTGTTCCGGTGTTATTGGAACAACTAGGGCTTGATATTAACCACCCAGAGGGATGGTTTTTCCCCGACACCTACAGTTACAGTGCTGCTGACACTGATCGTGATCTCTTATTGCGTGCTCATGCGCGCATGCGAGAAGTCCTTGATGATGAGTGGCAATCTCGAGAGGATGGTTTACCTTACCAGTCTCTCTATGAAGCACTGACATTGGCTTCGATTGTTGAGAAAGAAACGGGTGTTGGATCGGAACGAAGTCAAATAGCCGGCGTATTTGTGAGGCGTTTGAAGAAGGGGATGAGGCTGCAGACAGACCCAACAGTCATTTATGGTTTGGGCGATCAATATCAGGGCAATATTACCCGCCGTCATTTGAAGCAAGAAACACCCTACAATACCTACCTGATTAAAGGATTGCCGCCAACGCCCATCGCCATGCCTGGACGTGAAGCGATCCATGCAACGTTGCATCCCGCCAAGAGTGAGGCCCTGTACTTTGTGGCTAAGGGAGACGGCAGCCATTATTTTTCCGCAACACTTGAAGAGCATCTGCAAGCAGTGCGACGATACCAATTACAACGGCGTTCAAATTATCGCTCAAGCCCGAACGACCCGAGTCAGGACAAGTAGACCATAAATGATGAGTAGCAAGACCGGACAATTTATTACTATTGAAGGTGTGGAAGGTGTAGGGAAAACCACGAATATTGATTTTATTCGGCAGTGGTTGGTGCAGCGAAACATTTCTCATGTGGCTACCAGAGAGCCAGGGGGAACCCCTTTGGCTGAGAGTATTCGTGAATTATTACTCAGTCCTCGTGATGAAACAGTGGATGAAAATACCGAGCTGTTAATGATGTTTGCCGCCCGAGCCCAGCATCTCGCTGAAGTGATTATTCCTGCATTGGAGCGGGGGCAATGGGTACTTTGTGATCGCTTTACGGACGCAACTTATGCCTATCAAGGGGGCGGTAGAGGTGTCTCTATGGACAAAATAGCCCAGCTGGAAACTCTGGTACAGGGAGAGCTGCGTCCTGATCTGACGTTGGTGTTGGATATCCCTGTAGGTATTGGGCTTGCCCGAGCAAAAAACCGTAGTGCGCCTGACCGGTTTGAACAGGAAAAAATCGCTTTTTTTGAACGAGTGAGAGAGTGTTACCTTGCTCGGGTTAAGGCTGAACCCCATCGATATCAGGTCATTGATGCATCCCAATCTTTGGATAGGGTTCAGGCCGATATTGGTGCAGTGCTTGAGCGTTGCTTGGGGCATGATTCGTGAGTGAACAGCTGACCCCGGCTGCAGCGATGCATTATCCCTGGCAGGAGGCGCAGTGGATAAAGCTGATAGCTCAAGTAGAACAACAGCGGATACCTCATGCGTTAATTCTTAGTGGGCCCAAGCACACAGGTAAGAACCAGTTTGCTCTGACATTGGCTCAGAGGATGCTCTGTGAATCCCCAATGGAGGGGTATGCATGTGGTCGCTGTAAGCAATGTCATTTGGTTGCTACTAATAATCATCCCGATTTGTTGAAGGTTTTACCTGAGGACGAGGGTAAGGCCATACGTATAGATAGTATTCGCGCGCTGGGCGACTTTGCCAGCAAAACCTCCCAGCAGGGAGGGTGGAAGGTGGCTGTCATCTATCCTGCAGAGGCTATGAATCAGAATGCATCAAATGCCTTGTTAAAAAACCTTGAAGAGCCCGGTCCAAATACATTGTTGTTGTTGGTTTGCCATGAACCTGCCCGGTTGTCAGCAACGGTAAAAAGTCGGTGTCGTATGGTTAAATTCCCTGTACCGACGACCACTCAATCAGGACCCTGGTTATCTCAGGTGGTAGGGCAAGATCAAGATATAGAACAATTACTGGGCTTTGCTGAAGGGCGCCCGCTACTTGCGCTACAGTTGATCGAAACGGACTTGCTGGAACGGCGCCGCGCATTTGAAGGGATGTTGGATGATTTGGCGGCACATCGTACAACGCCACTATTAGTTGCAGAAACATTGGTCACAAAAAAATCGGTTGCTAATGATCCTGTGGTAGCTGTGGATTGGCTGTATAGCCGTGTGTCCTCTGATATACGGTCAGGTCAGGGCGCTATCTCGTCGCGTTTGATGTTTCGCTATATTGATCGTTTGATTCAGGCAAAAAAACTGCTTCAGAGTTCGGCCAACCCAAATATACAGCTGTTATGGGAGGAGTTGCTGCTCAATTGGCAACTCCTTTTTGTGACGAGGTGATTTTGGTGTTGTTCGGCAGGAGGAGTATTCTGTGGTTAGTGACCGTTATACGCTGGATGATGCGGGCTTTGCTATAGTACACTACGCATTAATGGATTGGATTACATATGAATATGGATGCATTTGGCGGCGGTGTTAGAAGGGGGATTCTGAACCTTAGTGTTAAGGATCGGAACGCTCTTTACGCCATTTACATGCCATTTGTTCAAAATGGTGGGTTGTTCATTGCCACCCGTAAAACCTACATGTTAGGTGATGAAGTCTTTATCCTGCTTGATTTAATGGGTGAGCCAGAACGTATTCCTCTTACTGGTAAGGTTGTCTGGATAACCCCGAAGGGGGCCGGAGGTAACCGTCGTGAGGGTGTTGGCATCCAACTTAATGAAAAACATGCTGAAATGCAGGGTAAGCTTGAAACCTATCTGGCAGGATTGATGGAATCCGATAAGCCCACTAGCACAATGTAACTAGTCCAAACCTCTTTTTCTATGCTTCTGTCAGTAACCTTTTAGTACTCACTCTATGCCAAATAAGGAATACCCGACTGTGTTGGTGGACTCCCATTGCCATCTAGATCATCTTGATTTGGCTGATTACCAGCAATCTCTTACAGATTTGCTGCAAGCTGCGCACAACCGAGGTGTGGGTTGTTTTTTAAGTGTGGGGGTGGACCTGGATTCATCGAAAAAGTTGATTGAACTGGCCACTGAGCATTCCAGCGTACGGGTTTCTGTAGGGGTTCATCCATTACAAAAGTCTCGCCCCGCTATTCCTGAAGTTGATGAGCTTGTTGAGCTGGGCAACCAACCAGGGGTTGTCGCCATTGGTGAAACAGGGTTGGATAACTACTATGGGTCGGACTCCGCAGATTGGCAGCAAGAAAGTTTTATTCGCCACCTGAAAGCTGCCAGCCAATTGAGGAAGCCCGTCATTGTTCACACCCGTGATGCACGTGAGGAAACCCTGTCAACTTTAAGGGATCATGCCGATACACAAGCTTCCGGGGTGATCCACTGTTTTACTGAATCTTGGGAAATGGCACAGGAGGTCATGGATCTCAATTTCTACCTTTCCTTCTCGGGAATCATTACGTTTCGCAATGCTTCAGCATTGCGCGAGGTGGTTAAAAAGGTGCCGCTGGATCATATGTTGGTAGAAACTGATGCTCCCTGGCTTACCCCTATGCCTCACAGGGGGAAACAGAACGAACCTCAGTATGTCGTAGAGGTTGCGAAAGCTGTGGCCGAGATCAAGGGCATTTCTTTTGAGGAGGTCGCCGAGGTTACCACCAATAATTTTGAGCGACTATTCCTATCCAGAGATACCCGTATCGTCTAAAAAAGTGTGGTATGAAAAAAGTCTGACCTAGGGAGGGATGGCATAAAAAAGTACGGCATAAAAAAGCCCAACAACGAATGTTGCTGGGCTTTTTAGTGTTTGGCTCTAGAGAAGCTGATACATAACGTTTTACGATTTATTCTGTTATCGCTTCTTTAATAAGCCCCTCGGTGAGGGTCGTTGAGAGCTCAGTTTGGTCAAAGATGAGATCAACCTGCCTAATACTGGCAATCGAGTCAAAAACAGATTTTCTCATCGCGAAAAACAGATCTCTATCTGAGCGGCGTACGTAGTGTCGGCCTTCGTCCCTGACAAAGTGGTAGGTCCAGCTGTTTTTTGCGTCAGATACCACTAGCTTCACTTCTACTGTCTCTGCTGATTGATAATCAGGCTGGAAG
>JBALWM010000118.1:0-4745 GCA_036960905.1 Porticoccus sp.
TTTCCATTAAGAGCCCTCCCCTTCACTCATTTTGTTAGTAAAAATCTGGTCAATTTTTTCATTGTCCAGATTTGTATGAAGGTCATCCCCCACCATCATTACCGGGGCTTTGTCACAGGCGCCCAAACAGGGCACGGGTATCAATGTGTATTGCTTATCTGCCGTAGTCTCACCGTAATCGACGCCCAGCTTTTCAGATATTTTTTGCTTCACTCCATCACAGCCACGAATCCAGCAACTAACACTGTCACAGAACAAAACAACCTTTTCACCTACCGGCTGCCGGTAAATGAGATTGTAAAAAGTAGCGATGCCTTCCAATGCTTCCGGAGACATATTCAGATAATTAGCAATAGCCACCAGAGATTCGTCAGACACCCAGCCCCGGTGACGCTGAACTATTTTCAACGCATCAATGGCAGCACCGGACTTTTGCGGCATATGTGCCAACTCGGCATCAATTTCCCTTATTTCATCAGAAGTCAGGGATGTGTCTGTCTGGATAATCAGCTGCTCTATCATCGATCCACATCCGCCATAACAAAATCTATGCTGGCAACAATTGTGATCAAATCAGCAATCATCAACCCGCGACTAATGAGGGGTATTTGTTGTAAGTGGGGAAAGGATGGTGTCCGAATCCGGGTACGGTAGGACATGGTGCCCCCATCGCTAATCAAGTGGTAACTGTTGTGACCCTTGGTAGCTTCAATCAGCTGAGTAGCCTCTCCCGCTGGCATTACCGGTCCCCAACTCACATTCAGGAAGTGGTGAATCAGAGTTTCAATGTCCTGCATGGTCCGCTCTTTTGGCGGCGGCGTCGTGAGGTGGTGATCACTCTTGTAGGGGCCTTCTGGCATATTGTCCAGGCACTGGCGGATAATTCTCAGGCTTTGACGGATTTCTTCAATCCTTACCACGGCTCTATCATAAGAGTCACCGTTATTGCCCACCGGGACTTCAAAATCGAACTGATCATAACCACCGTAGGGACGATCTCTTCGCAGATCCCAATCCATTCCGGTAGCACGTAAACCGGGGCCGGTAATACCCCAGTCGATCGCCTCCTCCTGAGTATAACGACCAATTCCAATGGCGCGTTTTTTCAGAATATTGTTCTGCATGGCCATCTTGTCGTAATGATCCAAGCGCGCTGGCATGGCATCAATAAAATCACGGACCATTTTTTCCCAACCAATGGGCAAGTCCTGAGCTACACCACCAATTCGGAACCAGGCCGGGTGCATCCGCCCACCGGTAACAGCCTCAACGATGCCTAGCAATCTCTCCCTGTCGGCGAACATATAAAAGACGGGCGACATCTGCCCCACGTCCTGAGCAAAGGTGCCATAAAATACCAAGTGACTGGAAATTCGGAACAGCTCGGACATCATGATGCGGATAACTTTGGCTCGATCCGGCACCTCAATACCTGCCAGCTTTTCCACTGACATCACGTAGGCCAAGTTATTCATCACCCCACCCAAATAGTCGATACGATCTGTATAGGGGATAAAACTATGCCAGGTTTGACGCTCACCCATCTTTTCAGCACCACGATGGTGGTAGCCAATATCAGGTACAGCATCGACAACAATTTCACCATCTAACTGTAAGGCTATGCGGAATACACCGTGAACACTGGGATGATTTGGACCCAGGTTAAGGAACATAAATTCGGTGTCATCGGTCTTGCGCTTCATGCCCCACTGCTCAGGGCGGAACCGCAATGCCTCCTGCTCCGCATCCTGTCTTTCATCATCGAGACTGAAGGGCTCCATTTCCGTCGCTCTGGCCGGATGGTCTTTGCGAAGAGGGTGCCCCTCCCACGTAGGAGGCATGAGAATACGGTACAGGTTGGGATGACCACTAAAATTAATACCAAACATATCCCAGGCTTCACGCTCATACCAATTGGCATTAGGCCAAATATCACTGACGGTTGGCAGCTCAATCTCCGGCTCTACCAATGCTACCTTCAGCCGCACATCCTCATTTCTGGAAAATGACAACAGATGATAAACAATCGTGAAATCTGCGACAGGCTGACCCTCTCGGTTAACCCTCAACCGCTCATCAATACCAAACAGGTCATGAAGCATAGGAAATTTTGGTTTTAGGAAACGCAAAACATAATGAAGTTGAGATCGCTCTACCCACAGAGTGGCTATACCATCAGCACAGGGTTGAACCATAAAACAGCCTTCACCAAACCGTTCGTACAGTTCGGCGATAATGCCTGTTTGCTTTAAGGTTTCAGTTGCCTGCATACCTCTATCCCAACTATTTTTTTATTATGTGTATTGACGTTTTTATCCGTCTCTTTTTATACGTTCTTCGGATCTCGCAATTCCGTGGTTTTCATTCTTTCTTCTGTTAACAAGTCCCGCTGACTGACAGGCTCAGGCTTTATCACCGTTTGATCGCCCACAGCCCAACTGAGTGGCCGACGCTCTTTGCTCACAGACTCTTGTAACATCATCAACCCTTGCATTAGTGCCTCTGGGCGCGGTGGACAACCGGGCACATAGACATCCACAGGGATAAACTTATCGACCCCCTGCACCACAGAGTAGATATCGTACATACCACCAGAGTTGGCACAGGAGCCCATGGAGATAATCCAGCGCGGCTCCAGTAGTTGTTCATATAACCGTTGTACCACTGGTGCCATCTTGAGAAAGCAGGTGCCAGAAATCACCATTAAGTCCGCTTGCCGAGGCGTGGCCCGAATCACTTCAGAACCGAATCGAGCAATATCGTGACGACTGGTAAACGCGGTAGCCATTTCCACATAACAGCAGGACAAACCAAAATTAAAAGGCCACAGGGAATGCCCGCGCCCCCAGGCAATCAAATCTTCCAGCTTGGCAAAACACACATTGCGGCGAACATGTTCCTCAATGGGGTCTGTACCTATAGCATCTCCACTTGCTGCATTTCCACTTGCACTGCGAGCAATAATATTTTCATCTGGGCGAGTTAGGCTCCACTTCATTTACTTATTTCCTCAAGACCAATACGGGTTTTTATACCCCAGTCCAGCGCACCAGTACGCCACTCATAAATCAGTGCTACGACCAAGATGACCACGAATACAAGAATCGCCAGATAACCAGACCAACCCAGCTCAAAAAAGGCGATAGCCCAAGCAAAGATAAATACGGTTTCAAGATCAAAAATTACAAAGAAGATGGCGATCAGATAAAACTCTACAGAGATGCAGAGCTGCGCATCGCCAACGGAAACAATACCAGACTCGAAGGTATCTCCAGTAGCACGATCCATTCGCCGCTGACCGAGTAGCCAGGAAAGCCCCAGCATCGTTAATACCAGCATAATCACCATGCCAAAGTAGACCACTAAGGGCCACAGCTCTCCGGTATGGGTCACGCTGACGACCTCGCTCACCTACCTACATCCCACACAGCATCGGCGCAAGGACGCAAAGAATTCAGGCTTCCTGAAGTCAAATAGGGTGATGCTATAAATCGATTTATAAGCGGGTAATGAGAGATATAGGGGATGAATGTCAGGTTGGTCTTAGCAACCTGACGACGACCTGCTACTTTACTCCGAAGAGCTTTATCCCTAAGTCTTGGCATTCGATCTCCGATATTCTGGAGGCCACTCGCTCTGCCGACAAACGAACTAACAGACGAACTAAACGAGTACTTCGGCCTGACTTTTATAATTATTTAACAAAGTGAACGCCAAAAACCTTACAAGTGATATAACAAAAATGCAATCTCTAAGGGCTATTTTATTTCAATTGTGGCAGTTAATAACGAACGAACCAGCAATTTAGGCATAGTCAAAACTGCTGCAGCGACAGCAAACGTTACTTAAAAAAAGAAGTTGAGAAAGGCAAGATGTCTGGGTTAACCATGAGAGGAGTGCCGGAAAACACAATACCGGTAATACTCCCCTTTTAGGACCTCAGGAAAACGGGTGGCGCAAGACAATCGTTTCAACCCGATCCGGACCCGTTGACACAATATCCACGGGTGTTTTCAGAATATCTTCGATACGAGAAATATAGGCACGAGCATTAGCGGGTAATTGATCCAGAGATTGGGCACCGACCGTAGATTCCGTCCAGCCTGGCATTTCCTCATAAACCGGAACCAAGCCTTCGTAATCATCTGCATGACAAGGGATGCCAGCATCATTACCAGCGGTATCGGTGTAAGCCACACATAACTTGATGCATTCGAGGCCATCAAGCACATCCAGCTTAGTCAGACAGATACCGGAAACAGAGTTGATTCGGATGGCCTGCTTCAGTGCAACAGCATCAAACCAGCCACAACGACGTTCCCGCCCAGTGGTCGCGCCAAATTCATGCCCTTTTTCTCCAAGGCGTTGCCCCACCTCACAGAACAGTTCCGTAGGAAATGGACCAGAACCAACCCGAGTGGTGTAAGCCTTGGTGATACCCAGCACATAATCTAAGTACAGAGGACCAAACCCACTACCCGTGGCAGTAGCGCCGGCCGTGGTATTAGAGGAGGTCACAAAAGGGTAGGTACCGTGGTCAATATCCAGCAGCGATCCCTGAGCTCCCTCAAACATAATATTTCCACCCTCTTCACGAGTGCTATGCAACAGCCCAGTCACATCCGCTACCATCGGCTCCAGCTCATCCGTCCAGGCCATCACTTTATTCAGGGTATCGTCGTAATCTACAGCATCTTCATGGTAGAAATCTGTGAGCATAAAGTTGTGGTAATCCATCAACTCTT
>JBALWM010000119.1:0-4744 GCA_036960905.1 Porticoccus sp.
CTGTATTTGGCGCATCTTCTTGTTTTTTCTCATCCTGATTTTTGGCCTCAGAAACCACCGGGGGGGCAAACATTACTGACCAATCTTGTAACGTAGAGGGCGCACAGAAGGACAGGTGCAATTGCTGCCTGCTGCTCAACATTTCTGACAATTTATCAAGGCTGGCTATCGCCACTGTATCCAACGCAGTCTCACCCGGCGCGAAGGACACTGGCTCAAAGTTCAGGCTTGACAGGGTATCCTGCATCGTTGCCGCCATGATCAATCCAAAGGGCATGTAGTAATTAACAATTGCCTCGCTAATCACCTTAAACATCACTTTGCCAATAATGTGGCTTAATGAAAAATCGGGGGAGTGAATATCACCACTTATCGGCAACTTCAGCTCAATCATACCCTCATTATCACGTAACAAACCCAGAGCAAAACCGAGGGGAATACCCAGAGCTTCACTGCCTTTAGGAATTTCGTCTTCACTTAACGGGGAGACTTCCAGCTTGTGGAAGCGTGTGGTGATGGTGGCATCAATCTCGTCCTGATTCACATCAAAAGTAATATCTGCTTCACCTATACCCTGGTCAAGGTGATGACCAACATATTCCGAGCCATAGGCAGACAAATGGCGTACGTCCAGACCACGCAGTTCACCGGTAATGGCACCATCCAATTTATCACCAAAGGGAACAAGGCTTCCTTCAAGTCGGAAGTGGCCAAACTTATTGATACCTACATTAAACTTGAGGTTAGTTTTTGTTTTCGGTGCATTGGCATCAATATTATTAAGCATTAGGTCGAGATCAGTAAATGTCTGCTCAAAAACCGGCGAAACACTTTCATCTAATACCAATAACTGCCCCTTACCACCAATTTTAATTTTATTAATCGACAGTTTTACAGACGGTGATGGATCACTTTCATCAGACGGCTCAGGTTTATCACCCTCACTGCCTGTCATTCGCTCAACCTCATTGAGAGCAACCAACCCACCATCAACCCCTCGATGCAGAAATGCCACGGGGTCGACGACCAAGATATTGGACACGCTGAGCTGGCCAATATCTTTCGCTATATCGGCCAACTCAATTTTAGGTGTCGAAAAGTAGTAGCCAGCCTTTTTTCTATCCCCCGATTGAGGCTCCAATAACTTGAGGTCAGATACCTGAAAAAGCCCAAGTTTCAAGGCATCACCATTTGCGGCTAGGTGCCTCAGAGAAAAGTTATTCATAGACAATAGGTCTCTATCTCGACCCATATCACGAACAACCACATCACCGACCAAAAAATTACCCAGTACAAAAGGGCTGCTTTCGTCCGGTGTTTCGGGCCCCTCTTCCTCTAGATTGCTGTCATCAGATAGCCCCATTCTCGCCATCAATGTAGGTGCAAACACCAGTCTTCCATCATCAGCAGACTGTAAGTCTACTTTGACACTCGCAAGAGACAATGCTTCTATCTTGTTGGCATCACCTATCTCCAGGCCGGAGAGAGATAAGACCTTCAACTGCACATCTCCAGCTGTCATTTCTCCCTTGACGGGGACAGGCAAAATTCTAAGCGCCTCCACAAACAGCTCGCCCATCTGCCAATCCACCATGTCATCACTGCTTAGACTCACAATATTGACACTATTGATAAATGCTAATGGTGTTGGCACCAACCCTGTGTCTCCACCCAAATCGCGGACAATAATTTTATCCACATCCAGACGACCCATCGAAAAACTACCCGTTTTCTCAGCTGGCTCAGGCGCGTCTTCTTTATTTTCAGGGGCTAACTGGTTAATGCTCTCCATCAATGCAGGCGCAAATGCCAGCACTCCCTCATTATCAGACCGAAGATCTACATTTAGGTTTGTTAGGGACAAAGTACCAATGTTATTAGCTTCACCGATCTTCAAGTCAGTTAAGGTCAGGGTGTTTAACCACAAGTCGCCTGCCGTCATTTCACCCTCGACGGAGATAGGCAATACCCGCAGTGCCTCCAAGGACAGCTCATCCAATTGCCAGTCCTTCATATCACCACTTGTCACATTCGTGATATTTAAGCTATCGACAGAAACCAGCTCTGTGAGAGTTTGCTGGTCAGACCAACGAAAACTATTTAAGACAATACCAGGAATTACTGCTGACGGGTTTTCATCTAAGTGAAGATCAATATGGTCAATTAAAGAGAGGTGTTTGATACGGGCACAATGATGAAAAGCTTCTTCATTCTGCTTATTTAACTTGGCAAAGCAGACCTCCAGTTTATCCAGCTCAAGCTTTTCTAACACTAGACGAGTGATAACTTGTCCCACCGGCTCAGATTCAACATCTGGCTCAGAGGATGGAGACTCATCATCAGCCAGAAACTCAAAGCCAGCCACACGTACCCCATTTTCCCCCGCAACAATATCAAGCGTCGTACCTTCAATAATCACATGCTTAATATTAAGCCAACGGTTAGCCAAAGAACTCCAGGTAATCTTCATCTGTATTTCATCAACATAGAGGCGTTTGCCATCAGGCGCCGTAATATGCACATCATTGATCTGAAGAGAACCCATGATTGGCCGTATATCGATATAGCCAATCTCAGCCGCCATACCTTTCTGCTCGAACAAGCTCACAATTTCCCACCGCAACACAAACGGAAGCAGGGACATAACGATCACAGTAAAGACTGCCACCGTGATAATGACTACTTTGAGGACTTTTACTGTGACTGCTCCAACCTTTGCCATGTATCGAGTTTTTTCAGTCATATGAACCCTGCTCCGAGAGTTTTAAGTATGATGGCCTAGAGAGAGAACCTAATTAAACATTCGCCAGATTTCCCCGAACTTCCAACCACTCTTTTCTGTCACTGGCCCTCTTCTTGGACAGCAACATATCAAGCATCTGGTGGGTATTGTCACCTGCTTCAATCGTCAACTGAACCAGTCGCCGAGTATCAGGGTCCATCGTGGTCTCACGCAACTGTATGGGGTTCATCTCTCCCAACCCTTTAAACCGTTGCACGTTAATTTTGCCGGTCTTTTTTTCTGCGGCAATACGATCCAGCACCCCTTGCTTCTCACTTTCATCCAGGGCGTAAAAGACCTCTTTTCCAACATCAATTCGGTACAGTGGCGGCATAGCCACATAAACATGTCCGGCGGAGACCATGGCAGGAAAATGGCGAACAAATAACGCACACAGCAATGTGGCAATATGAAGGCCATCAGAATCGGCATCAGCCAAAATACACAACTTGTGATAACGCAGGTTACTGAGATCGTCTGAGGCAGGATCAATCCCCAAGGCAACAGAGATATCATGAACCTCCTGTGACGCCAGAATTTCCTGGCTATCCACCTCCCAAGTATTCAGAATTTTTCCTCTCAAGGGCATGATCGCCTGAAATTCTCGGCTTCGAGCTTGCTTGGCGGACCCGCCTGCAGAGTCGCCCTCAACCAAGAACAATTCGCAGATTTCCGGACTATCCGAAGAACAATCTGCCAACTTTCCAGGTAGCGCAGGGCCAGCTGTAATACGCTTACGTGCTACTTTTTTACTGGCCTTCAGGCGACGCTGGGCATTACTAATAAATAGTTCAGCCAACTGTTCTGCATCTTCAGTATGCTGGTTAACCCAAAGACTAAAGGAATCTTTCACAATACCGGAAACAAATGCTGCTGCCTGGCGGGATGACAACCGCTCTTTGGTTTGCCCTGAAAATTGCGGGTCTACCAATTTAGAAGAAAGCACATAAGCACATTTATCCCAGACATCATCTGGGGTCAGTTTCACACCACGGGGAAGTAGGTTGCGAAATTCACAGAATTCTCGCATGGCATCCAATAACCCGGTACGAAAACCGTTTACATGTGTTCCACCCTGAGTCGTGGGAATTAAATTGACGTAACTTTCCTGGGTTAACTCACCACCTTGTGGCAGCCATTGAACCGCCCAATCCACCGCCTCACTTTCAGATGTAAAGGTACCGACAAAGGGTTCAACGGGCACTGTTTCCCAACCGGTTGTAGCACCTCTCAGATAATCCTCCAGACCATCCTCATAACACCAGACGTCAGTTTCGCCACTGGCTTCATCTTTAAATGTCACTTCAAGCCCGGCACAAAGTACAGCCTTGGCACGTAACACATGTTTTAACCGGGGAATTGAGTATTTTATAGAGTCAAAATACTGAGCATCAGGCTGAAAGTGTACCAGCGTGCCAGTGTTGCGCTTGCCACAAGTGTCCACCACTGTCAGCTCGGTGACTTTGTCTCCACCAGCAAACCCCATTCGATAGACTTTGCCGTCACGCCTAATCGTCACTTCCAGTTTTGATGAAAGTGCATTAACTACCGAGACACCAACACCGTGCAGACCACCGGAAAACTGATAGTTATTATTGGAGAACTTACCTCCAGCATGGAGGGTGCAAAGGATAACCTCAACACCCGGCAAACCCTGCTCAGGATGGATATCTACCGGCATACCGCGGCCATTGTCTGCCACTGACAATGAACCATCCTTATTCAACACAACATCTACCTTGGTAGCGTGACCTGCCAGAGCTTCATCGACACTATTATCGACGACCTCCTGTGCCAGGTGATTGGGCCGAGTTGTGTCTGTATACATTCCCGGTCTTTTTCTGACCGGGTCCAAACCTGTAAGAACTTCAATATCTTCTGCTGTGTAATTGCTCATAAAATTGTCGGCACTTATTTCCGTGATAGTTTGGGTGACAGCTCTCGTAATAGCTTCGGCGATAG
>JBALWM010000120.1:0-4734 GCA_036960905.1 Porticoccus sp.
TGGCCACTCAGTGCTTGCCATGTAGGTGTCGGCTCTCCATCCAACGCAACAATTTCCTGGCCAGGCTGAAGCCCAGCCTGCTCAGCAATCGAGTTTGGTTCCAGGGATGCAATAACAGGTGCTACTCCAGTCACTCCCAGAGAATAAACAATCCAATAAAGAAGAATTGCCAACAGAAAGTTGGCCAAAGGACCAGCGGCCACAACAGCCATGCGCTGCCAAACAGGCTTTCGATTGAAGGCGTACGGCAGGTCTTTCTCGGCAACATCGCCTTCACGTTCGTCGACCATTTTTACGTAGCCACCTAGCGGCAGTACTGAAACAACAAACTCAGTGTCCCACTTGTCTCGCCAACGGAACAATGGTGTACCAAACCCCACTGAAAAACGAACGACCTTAATACCACAGCGCCGCGCTACCCAGAAGTGTCCAAACTCATGAAATGTCACGAGAATACCCAGGGCAATCAATGTGTAAAAAATTGTCTGTAATAATTCCATTAAAATTCCTACTGAGACCTCTGTATATAGGCTAGGGCACACTGGCGTGCCAATTGATCGGTCGCTTGGACAGCCTCAAGGGTGTCAGGTTCAGTGATGGCCACATCAGCCAACACTGTTGCTACAATTTTTGCTATTTGAGTAAAAGGAATGTCTCCATTAAGGAATGCGTCCACCGCCACCTCATTGGCGGCATTCAAAAGTGTGGGGGCACTCCCCCCCAAACGAGCCGCTTGCATCGCTAATACCAAACAGGGGAAACGCTCCAAGTCAGGTGCCTCAAAATCCAGCCGGGCAGTACCAATAATATCGAGACTATCCACACCTGAGCTAATCCTCTCTGGCCACGCCATTGCATGGGCAATAGGTGTGCGCATATCGGGGTTACCCAGCTGGGCAAGCATAGAGCCATCCACATACTCAACCATGGAGTGAATGACACTTTGTGGATGTATCACCACCTCAATTTGATCAGGCGATAGATCAAACAACCAACAAGCCTCAATTAACTCAAGCCCCTTGTTCATCATCGTGGCCGAATCAACCGAGATTTTTCGACCCATATCCCAATTTGGATGGGCACATGCTTGCTCCGGCGTTATTGCATCCAGAGTATCAAGCGGCACTGTTCTGAATGGCCCGCCCGAAGCCGTCAGTAATATCTTCTGTACGCCGCCCCTATGATCAGGCCTATAACCGGGGGGCAGACATTGAAAAATGGCATTATGCTCACTGTCAATTGGCAGTAATGTAGCACCGGCATCACGAACAGCATCCATAAACAGACTACCAGCCATCACCAACGCTTCTTTGTTTGCCAACAAAACTTTCTTACCGGCTCGAGCTGCTTCCAGCGTTGGCAATAACCCTGCAGCACCAACAATGGCAGCCATCACTGCATCAACATCAGGTGCGGTAGCTATCTGGCACAATCCCTCCACACCATATAAAACGCAGGTATCGGGGTTATCTTTTTCCAATAATATTTGTAACTGATGAGCACTTGCTTGATCTGCCACTACCGCATACTGAGGGCTAAATTTCTTACACTGTTCAGCAAGTTCTATCAGACGAGAGTACCCACTGAGGGCATACACCTGAAAAAGGTCAGGGTGACGAGCCACCACATCTAACGTGCTGACACCGATAGAACCGGTAGCGCCTAGTATCGTTAATTTCTGCATAGGCTCAGAACTGAATACCGCTATAGATATATATTAATGTAAACACCGGCAGTGCAGCCGTCAGGCTGTCCACCCTGTCCAGAACCCCGCCATGACCAGGCAGAATATTACCACTGTCTTTAATACCACGGTGGCGCTTGACCATACTCTCCAGCAAGTCACCGAGTACCGACGCTAATGCTGTGATCATGATCATCACAGCCAGCAATCCCCAGGTGCGACTATCCAGTTTCAAAATGGCACCTAGCAACAACACAACGACCACATTGGCAACAACACCACCCAACAATCCTTCCCAAGTCTTGTTGGGGCTAACACTGGGAGCAAGTTTGTGTTTACCAAAATGACGGCCTGAAAAATAGGCCCCAATATCAGCAAGTGCAACAATCATGACGACCAATAAGATCATCCATTGACCCTGGGCCGAATGAATCAAAATAACCAGTGCCGACCAAGTGGGCACCAATACTAGAAAACCCATAATGCCACGCACCCAGCAGCTGCCCCATAATATGGCGCTACTGGGGTAACCCTGCACCCAAAGTAATGCGATAGCCCACCAGGGCACCATCGTCATCAACAAACTACGCCCTGGAGCCAACTGGATTGAGCCTTCCGTGGTCAACCCCAAAATATAAGCAACTACAGCCAGAAGAACAGCCAACACTGCTGTGTAAGCTAACCTCAATGGGTGACCAGAAATACCTGATAAATCTGACCACTCCCAAGCAGCATAGATAACAACGACAGCCACAGCTAACGAAAATGAATAGGGGCTAAGGGAGAATAACGCCAAAAGAAAAACGACAGCGATAACGATCGCTGTAATAACCCGCTGTTTAAGCACTTTCTTTCTCCGACTCAGCTGCCAGCGCTTCTCTCATTCCAAAGCGACGCTGACGACTTTGATATTCTCGGATCGCTCCATCAAAAGCTGCGCCATCAAAATCGGGCCAGTAACAATCGGCAAAATAGAATTCTGTATAGGCCATCTGCCATAATAAGAAGTTGCTGATTCGCTGCTCCCCAGCAGTTCGGATACAAAGATCAGGTGCAGGAAGATCAGATAAACTCATCTGCTGCTGCATCAGCTCTTCAGTAATATCCTCTGGACGTAATCGACCGCTCTGAACCTGACGTGAAAGTTCACGGGCTGTTTCAGTAATATCCCATCGACCACCATAGTCGAGGGCAAGCACTAACGTCTGCCGCCCCTTCTCAGTGGCAGCCTCCGTATCAGCAATCAGCTTCTTCAAGCGGCCACTAAAATGATCCCTACGACCAATAACGCGGAGCCTGACACCGCGCTCCTTTAACTGCTTCACTTCTTTTTTCAGATAACTGGCCAATAGAGACATCAGCGCCCTGACTTCAACCTCGGGGCGTTTCCAATTTTCACTACTAAAGGCAAACAAGGTAAGCACTTCAACATCATGCTTCTGGCAAGCATCCAGAACATCCCGGACACGTTCTGCACCGACTTCATGGCCAGCAGCACCGGACAGCCCGCGCTGGGTAGCCCAACGATTGTTGCCGTCCATAATTATGGCCACATGACGTAGTGGGTGCGTTTGTGAGGGCCGAATCAGTGCTGTACTCATGATTAGGGTAAAAGTCCCAAGAGGATCAATCAGATTTCCATCAGGTCGACTTCTTTAACAGAAAGAGCCTTATCGACCTGCTGAATATATTTATCAGTAATTTTTTGCACTTCATCCTGAGCACGATGCTCATCATCCTCACTAATCTCTTTTTCCTTCTGCAGCTCTTTAATATCCGACAACACATCTCTACGGATATTACGAACAGACACCCGGGCAGATTCAGCTTCTGCACGCGCTTTCTTGATAAAACCTTTACGAGTCTCTTCCGTCAGCTGAGGCATGGGAATACGAATCAGCTCTCCGGTCGTTGATGGGTTGAGACCCAAGTCTGACTTGAGAATTGCCTTCTCTACTTCAGGTACTAAGCCTTTCTCCCAGACAGAAATAGACAATGTGCGCGCATCCAGTACGGATATATTACCCACCTGAGTTAAGGGTGTATCAACCCCATAGTATGAGACCATCAGGCCATCCAGCAGGCTAGGATGAGCCCGGCCAGTTCGAATTTTATTAAATGCATTGCCCAGTGCCTCGACACTCTTGGTCATCCGCACTTCAGCATCTTGCTTCAGTTCATTAATCATTGTGACTTTCCTCGATCAACGTTCCTTCATCACCACCAACGACAATATTCAACAGTGCACCTGGCTTGGACATACGGAATACTCTCAACGGCATCTCTTGCTCTCGACAGAGACAAATAGCTGTTAAATCCATTACACCGAGTTTTTTCTCTAATGCCTCATCGTAGGTCAGACGAGAATACATAGTGGCAGTTGGGTCTTTCATGGGATCAGCAGAGTATACGCCGTCCACTTTAGTGGCTTTCAATACAAGCTCGGCACCAATTTCAATGCCACGCAGGCAAGCTGCAGAGTCAGTAGTAAAGAAGGGGTTACCTGTTCCTGCCGCAAAAATGACCACATCTCCACTATCGAGATAGCGCATCGCAGTGCGACGATCATAATGATCCACAACCCCGCTCATGGGGATAGCCGACATAACGCGGGCAGAAATATTATTACGATCCAGCGCATCACGCATGGCCAGACCATTCATCATCGTTGCCAGCATACCCATATGGTCACCGGTCACTCGCTCCATACCAACAGCATGGAGCGCTGCACCACGGAACAGGTTCCCACCGCCAATCACCAGCCCGACCTGGACACCAATACCAACCAGTTGCCCAATTTCAAGCGCCATGCGATCAAGGACTTTTGGGTCAATGCCAAACCCCTCATCACCCATCAATTCTTCGCCGCTCAATTTGAGCATTATACGCTTGTACTTCTTATCTCTGGCAGCAGGCATACTCGTCCTCCAGGATGACAGGTTATCTCGGCATATATAATAACGGGGGCCGAGGCCCCCGTCTTCACATCAGCTGGCTGCGCCAACCTGAGCTGCCACTTCCGCGGCAAAATCAACTTCCTCTTTCTCAAT
>JBALWM010000121.1:0-1645 GCA_036960905.1 Porticoccus sp.
ATGGGGTCAGTCAGATGTCAGAGAGATTATTGGGGATTTACGAAAAACTGATTTTACGTCGTCCTGTGGTCGCTATTCTGGCGATGATTCTGATTGCTGTCGTTATGGCATTTGGTTTGACGGGGCTGAAGCTGGATGCCTCTCTGGACTCTCTCACCCTTGAAAATGATAACGCGCTGGCTAATTACCGAGAATCCGTACAACGATACGGTAGCAGTGACTTTCTGGTGGTGACGTACAAACCCCATAAGGGCGATCTTTTTGATGATGCGAATTTGCAGACCCTCAAAGAGATGTGTGATGACTTAAGGGGGGTTGAAGGTATTGGGAAAGTGACATCGATATTGGATGTGCCCCTTCTCTACAGCCCAAAGATTAAGGTTGAGGCTCTAAAGGAGGCTCCCCGAACATTACTTCAACCCGATGTTGACCGTGACATGGTTCGTCAGGAATTTCTGACAAGCCCTGTCTATCGCGATCTGGTGATTAGCGAAGATGCTAAAACGACCATTGTTCTCGTTGAGATACAGCTGGATAAAAAATATCAGGCACTGGTCAAGCAGCGAGATACCTTGCGTATTAAGCGAGATACGGAGGGATTGTCTTCGGAAGAAGCTGCCGAGCTTGAGGTTGTCAGTCAGGACTTCCTTGATTACCGCACCGTTCGTGCCGCCAAAGAACAAATACGTGTCGCGGAAATACGCGAAAAAATGGCCCCGTTCAAAAATGATGCGGAAATATTCCTCGGTGGTCTAAGCATGATCACTGCCGATATGGTTGATTTCATTAAGAGTGATCTCAATGTCTTCGGTGCTGGAATTTTGCTGTTTATCATCATTACTCTGGCGATTATTTTTCGGCAGTTACGCTGGGTTTTGTTGCCACTGGCGACGTGTATTCTGTGTGTAGAAATTATTCTTGGCTACCTCGGCTGGGTCGACTGGCGTATGACGGTTGTCTCTTCCAATTTTGTTTCATTGCTATTGATTATCACTCTGGCACTAACGATTCACTTGATTGTTCGATACCGCGAGTTGTGCAGCAAGTTCCCTCACAAGGAGCAGCTCGAGTTAGTGCGTGACACCGTAAAAAGTATGGCTCGTCCATGCTGCTATACGATGCTGACCACCGTGGTTGCATTCTTGTCATTGGTGCTCAGTGATATCCGTCCTGTCATCGATTTTGGCTGGATGATGACCCTTGGGCTGGTGGTGTCGTTGGTGGTCGCTTTTGTCCTTATCCCAGCCGGGATGATGGTTTGTGGCAAGGGAGCGAAAAAGGCTGAGGCGAACAGTGGTGGTGTAAGTCATGAGGGTGAAAGCAGCGATAAACATCATGGTGCTTCCGGCGTGACACTTTGTTTTTCCCGTTTTACTGAAAACCATGGTGGGCTGGTGTTGGGGCTATCACTGACGGCCGCTGTTGTCAGTGCCTGGGGAATCTCCCGACTTCAGGTGGAAAACCACTTTATTGACTACTTCCATTCAGACACGGAAATCTACCAAGGGCTTTTGCTGATTGATAATAAATTGGGCGGCACCATACCCCTGGATATTATTATTAATGCGCCTCCCCGGGTTGATGATGGGTCCCTTAGCTTTGAGGACATAATGGGTGAAGAAGATGATGTCGAAGAAGAGGTTCC
>JBALWM010000121.1:1745-4714 GCA_036960905.1 Porticoccus sp.
GAAGAAGAGGTTCCCGCTGATAAGGACCCCTATGGCGACCCCTTTGCCGGTATGTATGAGGATAGCGATGAGGGTGAGGTGGTTGATTCCGGGGCTGACGAAGGTGAGTCAGCAGCAGCTGACCCCTATGGCGACCCTTTTGCCGGTATGTACGAAGATAGCGATGAAGGTGAAGGAAACGTTATCGCTGAGTCTGCCGTTGACGATGAAGCATTTTTTGAAGATGAGTCAGACGATCTCGACGTTATTGAAGATAGCTACTGGTTAACCCAAGCGGGTATCGAGGATCTGAAAAAACTCCATACCTATCTAGAGACATTGCCTGAAGTTGGTAAAGTGAGCTCGTTGGTGACGGTTGCAGATGTGTACTCTGAGTTGGTCGGCCATCAAATCAGTGATCTTGAGCTGGGGCTAATGTCGCTATTGATGTCATCTGAAAATGCCGATTTTCTTCTCTGGCCTTATGTTGATGAGCGACATAACCAGTCGCGAATTACCATGCGCATCAAAGATACGACGGGTGGGTTGAATCGTAGTGAATTGATCGAAAAAATTCATCGGTTTGCCATTGATGAGGCCGGTTTTGAGGAAGATCAGATTCAATTTACCGGTCTGATGGTGCTGTATAACAACATGCTACAGAGTCTGTTTCGCTCACAAATTCTGACCATGGGCACGGTGTTTCTCTGCATTATGGGGATGTTTTTAGTGCTGTTCCGCTCTCTGTCCGTTTCCCTGATCGCTATTCTGCCAAACCTCCTGGCAGCTGGCGTGGTACTTGGGGTCATGGGTATTGCCGGTATTCCCCTTGATATGATGACCATCACCATTGCGGCGATTACTGTGGGGATTGGGGTGGATCACGATATTCACTACATCACCCGATTCAAGCATGAGCTTGCCATTGACCGCGATTATGTTGCGAGTATGCACCGAGCCCACGCCAGTATCGGGCGAGCATTGTTCTATACCGCGGTGACGATTATCGTAGGCTTCTCGATTCTGACGCTGTCTAACTTTATTCCATCCGTGTATTTCGGTTTGCTGACGAGCCTGGCCATGTTTTCGGCATTATTGGCTTCCATGACATTACTGCCCAAGTTGATTCTGGTCTTCAAGCCCTTTAAGTAAGAGATGATCAGGACTAGAGGTGATTAGGAGTAAGAGATGATCAGGGTTCAACCTGAAGGGTGTTTAGCTGAATAGGAAAGTTTCATTAGGGGGAGGTGGCGCTCCCCTTAATGATGGGTTGGCCTTTAATCCGTTCCCATTAAAACAGTTCCTATTAAAACCAGGGCGTACGCGTCACAGCGACAGCAACGATATAACCGAAGGTGGCAATCGCCAGTAAGCTGAAGAGTAAACGCACGCCAGCCGTTTTACCTCGTTTGATGGCGATGGTGCCTGTCGCAATATAAACCAGCAGCGCAAGAAATTTGGCAGTTAGCCAGTGGTCGGCAAACGGATATTGTCCCGTTGTAATCATCAGATACACAGCACAACCCAGCAGTAATGTATCGATGATGTGGGGAGCAATCTTTGCCCACTTCTGCTGTAATTTGGCCGACTCTGTCACTGACCAGAACGCGCGAAGTACGAAAAGACTGATACTGAGAATGGCAAAGGTGATATGTGCTTGTTTAATCAAAAGGTACATAGAGAGTCTTATTGTTAAGAGTGTTGGAAGGCTGGCCTTAGCCAGTTCATGATTCGTTTTTATTGGATAGTTTATCTGTTAGCGCTGTTCAGCCGTGCCTCTCAGTAGAGATTCACGAAGTCCTCTCGCTTTGGTCTGAATTTTTTGGGTGTGATCCGGCCCCATTCTCAGCAATTGTTTTTGAATGGGAGGCAGTGCTTCCAATTTTGGGTCTGCATATTTGTACTGAACAGACTCTCTGGTCAATGCCAATGGCGTAGTGGGAATCGGCGTGGAAAGAATCTGGTCGAGTGCTGCAACAACGGCATTGTCCAAATCTTCTGCGGGATAGCCTAATTCCTCGTAAGCTTGTTCCAGAAGTGGGCGGAACAGGTGGAACAGTTCAACCAATTTATTGCTATCAATAGCATTGAGCCTATCTGTCAGGTAGTTGTAACGTTGATAATTAGCTGGGTCTACCCAGAGCTGGCTCCCTTCTTTTATGGCGATAAACTTGCCTTTGGGACTGGGTGCCTTAATCATTTTTTGTAGCAGTATGCCTCTGCTCAGGCCATCAACCAGTGTGATGCTACGACGAATGAGATGGTCGGCATGTAACCATTCACCCAGCGTTCCCTCTGGCGTCAGTGTGGCCAGCCTTGATCTGGCCTCAGTATCGCTGTCGTCCAGTGTGGGTAGTACGATGGGTGTCTCTACGGGCGCTTGTTGTTGGGGTATATCTATTGGTTCTACTATTTCTGTCGCTGCGGGGGAAACAGGGGTAGCCTGCATGGGTTCTTCAATAGCCAATATTTCTGGCTGTTTTTTCAGGGATTCTTGTTCTGTCACGTACATCAACACAAAATAGCCCAAGCCTGCCAAAGCACAGAGGCCAATGGCCAGAATGACCCATTTGCTGGAAGAGCTTGTTGGTGTGGGTCTTTCTGGACGCTCATCTGGTGAGATTTGCATGGTTTAACCCCGCGTTAGTGCTTTTTATAGTTCACTTTTATAGTCTATTGCTATCGTGTATTTGTGCTGTGCATTTGTTCCGTTCATTCAACGCTGTTGTTTATGACTTTTCTTTTGGCAATGTCAGGGGTTTCCTGTCGAGGCTGCCTTCCCGGATGATGATTTTGTAGTCTTCGCCACCTTCTTCCCGCTGCCACAATTGTACTAATAGGTAATTCCATTCTGGAGCAAACCAGAACAGTGTTTCCCTTTCATCATCTTCGCGTATTCTTTTGACTTTAAGCGCTTTAATTTTCCCAAGGGGTGTATCGAGCGTTTCCTCACCTTGCGTTTCAAAGTTGTATTGCTTGAGTCGCCCTCG
>JBALWM010000122.1:0-4684 GCA_036960905.1 Porticoccus sp.
GTCGATTCTACGTGATTCATTGAAATGAAAAAACAGTCTCTCTAAAAGAGAGCTTGGAGGCGATAATACCCCGTTATTTTCACTAACGTATTTTTCAAGGAAGTATTAACGGAGTTCATTAAAGACAGTGTCATCACTGTCTTTTGATCAGAGCCCCATTCTCATAGACGTTTTCTTTTCATAACAGTCTACTCACGCCCAACCATAGCTTGTAGTGTTAATATAGCCGCCGCTGCTAGCCTACCCTTGCCAAACGTATAAAAGGTATCACCTTGAAACAAAGAAGACGTCATACAAAACCCAAGAAAAAATTCGTTGAGCGCTCTCTGGAATTTACCATCGAAAACATGGACTCAATGGGTCAGGGTGTCGCAAAAATTGATAATAAGCCCTGTTTCATTCCCAAAACCTTACCGGGCGAACAGGGTCGTGCGACGTTAACCAAGGCCAGCAAGGGTGTTATGTTTGCCCGTTTGGATTCTTTAGATATCATTGCTGACAACCGCGAAGAACCAGTGTGTATACATTTTGAAAACTGCCCGGGGTGTCACTACCTACATACGGATTACCAAAGTGAGCTGTTGTATAAACAACAGGCGTTAGATAACCATTTGAAGCGACTCTCTGCTCCTGTTCCTGAGGTCGAGGTAGTACCTACTGAGCAGCGTCTTGGTTATCGCAATCGTATTCAGTTGCACTACCGGCATAAGTACATTGGCATGATCGATGGGGTGACCAATAATGTTCTAGAAATCCCTGAATGCCTGGCGATTGATGAGCGTTTGAGAGCAGCATTTGATGAGCTATATAACGATAAAAGCTGGACTGAGGATCACGAGGGAAATGGCCATTGTGAGCTGTACCTTAATGAGGAAGGCGTGAGTGCTGAGTGGGATAAGTCCTATTCTCACGGTGGATTTAGTCAGGTTAATGAGGCTATGAACAGGGTACTTCAAGAGGCTGTGCTGAATGAGCTGAAGGATGATGAGATAGGGACCCTGCTGGATTTGTTTTCAGGTGAGGGCAACTTGTCTGATCCTATTGTCGAAAGTAATGTTGCCATTGAGCGGGTGATGGTGGATTACGCGCCAGAGCGTGTTAAGCAAGAATCTTTAAGCTTTATTCATCTGGATTTATTTTCTGAAACATCGTTGCGGGCTCTCAAAGCGCGTTGCGAGCATCAGCAATTCGATGTGATTTTGGTTGATCCGCCAAGAAAAGGCTTTAATGATTTGGCTCTCTGGGTAAAGGCCTTAAAACCCAAAAAGTTGATCTATGTGAGCTGTAATGCGGCAACCATGGTGAGAGACCTTCAGCAGTTGACCGGTAAATACTCAATTGATCAGATAAGCCTGATTGATTTGTTCCCTGGGACCTATCACTACGAGACGCTGGTTACTGTTACCTTCACATAGACAAGTGATTATTCTGGCATCGTTAAAATTTAAAATACTCTTGCAGTAATGGCCGAGCTGTCTTAAGTTTTCAAAATGAATAGCGACACCGAAGACCTTTCTTCCCAGCTTGGGGAGTTACTACTCTCAAGGCAATTCACGGTGACCTGTGCGGAGTCCTGCACAGGCGGTGGCATTGCTCGTGCTATCACCGACATAACTGGAAGCTCCCAGTGGTTTCATGCCGGGTTTGTCACTTACGCAAATGAGATAAAACAGCAATTTTTAG
This sequence comes from Porticoccus sp., assembly GCA_036960905.1. Classification (GTDB taxonomy): domain Bacteria; phylum Pseudomonadota; class Gammaproteobacteria; order Pseudomonadales; family Porticoccaceae; genus Porticoccus. Next base: position 1,684 of record JBALWM010000122.1, read on the forward strand.
GCGTTTCCCCAGAAGTTCTAGCCTCTGAAGGTGCCGTCAGTGAGGCTGTGGTGAAGCAAATGGCGGAGGGTGCATTAAATGCTTCAGGTGCAAACATTGCTGTAGCTGTGAGTGGGGTGGCCGGGCCAGACGGTGGTACAGAGGAAAAGCCTGTTGGTACAGTTTGGTTTGCTTGGGCTACAACCAATGGTTCTGTGGTAACTCACTGCAATCAATTTGTTGGTGACCGGGCTGCGGTGCGAAAGGCTGCCGTTGATCAGGCTCTCAAGGGGTTAATTAAGGTGCTTAAAAATTAGATTACTGTATGGCTATACAGTATAAAAAAATTGGGGTAAGCTACAAGCAATTCAAGTATTAAGAATAACCATCACAAAGAAAACTATCACCACAAAGAACCATTACCATAAAGAATAGAGGCATCAACAATGGATCCGAATAAAGAAAAAGCCCTTGAGGCAGCGCTAGGTCAAATCGAGCGTCAGTTCGGTAAAGGAACAGTCATGCGCATGGGTGACCGAGTGCATGTGGCAATGCCAGCCATCTCTACGGGGTCATTAGGGTTAGATGTTGCTTTGGGTATTGGTGGTTTGCCGAAAGGTCGGGTTGTAGAAATCTACGGACCGGAGTCTTCAGGTAAAACGACGCTGACACTACAGGTAATTGCTGAAGCACAAAAGGCAGGTGGCACCTGTGCTTTTGTCGATGCTGAGCATGCACTGGACCCTATCTATGCAGAAAAATTAGGCGTTAATGTGGATGACCTGCTGGTGTCACAGCCAGATACGGGTGAGCAGGCACTGGAGGTCACCGATATGTTGGTTCGCTCTGGCACCATTGATGTGTTAGTGGTGGACTCCGTGGCAGCATTGACACCACGAGCTGAAATTGAAGGCGAAATGGGTGATCATCACGTCGGTTTGCAGGCTAGGTTGATGTCTCAGGCGCTGCGTAAATTAACGGGTAATATCAAACATGCTAATTGTTTGGTGATCTTTATTAATCAGATTCGTATGAAGATTGGTGTGATGTTCGGTAATCCGGAAACCACCACTGGTGGTAACGCGTTAAAGTTCTACTCGTCTGTTCGCTTGGATATTCGTCGTATCGGTGCGGTGAAAGAAGGTGACGAAGTGGTAGGTAATGAAACACGAGTGAAGGTAGTGAAGAACAAAGTATCTCCACCCTTTAAGCAGTGTGAATTTCAGATTCTTTATGGTCAGGGTATCAACCACTTGGGTGAGATTGTGGATCTTGGCGTAAAATGTGGGCTGGTAGATAAATCAGGTGCCTGGTATGCCTACAAGGGCAATAAAATAGGTCAGGGCAAGGCGAATGCCTGTGAATATTTGCGTGAAAACCCAGCGGTTGCTGATGAGATTGAACAAAAAATTCGCGCTGAATTAATGCCGGTACCCAAAAAGAAGGGAGCCGCTGAAGAAACTCCGGTTCAAAAGGAGGAAGTTGGGGTATAAATGATTTGTTAAGCCTTAACGGGTTTTTGTTAGAGAAGCCGTACTTACACAAGTGCGGCTTTTTTATGTATTGGATTACAGTATTTATCCAACCTGCTTATGATGAATACGATAAGACTATGGGTAGGAATATGGTAGAGAGTGGAAAATACTGGTATGAACGTAGATAGTTAACAGATGACAGAGCTGGTTGCCTATAAAAGTCTGATAGTTCTCCTGTTTCTTGTGGTGTTGTTCTTTGCTGAACGTTATGCACCAGCTGTCGCCGTGCCTGAACAAATTGTCGACACCCAGCGTATCAAGAACAACTTGCTATTATGGTTCTGTAACAGTCTTTTTTCACCGTTGATTGTCTTGCCCGTAACAATGTATGCCATAAATTATGGTGTGAGCTGGCGCAGTGATTGGCAGGGAGCTTGGATAGGGAACTGGGGAAGTTTATTACTTGACCTACTGGTTCTGGATTTGTGGATTTACTGGTGGCATCGAGCTAACCATCGTATCTCTTTGCTGTGGCGTTTTCACCGGGTACATCACCTAGACCAGTGGCTCGATGTCACGTCCTCTGTTCGATTCCATTTTGGCGAGGTGATTTTGTCTGCATTGATACGAGCTGTAGTGATTGTCTGCTTGGGCATCCCCCTAGTGTCAGTCATTATTTTTGAAACCCTAGTGTTGATGAATGCAGGGTTTCATCATTCCAATATACGTATCCCCGTAAGACTTGAGCAAACGATCTCAAAACTGATCATTACCCCGTCCATTCACTGGATGCACCACCACGTAGTGCGGCAGGACACTGATAGCAATTACGGGGTTTTGTTTAGTTTTTGGGACCGGTTGTTTGGGAGTCAGTCAAAAAACAAACGTAGTGCGGATATGGAAATAGGATTGGAGCACAGCAAGGATATGAATCTGCTTAAGTTAATGATTTCACCCTTCAAAAGCCGTTAGTTCGGGTCTTGCCTTCTTATTAGGATAAAAGGAAGATATGGGCACTTAGGCCGAATGCGAGTGTCTAACGGTCCGGTATATTGATTTGTAATAAGTGATTCTCAGGCTTTAGCCTAAAGGCATGAATTATGGATAATTATCAAGAACTTATAAGTATTATTGCCCTGACGATGGGCGTGGGTTGGGCAAGTGGTATCAATTTGTATGCCGCAGTGCTGGTGTTGGGACTTGCTGGTTCGACGGGCAATATTGATTTGCCACCGGAGCTGGCTGTTGTGCAGAATCCTATGGTGATTATGGCCGCCGGAGTCATGTACTTTGTTGAATTTATCGCGGACAAGATCCCTGGAGTTGATACCGGCTGGGATACATTACATACCTTTATTCGAATACCCGCAGGGGCCATGTTGGCCGTAGGTGCCGTGGGTGATGTTACTCCGGCATTGGAAATTGCCGCGGGGTTGATGGGTGGCACAATGGCAGGTGCCAGTCACCTGACCAAGTTCTCTACAAGAGCCCTTATCAATACCTCACCCGAGCCCTTTAGTAACTGGGCGGCTTCAATTTCAGAAGAT
>JBALWM010000123.1:0-4682 GCA_036960905.1 Porticoccus sp.
GCAAAAATTGGGCTGGTCCTTTCTGGGGGCGGAGCCAGAGCTGCCTATCAAGTGGGCGTGCTCAAAGCTGTCGCTGAGATACTACCCAAAGAGACCAACAATCCTTTCCCCGTTATTTGTGGCACCTCCGCAGGTGCTATCAACACCCTAGCTATCGCTGGGCGTGCTGGCCCCTTTCGTTTGCGTATCAAAAAACTGGAAGCTATCTGGCGACAACTAGATGCAAAGAGCGTTTATCGAACAGATTTTTTTGGGGTGCTGAAAAACAGTCTCAATATGTTATTTTCGTTTTTTCACAGTGGATATGCACTGGGTAAACCCAAAGCACTTTTAGATAACACCCCGCTGCGACAGCTGTTAGAAAATTATATCCGTTTCCGCCATGTAGACGAGGCCATTGCCAGTGGTGAGCTGGAGGCCGTCAGCATTACTGCTGTCAGTTACAGCACCGGTAAGTCGGTAACATTTTTTCAAGGGACTAAATCTCACAAACCATGGGAACGATCCAGGCGGATAGGTGTTCACACAGACCTAACCATTGACCACCTAATGGCCTCATCTGCTATCCCCACTATGTTCCCCGCCGTGCAAATCGGCGATCGATACTTTGGAGATGGTGCCGTAAGGCAGTTGAAACCCATCAGTCCAGCCTTACGCCTTGGCGCAGAGAAGGTATTTGTCATCGGTGTCAGTGACAATCCCATTCATAAAGGGCAGCAGCCACTAATCAAGCACTCACCGTCTATTGCACAAATTATTGGCCATATGTTTAACAGCGCCTTTATCGATAGTATTGAAGGTGACCTGGAAACCTTAAGAAGTATCAATCGGCTCGCTGAAAAAATGACCCCAGAAGAGCGGGAGAAAAGAGGTGTAGGTGATCTTAGGCCGGTAGAATTTCTGGCCATTTTACCATCGCAACCCATCGACAAGCTCGCTTCCGACTACCTTCACGAACTACCAAAGAGCATAAAAATATTTCTGAAGTTAACGGGAGCAACAACCCAAGGTGGCGGTGTCAGTGCTGCAAGTTATGTCATGTTTTCCCGAGGATTTTGTCGTAATTTACTCGATTTAGGCTATCGGGATGGCATGGCGCAAAAGGATGCTATACTCAAGTTCTTCGAAACCGAATAGTCCACCCTGATACTGTTTAGCCAACCATACGCTACACCAACCCGGCTAAACACAACACAACACACGAAAAAACCCTACTAAACCGCTCCCTTTACGCGTATAAACCTGTCTTGTTGATTGATTTGAAACTTCTAGCTTGTAATATGTGTCCAACGTTACGATTAAATTAAAGAGGAAAATGAAGGTATGGCCTACGATAAAGCGATTGTCTCCACCGCACTAGACCCCGCAGTCACCAAAGTACTGCGCAATACCTACCTATTGCTTTCTATAACGCTGGCTTTCAGTGCAGCAATGAGCTGGGTTGCCATAGCAGTTAATGCACCCTTCATGGGTTTGTGGATGCTATTACCCTATATCGGCTGCCTGTGGATGGTAGAGAAGAATAAGAACAGCACTGCCGGGCTCTTTTGGGTCTTCGCACTAACAGGCTGGATGGGTTTTACACTTGGTCCCATTATTAGCTTTTATCTAGCCACCAGCGGATCAGAAACCATTTTGACGGCTCTGGGTGGAACAGCCCTTATCTTCTTTGCCTGTTCTGGTTATGTGCTAATCACTCGGAAAGAGCTCTCCTTTATGAGCGGCTTTTTAATGACCGGTATTATTGTGGCCTTCGTTGCGGCAATCGCCAATGCATTCCTGCAAATCCAAGGACTGTCACTGGCACTTTCCTGTGTATTCCTTCTGCTCTCCTCCGGTATCATTATGTGGCAAACCAGTGCCATTATTCACGGCGGTGAACGCAACTATATCTCTGCCACTGTGACCCTCTTCGTGATGCTCTTCAACATCTTCACTAGTTTGTTGCACCTGCTTGGTCTAAGTAGCGACTAACTACCGGCGGAAGAACCTGCACCAAAGAGCTGACAGCATCAAAAACTATCTTGAAAATCTCGATGCCTGGTCTGATCTCAAGGCCAGGCAGCTAGCCAAAGAAGAAAATATTGATCTGACGGACGCACACTGGGAAATTCTCCAGGTCGCCCGTCAGTTCTATTCAGAATACGGCTTTTCACCGTCCATGCGCCCACTGATCAAATACGTCGGTACACACCTCGATATCAGTAAGGCTCGCAGCATTTACCTCATGCAGTTGTTCCCCCCCAGTCCAGCACGGGTAACAGCCAAGATTGCCGGCCTGCCTAAACCCAAAAACTGCCTATAGACCTACTTTTGGACTAAACTAGCTCCTGTAACAGGAGAATTCTCATGCCGTTATCCCCCACATTATCAAAAGAATCCTGTGAAGCCTTCCACACAGATGCTCCAACCATATCAGACAAAGAGCTAACAACTCTGCTAGCAGAAATTCCACACTGGAATATAGAAGTCCGTGACGGTATTCCACAACTGGAAAGATTGTTCACCTTCGGGAGCTTTGTTGATGCCATGGCCTTCGCTAATAAAGTCGGAGAATTGGCTGAAACTGCTAATCACCACCCAACAATACTAGTTGAGTGGGGAAAAGTTAGGGTTACATGGTGGACCCACAAGATCGGGGGCTTGCACCGTAACGATTTTATTCTGGCCGCTAGAACTGACCAACTCATTGAATAAAAAAACTGACTTCTTAAGGCCCGCTTTTTATAGAAGACCCACCTCTTATGGAGCCCATTTAACAAAATGATTGGCGCCGTTCTCGGCACTAATTAATAACTCATTAGAGGAATCTTCAGTTCCCGCTGCCTGTAGTCCAGGATGACGGTTAGTGACTGATAACAAAATAACTTCCTGCTTCTTTTTCACCTCTACGTATAAAACATGCTTCCCTTCATCCAGAGCCTGCTGAAAACGTTCGAAGTGAATATTGGGTTTATGAATACCCCACATACCACCTTCCCAAGTGATTAAAGCCATCACTACAATCGCCAGAAAAATAAAGGGGATCCAACCTACTGTTTGTGTCACGCCGCTGAACTGAGCAACTGACAACACCAACACAGCACAAAGAAAACCAAATAATGCTGCAATACTGGTTGAGTGCACAATATCCTTCTTCATGAAAGAAGGGACATGGTGTAAGTCATGCTCCTGAAGGCCCGCATCATCAGAACTTAATACATGAATTTGCGGTGTGGTTATCCCTCGACTTTCCAGCTCTGTCTCGATGGACTCAAGATCGTCCAAGTCATCACTAATATAATAATGTCGTCTCATAAAACTACCCTCACGCTATCATTTTCAAGGTCGAAACCCACCTCAAATGCTTTAGGGAAAGTTGATGACCAAAGGGCCAGTTAAACGACTGAACAACCAACTGTTTTCATCAACAGTAGAAAGTATAGCTGCTGTCATTCACAAACGAGAGGAAGTAGAAAAATATTTTATATCAATAGGTTATAAGTCAACCTAGGTGTACTAATACTTTTCGTATACTGGGTTTATGACGATGCTCCCAGAGAAAGACCCCCTGCCAGGAACCCAAAGCCAACTGCCCACTTATCACTGGAATCGATAAGGACGAAGCCGTTAGCGCCGACTTGATATGAGCGGGCATATCATCAGCGCCCTCAAGGGTATGCGTATAGAGAGGATCATTCTCTGGCACCAGTCGGTTTAGCCAGTTTTCGAGATCGACCCGAGCAGAAGGGTCATAATTTTCCTGAATCAGCAAGCTCGCGGAGGTATGCTGTATAAATAGAGTACATAGCCCTTCTGTTATAGCCTCAGCATTAACCACTGCTGTTATCTGCCGTGTGATGTCATGCAACCCCTGCCCTGACACACTGATATTGATACTTTTATTCATAGACTCAACCATTAATCAGCCTGTAAGGCCTTAGAACCAGAACCATTTTCATTTGGAATGAACTACATTATCCATAGGGCATTGAGAAATGTTTGCAGATCAATGGCACTCTAAATCCGTAATATGAAAACAATAGTACGTTAAATAAATGTGAGATTTCTATGAATAATCAAGGAAACCAAAGACACCAACAAGGTTTCTCCCAATTACTGGGTAGTTGGGAGAAACGGTCTACTGATAATGCCAATCTGATAGCCGCCACTATTGCTATCCACGAACCAGATAAGATCAAACTTCAGGCGTTGGCTGAACTCTACCAACTCCCAGAGGGTGAAATTACTGGGCACCTTCTCCACAATGCCTTAAAAGCATTGGAAGCAGCTATGCCCTATGTTCCTGGCTCTAAAGTTATCCGTATCGAAGAGGGTGATGAAATCTATGAGGATACTGGTCCCCTGCCTCGTTATTTGGAAGCACAGAAAAAGTTACGCGAAAAGTCAGGCGTTTAGCCGGGGGAACGTAAGCAACAAAAGAGACATGCAGTCATGAGCGGTTAATTCAGTATAATGCGCCCCCTTAACGGAGACGGCGCATTGCAAGAGATCAACCCCGACAATTATCAACAGCAACTCGATGAAAAACTGGCTGAACTAAGCTCAGACTTTGCCGAGCTTGCACTCCCCAAGATTGATATTCATACCTCAGAACCCCTGCATTTTAGAATGCGTGCAGAATTTCGTATCTGGCATGAGAATGGCTCTGCCCACTTCGCCATGAATCAACCCGGTGAAAA
>JBALWM010000124.1:0-4669 GCA_036960905.1 Porticoccus sp.
GAGTCCATTCGTATGCACCCCGATCAGGAAACCCTGAAGGGCATGATGGATGAAGTGGGCTTTGTGAATACTGAATACCACAATATGACGGGCGGCATTGTTGCCCTGCACCGGGGTTTCAAAGCTTGATTTTTGATTTCCTATCAAATGACCCGTTGAAGGCACTACAAAGCACTGCCTTAATGGGCGTTGAAGCTGCCATTAATAAGGCGCTTGAATATGATCCGGCCACACAAAATGCCATTGGCGAACTCTCTGGTAAAGTGTTGGCAGTAGAGTGCACCCTCCCCCCCTTGACCTTTTATGCCGTACACAGTGAAAAAGACATCACCTTGATGGCACAGTATGAGGGCGAACCAGATACTATCTTGCGAGGCAGTGCCTTATCACTGTCTTCACTGGCAACTGATGGCCAGGACCGCGTATCCTTTTTCGATACCGGTGTTGAAGTACGTGGAGATCATGACCTACTCCGCCAAATTAAAAAGATTTTGAAAAACCTGGATGTGGACTGGGAAGCAGCATTGGCTCAGTTAATTGGCGATGTACCTGCCCACCTGGTTGGTGAAGCTATTCGTTCATCAGCCAATTGGCAGCAACATGTAGCGGAACGAGCCAGTACTGCCGCCGCAGAATTTAGCCAGGAAGAAGTCCGTCTGACCCCCAGCCGGAGTGAAGTAGACAGCTTTAATACTGAGGTCAAACACATGGCCAATGATGTAGACCGATTGGCTGCACGAGTGAATAAACTAAAGGTCCAGCTGGATAAGCAAGCTGCTGATAAACCCGGTACGAACAAACAAGAAAATGAGGATAGCTGAGTTTGTCACGAATTAATCGACTAGCCACCATTATCCGCATTGCTACCCGCTATCGGCTGGATACATTTCTCGATAAAGAGAAATTACCCCGGAGCGTCAGACTACTACTCAAAGCCAATAAATTTTTACCTGCACCAAAACAACCTCGCGGAGAACGACTCCGCTGTGCCCTCGAAGATCTGGGTCCTATTTTTATCAAGTTTGGACAACTACTCTCTACCCGCCCGGATTTGATTCCAGCTGACATTTGTGACGAGCTAGATCACCTGCAAGACAACGTTCCACCCTTCGACAAAGATCAATTTGTGTCCATAGTGGAAGACGCTCTGGACGACAGTATCGACAACCTGTTCCTGCAATTTGACCGGGAACCACTGGCTTCTGCCTCCGTGGCTCAGGTTCACGCGGCGGTATTACCCGATGGCCATGAAGTGGTCGTAAAGGCCATTCGGCCCGGTATTGAAAAAACCATTGAGCAGGACATCAAGCTGATGCTCTCCATGGCCAAGTGGCTGGAAGCCAATACCATCGACGGCCGTCGGATGCGCTTAACCGAGGTGGTTGGCGACTACAGAAATACTATTTTTGATGAGCTTAATCTACAGCGGGAAGCCGCTAACGCCTCCATGTTGCGGCGTAATTTTGATGGCTCACCAATGCTCTATGTGCCAGAGGTTCACTGGTCACACACCAATGAAAAAGTGATGGTAATGGAGCGTATTTATGGCATCCCCGTCACGGATGTAGACACGCTGCAACAACACAACACTAACTTCAAAGTACTAGCCGAGCGCGGTGTGGAAATTTTCTTCACTCAGGTCTTTGAACACAACTTCTTCCATGCCGACATGCACCCCGGCAATATTTTTGTCGATGCCACTAAGCCTGACCAGCCGAAATATCTGGCAGTGGACTGCGCTATCATCGGCACGCTGACCGAAGCTGATCAGTATTATCTGGCCCGCAACCTACTGGCTATTTTCCGCCGTGATTATCGCCAAGTAGCTGAGCTTCACGTACTGTCTGGCTGGGTACCTGAAAATACCAATGTGGGCGACTTTACCTCGGCCATTCGCACCGTTTGTGAGCCCATCTTTGAGCGCCCATTGAGGGAAATATCCTTCGGGTTACTATTGGTTAGCCTGTTTCGTACTGCCCGTCGTTTCGATATGGAGGTTCAGCCTTCACTGGTATTACTACAAAAAACCTTACTCAATATCGAAGGTTTGGGACGGCAGCTTTACCCTGACCTTGACTTATGGGCGACCGCTCACCCATTTCTTGAGCGCTGGCTGAAGGAACGCTTCAAGCCCAATGCCCTGATGGAACAACTCAAACGCCATGGCCCAGAGTGGCTAGAACAATTTCCTCAAGTCCCTCAACTGGTCTTTCAGACACTCGAAAAGCTTCAGGCAGGTGACCAAAAACCCCGCAATAACATGCAAAATATCCCGCCTGTTGCACCAAAAAGTCGGCTTAAAACCTGGACTGGTGCCGCGCTAATAGGCGCAGGTCTGGGTGTCGCCTTTCCACACTGGGCAGAAACGGCCCAACAAATGCCCATCAGTAGTCTGATTCTGGCCGGTTTGGGCATGTTACTGTTGATGCTGAGATAAGTGCCCATATCTCATTCTTAGCTCAACGACGACTGCCAAACCACTAAAAATCCATATTGCCCCTATAGCCATAGCTGTCATAATGTCGCCCATGACTAACTTTCTCGATGAAATCACCTGGAATGAAGACGGGTTACTCCCTGCCGTGGCACAAGATGCAGACACTGGAAGGGTGTTAATGGTGGCCTGGATGAATCGAGAAGCACTGTCACTCACCGCAAAAGAACACAGGGCCATTTATTGGTCTCGTTCGCGCAAAAAAATATGGCGTAAAGGTGAAGAATCTGGCCATGTACAACAGGTAAAAGAAATCCGCCTTGACTGCGACAGTGACGTGATCGTGCTACAAATAGAGCAAATAGGCGGCATCGCCTGTCATACTGGTAGAGAATCCTGTTTTTACCGGGTACTACGCGATGGTGAATGGCATACCGTCGACCCAGTCCTGAAAAACCCCGGGGACATTTATTCGTGAGAAAAGAAGCGTATTCATGAGCGATAATGTATTAAATAAGCTGTGTGAAGTACTGGAAGCCCGCAGGCAATCCTCACCAGAGGAATCCTATGTTTCCAGCCTCCATCACAAAGGATTAAATAAAATCCTTGAGAAAGTGGGTGAAGAGAGCATTGAAACCATTCTGGCGGCACGTGATGCTGAACTCAGTGGTGAGACGGACAAGCTGATTTATGAAACAGCTGATTTATGGTTTCACTCATTAGTGATGCTCTCACACCTGGGCGAGAATGCACAATCCGTATTAGATGAACTGGAGCGTCGGTTCGATTTATCAGGCCTTGAAGAAAAGGCCCAGCGCGACCAAACTTAAATAAACTAATTCATGTAAATGTCATGTAGTTTCAGTGACGTAAAAAAGAGAGAGACTTATGGGCTTTGGCTGGCAGGAATTATTAATTATTCTAGTGATTGTTGCGCTAATTTTTGGCACCAAGAAATTACGCAATATTGGCTCCGATCTCGGCGGTGCTGTAAAAGGCTTCAAGGAATCCTCATCTAACGAGGAGTCTGATGAAAAATCTGAAGATGCTCCCTCCGATACAACGGAACAAGTCGCGGATAAAAAAGACTCCGCAGAATAACACTTGTGATGCATTACCCTCTCAGAAAGCCTTTCTACCAAAAGCTCTCCCGATGAACAGTATCGTAGGTATGTTAGTCCATGTTTGATATCGGCTTCATGGAGTTGTTGCTTATCGCCGTGATCACTCTGGTGGTCATGGGGCCCCAACGCCTGCCTCAAGCCGTGCGTACTATTACCCTGTGGCTTGGAAGGGCTCGGCAAGCATTTGCAGCGGTTCGCAAAGAACTGGAGGATGAAGTCGGCATGGATGATATTAAGCGCCAACTTCACAACGAGCAGATTTTACGTGACCTTAAGTCCAGCAAATCTGAACTCGAAGATGTTTTGAACACACCTGTTTCAACAGTTGAACCTACAGAGGATGAGCGTTCCAGTAATACACATAACAACCCGCCTAATAACGCTTCTGACAACAAACCAGAATCTGATGAAAGCCCGCAATGATCGACGATAACCTGCTCGGCCAGCCTCTGATGGCACATATCCTTGAGTTGCGAAATCGACTCCTGCGCTGTTTGGTGGCGGTACTGGTTATTTTTGTCGGCCTATTTGCTTTCAGTAACGAGCTCTATCTCTACGTATCAGAACCATTACGGCTACAATTGCCTGAAACATCCTCGATGATTGCCACGGATGTAGCTTCACCATTTCTCACCCCCTTTAAACTGACGCTGGTGCTCTCCTTATTTGCTGCTATGCCCTACATTCTCTATCAAGTCTGGGCGTTTGTGGCACCGGGGCTGTATCAACGTGAAAAGAAAATTGTTTTACCACTATTCTTTTCCAGTATTGCATTGTTCTACGGTGGCATGGCCTTTGCCTACTACGTCGTTTTCCCGTTGATATTTATGTTTTTCACCAGCGTTGGCCCAGAAGGGGTGGCGGTGATGACCGATATCCGCAGTTATCTGGATTTTGTTCTCAAGCTATTTTTTGCCTTCGGTCTCAGCTTTGAAATTCCTATCGCGGTGGTCATTCTTTCCTGGGTGGGTGCGGTAGAGCCAAATAATTTAGCCAAGAAGCGGCCCTATGTATTTGTGCTGTGTTTTGTACTAGGTATGTTACTGACACCACCAGATATTATTTCTCAAACACTTCTAGCGGTACCCATGTGGCTACTGTTTGAACTGGG
>JBALWM010000125.1:0-4638 GCA_036960905.1 Porticoccus sp.
TTGTAGCTTCAATGATCTCTTGGGTGATGATTGTTCAGCGTGGTATGTATCTCAGAAGTGCCAGCCGTAACTTGCGAGACTTTGAGGATAATTTCTGGTCGGGGGTGGATTTAAACGAGCTATACCATGATAGCGGAGCCCACAGTGCAGCAGAGGGGTTGGCCAGTGTTTTTCGCTCGGGTTACCGTGAGTTTAATCGCCTGACGCAACAAAGTAATGCTGACCCTGATGCAGTAATGGAAGGTGCTGAGAGATCTATGCGGGTGGCTTTGTCTCGTGAAGAGGAAAAGCTCAATCGCAACTTGCCGTTCCTCGCCAGTGTTGCATCAGTGAGCCCCTATATAGGGCTATTTGGAACTGTCTGGGGAATTATGAATTCCTTTCGTGGGTTGGCAAATGTTCAGCAGGCTACGTTGGCGACAGTCGCACCGGGTATTTCTGAAGCGCTGATTGCCACCGCTATGGGGTTGTTTGCAGCCATTCCCGCAGTATTGGCATACAACCGTTATTCCGCCTCTGCGGATGCTGTATACAGCAGCTACGAGACCTTTGCCGAAGAGTTTTCGAGCATTTTGCATCGCAGGGTTCACAGCCATTGAGTATTAAGAAGACAAAACACAAGCGTCGGCTAGTTGCTGAAATCAATGTCGTACCCTATATCGATGTGATGCTGGTGCTATTGATTGTCTTTATGGTGACGGCACCTATGCTGATGCAGGGTGTAAAAGTTGAGTTACCCCAAGCTCCATCCGCACCTTTGGACGATCAAGAACAGGAGCCGCTGATCGTATCGGTCAAGGCGGACGGTTCCTACTATCTTGATTTAGGTAATGGCAAGAATGTTCAGGAGGCATTACCCTCAATCGTTGAAAAAGTAACCAAGATTTTGCGACAGCAACCGAAGACGCCAGTACTTGTTTGGGGTGATGCTCGAGTTGACTATGGTGAAGTGGTGACACTAATGAGTGAGTTGCAAAACGCAGGTGCACCTTCCGTTGGTCTTGTCACTGAGCCACCTGGAAAAAAATAAACATCGTGGTAGTGGGAAGAGCTTTTTCATATTCAGTCGCTACGTTAGTGAGTGTTGCTATACATGCTTTGGTTATTGCCATGCTGGTTGGCCATTGGGAGCCTGAAAAGAGTGCGAGGAAAATAGCCCCACCAAAATACGTACAGGCCAAATTGATAAAGATAGAGGAAAAAGCTAAACCGAAACCGAAGCCAAAGGCTAAACCAAAACCAAAGGCTAAACCGAAGCCAAAACCAAAGGCTAAACCGAAGCCAAAACCAAAAGTTAAGCCTAAGCCTAAGCCGAAACCCAAGGCTCAGCCTCAACCAAAGACAAAACCGAAGGTAGAGCCAACACCCCAACCAGATGACCAACAATTGGAGCAGGATTTTGCCAGTGCTTTGGCAGAAGAAGAGGAGTTTCTGGTTGCAGAAAATGATGCACAGTTGGCCAATAGCTACTCTGCCTATATTTTTGATCGGGTCGCAGGAAACTGGAATCGTCCACCCAGTGCTCGCCGGGGAATGGAGGTGGAGTTGTTGATACAATTGGTGCCCACGGGGCAGGTGGTCAGTGTGATGATAGTTCAGTCCAGTGGTAATGGGGCATTTGATCGTTCTGCCGAACAGGCGGTACATAAGGCGGGTAGGTTCGATAAACTAAAAGAACTCCCTCCCAGAGTGTTTGAAACTTATTTCCGTAAGTTGCGGTTGGTGTTCCGACCGGAAGATTTGAGATTATAAATAGTGAGAAGAATTCGTGTGAAAAACTCCAGTGTGAGAAAGCCGGTATGAAAAAAATAGCAGCCATACTTAGTCTTTATTTGGTGACCTTGTTGCTGCCTTTATCCGGGGTGGCAGAGTTAACCATTGAAATTACCCAGGGGGTCGATAACCCCAGTCGTATAGCCATTCCGCCAATCACTCAGTCAGGACTCTCATTGCCCGAGGATGTGAGCAAAATTATCTCGGCAGATCTTGAGCGCAGCGGATTGTTCAGCCCAACCCCTCGTCGTGACATGTTGTCATTCCCTGCTACAGCGAAGGAGGTTTATTTCCGAGATTGGCGAATATTGGGTACAGAATACTTGGTGGTAGGCCAGGCAGTAAATCAGTCGGGGCGTTATAAGATTACCTTCAGTTTGATAGAGATTCATGGTGAACGAAAATTATTTACCAAAGTAGTAGAGGGCCCGGCAACACAGATTAGGGATTTGGCTCATTATATTAGTGATCAGGTTTACCAGGCGGTGACAGGTATTCCTGGTGCCTTTTCAACGCGGGTAGCCTACGTCACAGCGATACCCGTGAATGACAAGATGACGTTTCAGTTAATGGTTGCAGATGTGGATGGTGCCAGAGAGAGGCTATTACTTGATTCGAAGCAGCCTATCATGTCACCTGCGTGGTCGCCGGATGCAAAAGAGCTTGTTTATGTTTCGTTTGAAACGGGTCGTCCAGCTATTTTTAGGCAAAATCTGGCCACAGCAGCCCGTGAACAGCTGACTAATTTTAGAGGATTAAATGGTGCGCCATCTTGGTCGCCGAATGGCAGAACGTTGGCGTTGGTTCTGTCGAAGGATGGTAATCCTGAGATTTATACCTATGAGTTGTCGACCCGAAAATTTACCCGTAGAACCACCCACTTTGCCATCGATACGGAACCGAACTGGACACCAGACGGAAAAGCGCTGATTTTCACCTCAGATAGAGGTGGTACGCCACAAATCTATAAGCTAGCCATTGCCACGGGGAGGGTAGAACGCTTAACCTTCAGAGGGTCGTACAACGCTAGGCCCAGGCTGGCTTCGGATGGGCGAACATTAGTAATGGTGCATCGTGATAACGGTAGTTTTCATATTGCATCACAGGACTTGGTTACTGGAGACCTGAGGGTTTTAACACAAACATATTTGGATGAATCTCCAACAGTTGCACCGAATGGCGCGATGCTGCTCTATGCAACCAAGAAGGGGAATAAAGGCGTGTTGGCTGCAGTATCTTTGGATGCTGGGGTGAAGTTTTTATTACCAGCTCGGCGCGGTGATGTGCGAGAACCAGCATGGTCTCCAAAATAACTGGTATGGTAACGAGAAGAAATTATCACTAGTATTAACTAATAACCTCCCACTATATATAGGATAGGAGAACACAATGAAGACCCAACTACTCAAATATGGCGTAATGGCGACGTTCCTGACAGCTTTGCTTGCAGGTTGCTCCAGTACTGATACAACAGACACCTCTGGTGCAGGGGGCACGGCAACTGTACCTAGCAAACAGGTATCTACTGGTACTGCAGGCTCTGGTGGTATCAGCGGCTCTTCACTGGATGCTGATAGTTCTGTTGCACGCACCTTCTACTTTGAGTTTGATAAAGCTATTCTAAACCCAGAAGCTCGTGCAGCTCTGCGTATTCATGCGCAAACTCTTCGTTCTACCCCCGTTAATATTCGCCTGGAAGGACATGCTGATGAGCGTGGTACTCGTGAATACAATATGGCGTTGGGTGAGCGTCGGGGCAATTCAGCGAGAGATTTCCTGATTCAGGAAGGTGTCAATGGTGCATTGATTGAAGTGATTAGTTATGGGGAAGAAAGCCCAGCATCACTTGATAGCAACGAAGCATCTTGGGCATTGAATAGACGTGTCGAACTAAAATAGTCAAACTGCCAGACTTTTTGAGTATATTCGTCCGGCTCTGGAAACAGTGCCGGATGTTTTTGCTTTAATCGGATAGATTGTTGTCCAAAGGGCTGCATGTTCCATGCATCATTACCCAACGGGCAGAATCCAGAATTTGAGTAAATCCATTTAATAGGTTGCCTACTCTCATGCGTGTACATGCCAGCTTGGTGTTTCTTGGTTTCTTCTTATCAATCGCTACACAGGCTGCGGCTCCCGTTGAGGAGAGGGGTAGTCAACACCAGCCGGTTAATACCACCGTGCCTGCACCTCAAATGCCTGCTGTTCAGGCTCCTGCACCAGTGCCATTGCCTCAGGCTGGCGATATGCACTACCAGATACAGGTTCTTCAGGATGAGATTAGAACCTTGCGCGGAATGGTGGAAGAGTTGAACTACGAAGTCACCCAGTTAAAAGCTCGGCAAATGGATGACTATATGGATCTTGATCGTCGCCTCAGTGCCGCTGCAGTTGGTGGTGCAAAAAACCCTGCTCAGTCCACTCGTCCTGTGACAGTTGGCACTTCTACAGAAACAGCTAGCGCCCCGCCCGGTATCCCAGCGGCGGGTTCGACGGATGAAACTGAACACTACAGTAATGCATACAATCAGCTGAAGGCTGGTAAGGTTCCAGAGTCCATTGCCCTTTTTAAAGAGCATCATGCCAAATACCCTAATGGGAAATACGTAGCAAATGCGCATTACTGGCTGGGAGAGATTTATGTTTTGCAGGGTCAGCTGGAGCTGGCTCGTCAGTCTTTTTCAACAGTCGCTGAAAATTATCCAGCTCATCGAAAAGCATCAGATTCGACGTTTAAGCTAGGACAGGTGTATTACCTTCTTGGTGATAAGGCCAAGTCCAAGGCGCTGCTAGAAAAGGCTGCTAGCGGTAACGACAATGCGGCGAGGTTGGCACAAAGTTATCTAAAGGAGAACTTTTAGCACT
>JBALWM010000001.1:0-20045 GCA_036960905.1 Porticoccus sp.
ATGTGCAGTGGCAAGGTGATATGAGTGTCACCGATATGATTAATGAGGGCGTGCGTCGAGCTTATAAGCATCCTGATAACGTGCTTCGTGCCTCCGTGCTGGCAGACCCCGATGGTGCTCGTAAGAATACCGGTGACAACACCCCAGCCGTGATTAATTACGAAATTGTGCTCGGAGATAAGGTGGAGGTTGATGTGGCGGCCAAAGGGGGCGGCTCTGAGGCTAAATCAAAATTTGCCATGCTGAATCCATCCGATTCTGTCGTGGAATGGGTACTTGAGCAGCTGCCTAAAATGGGGGCTGGTTGGTGTCCGCCCGGTATGTTGGGTATTGGCATTGGTGGCACAGCAGAAAAAGCAATGTTATTAGCCAAAGAGTCATTGATGGGTTCCATTGATATTCAGGAGTTACAGGCACGGGGTGCCTCAAATCGTGCAGAGGAGCTCCGTCTCGAGTTGTATGAAAAAGTGAACAATCTGGGTATTGGTGCTCAGGGGTTAGGGGGGCTAACCACGGTTTTGGATGTGAAAGTGAAAGATTTTCCTGCCCATGCCGCGAATAAGGCCGTGGCATTGATTCCCAACTGTGCTGCGACTCGCCATACACACTTTGTGCTAGATGGTTCAGGTTCCGCTAAACAGGTGCCTCCAAGCTTAGATGACTGGCCAGAAATTACTTGGGAAGTGGGCGATAGCGTACGCCGAGTTAATCTTGATACCGTGACCAGTGAAGATATTAAAGACTGGAAGCCCGGTGAAACTGTTCTTTTGTCAGGCAAGATGCTGACAGGTCGGGATGCTGCACATAAGCGAATGATTGATATGCTGGCGAAGGGTGAGCAGCTACCAGTAGATATGACAGGACGTTTTATTTACTACGTAGGACCAGTTGACCCTGTGCGGGAAGAGGTTGTTGGGCCTGCCGGACCTACCACGGCAACCCGTATGGACAAATTTACCCGTACCATGCTGGAGCAAACGGGCTTGATTGGCATGATTGGAAAAGCAGAACGTGGGCCCGTGGCTATTGAAGCGATCAGGGACAATGAGGCGGTTTATCTGATGGCCGTGGGTGGGGCTGCCTACCTTGTATCAAAAGCGATAATAGGTGCCAAAGTGGTAGCATTCGAAGATCTGGGTATGGAGGCGATTTATGAGTTTGAGATTGTGGATATGCCGGTTACTGTGGCGGTGGACTCCAGAGGCGAGTCTGTTCACCAAACAGGGCCCCAAATTTGGCGAGCAAAGATTGAAGAGCATGCATTAAAGCTGTAATTGTTAGATCAGCGTTTGTCGAAAAAACCGGAAGTTTTTCTTCCGGTTTTTTTCTTAGAAAGTTGCGTGGGTGTTTAGTCTCGACTATCTTCTGAAAAGGCGTTTCTTGGGTACGACAGGAGAAGCTGGTTAATATTTGATCAGTAAGCCCTAGGTAGTACTGGTTTTCGTTAAGAAATGTACTTTTTTGTAGTAAAAACAATGCAAAGAAAAAGAAAATTACTTAAAAATGTATTATTATTGCGGAGACTGCTGGATGGCGGTTGGGCGGGGATGCCTGTAGTTTTTAAATAGAAATTGGGGAATATCATGAAAAAGTTACTTATAGCTGCTGGTGGTTTGATGCTGGCTGTTTCTATGTCTGCACAATCTCAAGAAGGATTGTTTCTTGGGCCATCTTTGAGCTATTACTATCTCGATAGTGAGCGAGTGGTTAGTGGGCATGATGAAGCCGGTGTTACGAGCTTCAATATCGGTTATCGCTTTTCTAACGACTGGGCTCTTGAAGCATCATACGGCAGCGATGTAGCTGGTGATGATTTAGAAGTAGCACAGCTGAATGCTTACTATTGGTTTGGTGAGGACGATGGCGGCTGGCGCACTTATGCCGTTGGTGGTTATGCCTACTATGACCGTGAAGGTGCAAGTAACCTTCAGGAAGATGAAGAATACACTCATCAGCTTCAGGCTGGTTTGGGTATGTCTAAATTGGTTACTCCACAGTTTGAATTTCATGGTGATGTAAGGGCGTTAAATAAAGTTCGTGGTCCTAGTAGTGGCAAGTGGGATGCTTCTGTGAACTTAGGTTTCAGGTACTACTTCAACAAGCCTGCTGCCCCAGTAGTTGCGGAGCCAGTGCAAGTACGTGAACCTGAACGAGAAGTTGAGCCAGAAACACGTACTCTTACTGTTAAGCTCAATGTTGAGTTTGAATTCGACAAAGCAGATGTTCGCGCAATCTATGGTGATGAGCTGGAAGCTGTAGCTAATGCCATGAAAGTGCATGAAGACATTACTCTGGAGCTGGAAGGACATACTGATTCACGTGGTAAGGAAGACTATAACCAAGATTTGTCACAGCGTCGTGTAGAAGCTGTTAAAGTCAAGATTAGTGAAGATTACGGTGTAGATGTTAGCCGTATCACTGCTACTGGTTATGGTGAAAGTCGTCCGATTGCTGATAATGACACTGATGAGGGCCGCACCCGTAACCGTCGTGTTGTTGGTGAGATGACCTTCACTGAGGTGGTAAAATAAGCCCTGGGTAGATATCTCATACTAGCTATTAAAAACGGCGTCTTAGGACGCCGTTTTTTGTGGGTGTTTTTCATTACTAAGGCTGCATAGAAACACCAGTTGTTCGAACGGGTTATGGCTATGGCAAATACACTCTACTGGCACGATTACGAAACCTTTGGCATAGATCCTTCTCGTGATGGTCCCTCTCAGTTCGCCGGTATTCGAACAGATGAAGACCTTAACATTATCGGTGATCCTCTCTCCCTATACTGCCAACCACCGACTGACAGGCTCCCCTGGCCGCAAGCTTGCCTCGTCACGGGAATAACACCACAGTATGCCCAGCAGAAAGGTGTCCCTGAGCGGGAGTTTATTGAAAAAATTCATCGGGAGTTATCGCTGCCTGGTACCTGCGGGGTGGGGTATAACAGTATTCGGTTTGATGATGAGGTGACTCGGTATAGCCTGTATCGAAATTTCTATGACCCCTATGAGCGAGAGTGGAAGCACGGGAATTCTCGCTGGGATATTATTGATATGATGCGGCTGGCCAGGGCCTTGAGGCCCGAAGGCATTGAGTGGCCCGACTATGAAGATGGATCGCCCTGCTTCAAGCTGGAACGATTGACCGAGGTAAACGGAATCGCACATGAATCTGCACATGATGCGTTGTCAGATGTTTTCGCCACCATTGCTATGGCCAAATTAGTCATGACAAAACAGCCGAAGCTTTACCGATACATATACGAAAATCGGTTAAAGCATAAGGTGGCAGGCCTAATCGATTTAACCCATGCCAAACCTTTCCTCCACGTATCGGGTAAGCTGCCAAGAGAGAATGGCTACACAGCATTGATGATGCCGTTGGCTAGACATCCTACCAATAAAAATTCAATGATCTGTTTTAATCTGATGGGTGATGCCGAGGCTTTGGTAAAACTGTCAGCTGAACAAATACAGCAACGGCTATTTACACCAGCGGCGGATTTACCAGAAGACGTTGAGCGAATACCACTTAAGGGGGTGCAGTTAAATCGTTGCCCTGTTGTAGCGACATCGAAGCTGCTGGATTCTGAATCTGCCCACAGATTGGGTATTGAGCTGGTACTTTGTGAACAAAACTGGCGGTTGTTACAACAACATGATTTATCAGCAAAATTAGGCGAGGTGTTCTCCTCACGGTTATTTGAACAAACAGATAATGCTGAGCGACGTTTGTATGATGGTTTTCTTGATGAGAGGGACAAAGGATTATTGCCTGAAGTTCGTACAGCCTCGGCTGCAGAGCTGGCATCGGATTCTCTGCACTTTCGTGATGAGCGTTATCAGCAGTTGTTATTTTTATACCGGGTGAAAAATTTTCCGGAGACCCTCAATGATGAGGAGCAGCACCGTTGGGAGGAGTTGCGTTTTAATAGGCTAACAAATTCAGCAGAAGGTTATCTGACCCTAGATACTTATTTTTCTGAGATAGATCAGCTTTTGGGGCAAGAAAGTATGTCAGAAAAGAATCGCAATATTTTACGTGCTCTTCAGGACTGGGGTAGTCAAATTTTATAGGTGTGGCAAGCGGCTGGTTCGCCTATGGTAAAGCCGCTAGAATACTGCGGCGTAATGAATGGTATACGGGGGCAGTGTGGAATTTAAGGGCGCGAGTATTCTCTCCATCAGTCAATTCGAACGAGTTGATATTGATCATATTTTTCGGGTGGCTGATCGCATGGAGCCCTATGCCCAGCGTCAAAAAATTACGCGGGTTCTGGATGGTGCGATTCTTGGCAATATGTTTTTTGAGGCCAGCACCCGAACCCGGATCAGTTTTGGTAGTGCCTTCAATCTATTAGGTGGAAAGGTACGCGAAACGGTTGGCTTTGAAGCTTCGGCCCTAGCCAAGGGGGAGTCGTTACAGGATACCGCCCGGGTATTGTCAGGGTTTAGCGATATTATCTGTATGCGTCATCCAGAGTCTGGTTCCGTGGCAGATTTTGCTAGTGCCAGTCGAGTCCCCGTCATTAATGGCGGAGATGGCAGTAATGAACACCCTAGCCAAGCATTGCTTGATCTTTACACTATAGAGAAAGAATTAAAGGGTTTGGGACGTGGTTTGGATGGCCTTCGTATTGCCATGATTGGTGACTTGAAGCATGGGCGAACTGTTCACTCTCTCAGTAAGTTACTGATGCTGTTTGACAACGTCTCTGTTCAGCTTATCTCTCCTAGTGAGTTGTCTATGCCAGCTGAGCTTGTGGGTGACATGCAGCGTGCGGGTCTTTCGGTGGAGGAGTCTGACAAAATTGAGTCAGGAATCTCCCATGTTGATATTGTTTATTCCACACGAATTCAGGAAGAGCGGTTTGCCAGCAGAGATGAGGCAGACTTATATCGTGGCAAATTCCGCCTTAATCAGGCAATTTATACTTCTCACTGTGAACCCAATACAGTGATTATGCACCCTTTGCCTAGAGACTCCCGGGCTGAGGCAAATGAGCTGGACAGTGATCTGGACAGTAACCCGAACCTGGCGATCTTTCGACAAACAGATAATGGATTGCTAGTACGGATGGCATTGTTTTCCATCATTCTGGATGTAACGCATTTGGTGGATAAATATGCTTCTGAGGTGCATTGGTATAACCCTCGGTAGTGAGCTGAAAAAATACATGCACCGAGATTGATCCTTCATTGCAGGAACAAGTAGAGATTACTTATTACTCTGTTCAGGTCGAAATCTGGTAGCCTACTTTTTTGATTTAATCCTTTGCCCTTAATTATAGGGCAGACCCAGAAATTAATTATTCCATTTGATATGAATACATTTGATGACATCCGTCCTTATCGTGACAATGAGGTCCCTCAGGTTCTTTCCCGGCTTTCGGGTAATCGGGAATTTATCGACACCCTTTTGTCTATAAAATATCCAAGAATTGCACGTTGGGCACCGTGGCTACTGCGTCCACTTATTAGACGAGCGTTGAATAGTGTCTTTAATAAAATAAATACAGTACATGATTTGCACTCCGCTATGCGGGCTAGCCTCGGCAACCTGTTAAAAAATATTGATTGTACGGTGACTGTGTCAGGGCTTGATAAGCTGGATAGAGACACTCCCTACCTCTTCATAAGCAACCATCGAGATATCGCCATGGATCCGGCTTTTGTCAATGTGGCGCTCTATGATGACAATCGGGAAACAGTACGTATTGCTATTGGAGACAACTTGTTAACCAAGGAATTTACCTCGGACCTGATGCGGGTAAATAAGAGCTTCATTGTTAAGCGTTCTGTTTCTGGGCGACGAGAGAAGTTAGCGGCTCTATTACAGTTATCCCGTTATATTCGATACTCATTGACTGAGGAGCATGCATCAATTTGGATTGCACAGCGGGAAGGCCGAGCAAAAGATGGGATTGATAAAACGGAGCCGGCTTTGCTGAAAATGCTGGCTCTCAGTAAACAAAAAGAGCAGACATTTGCCGATGCTTTGGGTGAGCTTAACGTCGTGCCGGTGGCGATATCCTACGAGCTTGACCCACTGGATGCAGCTAAAGGGCAGGAGCTCTATGCTAAGCAAACTGAGGGTGTTTACGAGAAGGACGAGCACGAAGATTTTGTCAGTATCTATAATGGCATTGTTGGGCGAAAGGGTTCTGTTCATGTAGCCTTTGGCTCACCGCTGGTGGGTGGTGTTGATTCTGCCGATGACATGGCAGCTACTGTGGACCAGCAAATCATAGGTAATTATCACCTGCACCCGACCAATATTATTGCGTATGAGCAGTTGGATGGAACTGCTGTAGCGGTGACAGAGTGGAAAGCAGGTATGGTGTGTGACTGGCCGAAAGCTGTTCGAGAGTTTAATGATCGTATGAATGCTATACCGGCCGAATATCACGATATAGTCTTGGCCATGTATGCCAATCCGGTTCGTCAGAAACTTAGCCTCTCCTGACAGTGTTGGATGCTGATCTTAAAGAAGAAATCCAGCAGGGCTATCGTCAGTTCTTAGCCAGCAACGAGTTGCGCCCGCGGCTCGGTCAAAAGCAAATGATTGCCGCCATTGCCAATGTCTTGGGTGATATTGAAGAGGATGATGACGGTCAAAGAGTCTCCGCGAATGGACTCTGTGTCGTTGAGGCGGGTACTGGCACCGGAAAAACACTCGCTTATTTATTATCAACATTACCTATTGCTCGTCAGCTGGGTAAGCGGGTCGTCGTGGCTACTGGCACTGTTGCGCTTCAGGAGCAATTAGTTAACCGGGACATCCCCGCATTACTGAAGAGCACGGGGTGGGAATATACGATTAGTTTGGCCAAAGGGCGTGGCCGCTATCTGTGTCCTTTGCGGTTAGAGCAGTGTCTTGATACAGCCAGCGCAAAAGATAGTGGCGTATTTCTGTTCGAGGATGAAATTGACTTTAATCCTACCAGTAACATTATTGCCAGTTATCGAGCCATGGATGAGTCCCTGAAGAGTGGAAGTTGGCCAGGTGACAGAGATAATTGGCCTGAATCGATGGAAGATACTGATTGGCGGCCACTTACAGTAGACCGCAGACAGTGTGCAGGGCGCCGCTGTCGTTATATCCGAGAGTGTTGTTTTTTTAAAGCTCGAGATGAGCTTGAAGAAGCAGACTGTATTGTTGCTAACCATGACCTGGTTATGGCTGATCTGGCGTTGGGTGGTGGGGTTATTCTGCCGGCACCCGAAGATACAATTTATATTTTTGATGAAGGCCATCGAATTGCCACTACAGCACTTAATCATTTTTCCGGTCAATGTCGTCTGAGAAGTACCATCAATTGGTTTGGTCGAATGCAAAAGCAGATTGTGGGACGACTGCCACTGCTGATTAATACGCCAGACCTGACAACGCGAATCGAAAAGGTTGCCAATCTAGCCAGTGCAGCAGAGCGGTTGCTTGGGCTCAGTTATCCGATGTTTGAGAAATTACTGGACCGGGAGTCCTCGGGTGATGAAGAGTGTCGTTGGTGTTTTCCAGGTGGAGACCCTGGTGATGAAGTGCGGGAGCTGGCCGGACATATTTCTGAAAGTTTGAGTTCGCTGGCATCGGCACTGGAGGTTCTTTCCGATCGTGTGGGTGATGGGATGGACGAGCCACATTTCCCTGTACCTAGAGTAGATCTGGAACAGCTATTTCAGCATGTGGGTATCTGGCAGGGCCGTGTGGAGGCAGCGCAGCATCTCTGGCAATGTTATGCATCGATAGATTCGGGGCAAGGCCCGCCCTATGCCCGTTGGTTATCCCTTGAGCAGAGTGCTGGCGGCAATATGGATATTCAGTTATCGGCGTCGCCTACCGATGCCGGAGGTATCTTTCGTGAGCGTCTCTGGCAACGCTGTTATGCGACGGTAATTACATCGGCCACATTGCAGACGCTGGGTTCTTTTGATGGCTTTCAAAAGCGCTGCGGGTTACCCAATACTACACAGTTTTCTGTAGTAGCGGGCGCCTTTGATTTTGCTAAGGCGGGGGTGCTATCAGTACCCGATATCGGTGCTGACCCCGGTGATGCGAGAGCACACACCGATGCGTTGATTGCTCAATTGCCTGACATTATCGATTGGCAAGAAGGTTCTCTGGTACTGTTTTCTTCCAAGCGACAGATGCAATTGGTGTATGAGCAGCTGCCAGAAGAGTATGTGGGGAAAGTATTAATTCAGGGGCAATGGGCCCATCAGGAAATTGTCCGGCGCCACAAGGCGGTGATAGATAACGGCGATGGCAGTGTTATTTTTGGTCTGGCCAGTTTTGCCGAGGGCATGGATTTCCCGGGTAAATATTGTGTCCATGTGGTGATTGCCAAAATACCCTTTGCTGTACCGGATGACCCCGTACATTCGACACTCTCAGAGTGGTTTGAGCAAAAGGGTGGGAATGCATTTATGGAACTTATGTTGCCAGATGCCTCCCTGCGATTACACCAAGCTTGTGGCAGATTAATTCGTACAGAAACCGATGTGGGACGTGTCACTATTTTGGATCGACGCATTGTCACTAAGCGTTACGGCAAGCAATTACTGGATGATTTGCCTCCATTTCGTCGAGACTATGGGTGATAAGCGCGTCGGTGAGGCTAATATAGGTGGCCATTTAGTGAATAACATTTACATAGAGCTGGCATCGCAGCTTCTTGATGTGGAAAAAGCCCTCAGGAAGATGAATTGTTGGTCTGATACCATCCCTTCACCAAGTGCGCTTGCCAGCACCGAGCCCTTTGCTATGGATACCTTGGAATTTATCGAATGGCTTCAGTTTATCTTTCTACCACGTATGAATTTGTTGGTGCAGACAGCGGCGCCTCTTCCAGAGAGCTGTAAAATTTCGCCTATGGCCGAAGAGTATTTTAAGGACTCTTCTGATCAATCAGTGGAGCTAATTATATTACTTGAGTTGATCGATGCCCTGCTGTCCAATGAGCATTGAGCCTTAGTAGTGTTTAGTGCTGCCAGTGGTGGTTGGTAGTCAGGAGAAGTCATGTCTCAGTGTCAGTTTGATTATCGTGATAAGACGGTGTTTGTGGCTGGGGGTACCAGTGGTATCAATCTTGGTATTGCCCAAGGTTTTGCCAAGGCTGGTGCTACGTTGGTCGTGATGAGCCGTTCGCAGAATAAAGTAGATGCCGCCATTAAGGCACTGAAACAAAATGGTGGTCAGGTCCTTGGCTTTACTGCTGATGTGCGTGATGAGGATAGGCTCCAGGCAGTGTTTGAGCAGACCCATCGTGAATTGGGATCTATTGATGTGTTGATCTCGGGTGCAGCAGGTAACTTCCCTGCTGCTGCTAATGAAATGTCCAGTAATGCGTTTAAAGCCGTTATGGATATCGATTTGTTGGGCACCTTTAACGTACTCCGTTATAGCTATGAATACCTGAGAAAGCCGGGGGCAAGTATTATTAATATTTCTGCTCCCCAGGCCTTTATCCCCATGGAAATGCAGGCACATGTTTGTGCCGCCAAGGCTGGGGTGGATATGCTGACCCGCACTACAGCAATGGAGTGGGGGCCGGAAGGGATCCGAGTGAATTCGCTAGTGCCTGGCCCCATTGAAGGTACCGAGGGTATGAGGAGGCTGGCTCCTAAGGGGTCTTCTGGTGCCCAGAGTGTGATCGACTCTGTACCTCTAAAGCGGCAGGGGACGGTTGAGGATATGGCCAATGCCGCGTTATTTATAGCCTCTGATATTGCCAGCTACATAAATGGCGCTGTCCTGCCTGTGGATGGTGGTTGGGGCTTGGGTGGTGCAGGGCAGCTAGGACAAAGTTTGGCTGCGATGGCTAAGTTGGTACAGTCAGCTCAGAAGCCCGGTACGTAGGTTTTACCTTAGGCGTGGGTGTTGATTGGTTTAGGAAACTACCCCGTGAATACTTTCCAGTTCACTAAGCCGCTGTTCAATGGCATGCTGAACTGAAGCTGCATCCAGCCCGGTTGCTGCTAGTTGCTGCTGGTGATTGCCGTGATCAACAAATTTGTCTGGTAGCCCAAGGTGTAGAACGGGAACCACAATTCCCATGGATGCGAGATATTCACTAACGGCCGCACCGGCACCGCCTTGGATTGTATTCTCCTCAAGCGTCACCAGAAGACGGTGTTGCGATGCCAGTTGATTGATCAGCCCTGTATCCAAGGGCTTCACAAAGCGCATATCGGCAACCGTAGCATTGAGCTCGTCAGCCGTTGCTAGTGCAGCGGGGAGCAGGGTGCCAAAGTTGAGAATGGCTATTTGGTTGCCTTCTCTACGTATGAGGCCTTTACTAATTGGTAGTGCCGTCATATCTTTTTCAATGGTAGTTCCGGGGCCTGTTCCACGAGGGTAGCGAACGGCAGCGGGACCTTTGTGGATAAATCCGGTGTAGAGCATTTGCCGGGTTTCATTTTCATCAGAAGGCGTCATTACCATCATGTTGGGGATGCAGCGCAGGTAGGTCAGATCGAAACTACCCGCATGGCTGGGGCCGTCTTCGCCCACTAGGCCTGCCCGGTCAATAGCAAATAAAACATCCAAATTCTGTAGTGCCACATCGTGGATAAGTTGATCGTAGGCTCGCTGCAAAAAAGTTGAATAGATAGCGACAACGGGTTTTATGCCCTCGCAGGCCAAACCAGCGGCCAGGGTGACAGCATGCTGTTCTGCGATGGCCACGTCGTGGAATTGGTCTGGAAAGCGTTTGGCGAACTCGACCATTCCAGATCCCTCGCACATGGCGGGGGTAATGCCGACTAACCGAGGTTCTCTCTCCGCCATATCGCAGAGCCAACTGCCAAACACCTGTTGGTATTTCTGCTTCGGTGGGCTGACCACAGAAGTTGGCTGAGGTACGGCAACTTTTGGTTTGCTTTTTGGCTCGATTTTATTGAGGGCGTGATAACCCACCGGGTCTGCCTCAGCAGGGGCAAACCCTTTACCCTTGCGAGTAATGGTGTGGAGTAAAATTGGCCCGGAGAGCGCTTTCAGGTTGCGCAGTGTTTGCACCAGCAGGGGGAGATTATGGCCATCGATGGGGCCAATGTAGTTGAACCCCAGCTCTTCGAATACGATCCCTGGAGCCACCATAGCTTTTAAGTGTTCTTCTGTTTTTCTGACAAAGGTGGCCGCTGAGGGCACTGACCTGAGTACTTTTTTCCCACCTTCACGAATGGTGTTGTAAAAACGGCTGGACCATAGTTTGGAGAAATAGGTCGCTAGTCCACCTACATTGTGAGAGATCGACATATTGTTGTCGTTCAGGACGACCAGTATGTCTGCATCGGTGTGGGCTGCGTGGTTGAGTGCTTCAAAAGCTAAACCTGCGGTCATGGCCCCATCACCGATAATGGCCACAGCCTTGCTCTTTTTTCCATTCATTGAGGCACCCAGCGCCATGCCCAGAGCGGCACTGATCGAGGTGCTTGAGTGCCCGACGCCAAAGGTGTCGTATTCACTTTCATCGCGCTTGGGAAATGCAGACAAGCCTTCGGCCTGTCGGATAGTGAGCATTTGATCCCTTCGGCCCGTCAAAATTTTGTGGGGATAGGCTTGATGACCAACATCCCATACCAAATGGTCATGGGGAGTATTGAAAATATAATGCAGGGCAATAGTCAGCTCTACAGTGCCTAGTCCGGCACCAAAGTGGCCGCCGCTTTTACCAACACTGTAAAGTAGGTAGGACCGCAGCTCATCTGCTAATGTCAGCAGTTGATCTTCTTCAAGCTCCCGGAGGTGAAATGGGTTGTCGATAGTATCGAGCAACGGTATTTTCGGGCGAATTAGCGGTATGTCGTTAAAGGTTTTTGCCATGCAGGTGGAATCCAGAATCAGGGAGGCAATGTTACACGAAAATGCTCTTAGAGACTCTGGGGGTTGGTGTTTTAGCCGTAGGTTCTGTTAAAAAGACCATCATCAGTAGTTGCGATTCACAATGTAATCGGCAATGGCTCTAAGTTGACCTGCATGTTGATCAAAATCGGATAGCGCATCGATCGCATCTTCTTGCAGTTGTATCGCTTTTTCTTTTGCGCCATCTAGGCTGAGCAGGCTGGTATAGGTTGGCTTATTCATCGCTTGGTCTGCCCCCTGCTGTTTTCCAAGCATCGATGTGTTGGCCGTCACATCGAGGATGTCGTCCTGTACCTGAAAGGCAAGACCGATTGCTTCGCCATAGCTTATCAGGGAGGACAGTTGTTGTTCCGTTACATTTTCTGTGGACAGTGCACCCATGGTAATACTGGCAACGATCATGGCACCCGTTTTCTGGCGGTGCATGTGTTCCAGTTCTTCCAGTGTGGGGGCTCCATTGACGGCAGCAATATCGATAGCTTGTCCTGCGACCATGCCTTGTGCGCCTGCGGCCTTTGCCAGAGATGTAATGATGTGTAAGGTGGTTTCAGGTGATGTGTGCTGTAACGCTGTTAGTTGTTCAAAAGCCAGTGTTTGCAAGGCATCACCAGCAAGAATAGCGGTGGCTTCATCGAATGCGATATGACAAGTGGGTTTACCCCGCCGTAAGTCATCGTCATCCATTGCTGGTAGGTCATCGTGAATTAAAGAATAGGCGTGGACGAGCTCTACGGCAGCAGCTACACGGTCAGTGTCCCGGTTTATACCTCCAAGAGCATGGGCGGCAGCGTAGGCCAGTACTGGTCGTATACGCTTTCCACCATTGAATACACTGTATCGGAGCGCAGCGAATAATTGGCTTGCAGGTCCATCATCATCGGGAAGTAACGTTTCCAATTGCTCGTCAACCCGCTGCTGACAAGTGCTGAGAAACTCAGTGAAGGGGATGTTACCCATTATTCACTCTCAGGTTCAAAGGGGGTTGGTTGGTCAGAGTCGCGGGTGAGCATTTCAACTTTTTGTTCGGCATCTTTAAGTGCTTGTTGGCATTCACGGGTAATCTTGATGCCGTCTTCAAAGGCTTTGAGTGAATCCTCAAGACTTAGCGAACCCTTTTCCATTTCGCTGACCAGTATTTCCAGTTGGCTGAGTTTATGTTCAAAATCAACAGACTTTTTCCGAGCTGCCACGGTGTTCCCTCCAAAAATCAAGGTGCAACACTAACCGAGCCGTTGTGGTGGGTCAATTTTATCAGGGTTCATGTTTGTAGGATATTTCCTACACTAAAAGCAGAAAATCCCCAATAGTTCCAAATAGGTAAAAGGGGGATAGTCTCTCGTGCATGGAAGCTGCTGCACACGGACGTGTAACACCATGGAACAATACGGATGTTTGGTTATTTTGTCCATGAACGGACAGCATGTTCCTGTACTGCCTTGAGCCCTGATACATAGGTGTATCAGGGCTTTCTTTTGTCTGACTCCTCAGCTTGACAGTAGTCCTCTCCGGGTTATGATGATGGCAACTACACCCTTTAAGGGAGAGTAAGCCTTCAGCAGTTGCAAAATAAACTGGTTGTTGAACCTACATGTTAGTTATCTCCGGCATAAAAGAATGCAGCGGTGTAACTTTCTCTCCCTCTCTCATTTCAGGCCCTATCAACCCAAGTTGATGGGGTTTTTGCTTTTTAGGCCTCACTGTTTTAATTCTTCCCGCTTTAAAGATCAGTGTTTTAGGGGGCGGTATTGTCAAATGAGTATGACGCTCTTAAGAGGGGTATGTGATGGTGCAACCTAAGATTTTGCGACTTAATATGGCGGGCCAGCCGATTGAATGGCTTCTCTGGCAGGAGGCGGTGTGTCTCTTTGCAAGGGATATGGTTGTCTGGACATTGGGTGATGTGGTGAAAATGGTGAGGGGTGGCCATTCCCGAGTCGATGGGACACAGTCCCAGGTTGTGCTGCCTAGTATTATTGCTTGTGGCGGCGAATATTTAGCCAGACCGCGTACAAACTATCCGCTCAATAATCTCGCTCTGTTTGCCAGAGATGGGCACCTTTGTATGTATTGCTCTCGGCAGTTTCCTTCAGGCCAGCTGACCCGCGATCATATTGTGCCTAGGTCTCGAGGTGGTGATGATAGGTGGGAGAATGTGGTTGCAGCTTGCCGGCGCTGTAATCAACACAAAGCCAATTATCTACTTGAGGAACTCAGCATGGAGCTAGTGGCTCTACCTTATCGTCCCAATAATGCTGAGTATTTGGCGCTGATAAATTCCCGCCGTATTCTTGGGGATCAGATGGAGTTTTTGCGCAGCCAGTTTTCCAAGAATTCCCGCTGGTTGTAATTGTCGGGGTTATTCTTCTTATTAATTTAATACGCTTTGAGTGAGCATCAGGAGAATAAGTGCTGGACAGCAAAAGCGTACATAACCCGGCCATATCTTCCAAAATAATGATTGCTCCACCTGTGGGTTTCCACTGCGAATTTCAGTCAGCATCTTATCTCTGTGCCATACCCAGGTAGTAAAAATACATAGCATGAGCCCCAGCAATGGTTGGCTATATTCGGTAGTGAGCGTCACGATGACGTTAAATAGCCTGTCAAAATTTAGAGCGATTAGGCTGCTGAGTACAAAGACTACAATACCGATTAACCAAGCCGCAGTATGGCGACTTGCCCCGTGATTTTCGATGGTGTAGGAAACGGGAACTTCCAGCATGGATATGGAAGATGTCAGCGCAGCAATGGTCATCAGGCAAAAGAAAACCAGAGCGATGGGAATACCAATAGCCCCCATGCTGTGAAAAAGGGTAGGCAATGTTTGAAATATCAGGTCTGGCCCTGCGATCAGATTGCCTGCCTCGTTATAAATGGTGACGCCCTGTTGTTGAGCGACAAACAGGGCTGGTATCACGAGTAACCCCGCTAAGAAGGCAATCGATGAATCCACAATGGTAACGATGGCTCCCATGGCAGGTAGGTTTTCGTCGGGACTTAAATAGGATCCGTAGATCAGCATGGCGCCGACGCCTAGGGAAAGGGAAAAGAATGCCTGTCCCATCGCGCTGGCAATCAGCTGCGGATCCCCTATTTGTCGAAAATCTGGTAGTAGATAGACTTTGAGTCCTGCTATGGCGCCGTCTTGAAACATCACGTACACAATCAAGCAGGCCATGAGAAGTAACATGGATGGCATTAAACGGCAGGACCATTTTTCGATGCCTTGCTCAACGCCTGCGCTAATAACGGTAGTAGTTAGTATTATAAATACGGCACTGAAAATGATATTGCGCGTATTACCAAATTCGGTCAGCCAAATAGAAACGTCAGACAACCCTGTTACTGTTGATAAGGGTTCTAGCAAAAATGCCAGCATCCAGCCCGCGACAATACTGTAAAAACTGAGGATCAGCGTGGCAATAATAACCCCATAGAAGCCGGTCAGTTTGCCGATGCTTTTCGCAATTCCTCCAGTCGATATTTTTTGCAATGCACTGACCATATTGGATTTAGTATGCCGACCAATAATTAGCTCGGCCATCAGGGCTGGGTATGCGAGACAGAATGCCAGTATGAAATAAATCAGTACAAAGGCGCCGCCACCATTTTCTGCAGCATTGGTAGGGAACCCCCAGATGTTGCCCAGGCCCACAGCGGAGCCTGAGGCTGCCAGTATAAAGCCGGTTTTTGATGAAAATTGTCCTCTGGGGGAACTCATCGGTGCTGATCTCTATTTGTTATCAGGCCTATGTTACTGTTTTGGCATCTTTAGAAAAACAAGTGTGGGGAAAATAAGTGTAGAGAAATAATCAGATAAGGAGGGTGTGTTGCAGGGGGCTGATACAGCCGTTTTTTAGCAGCCCCCCTACAGTGATGGTCGATTAGGTATTTTTCAACACTATCTTGCCAGTATGACCAAAGGTTTCCATCAGCTTGTGTGCTTCCACTGCCTTTGATAAAGGTAACACTCGGTCAATGACGGGCTCAATTTTTTTATCGCTTAGAAAATTCAACATGGCTTCAAATTCAGCATTACTACCCATCGTTGTGCCCTGAATACGGATGTGTTGAAAGAATATCTTGGCAAGAGGGAGGCCTTTGTCAGGATTACCCAGAGTTGATCCAAAAAACACAAAGCGTCCTGCGGGTAGAAGGGTATTCAAAATGCTGTTCAGAGCATTACCCCCTGCACTGTCGATAACGGCATTAAATCCACCGGACTGTTGTCGAAGCTTTTTGTAACACTCGGGGTCGTTGTAGTTTCCCCCAGCCACGGCACCTAATACTTTGGCCGCTTCCAGTTTTTCTTCATTACTGGTACTCACATAAACCTCAGCGCCTAGATTAACGCACCAAAGGATGGCAAAGGTGGAGACCCCGCTGCCCGCACCGGTAATAAGTACTTTGTCACCAGACTTGACGTTAGCTTGGGTAACCACGGCTCGCCAAGACGTCAGCCCAGCCAGTGGTATTGCCGCCGCTTGTTCCCAGCTCAGGTGTTCAGGTTTTCTATGGATATCTGTCCATGGTGTACATATATATTCAGCAAAAGTTCCTTGGTCTGGCATGCCAAGAACACGAAAATCAGGGCCGAAATAGGCTTCGTTTTCTCCCCATGCCCGGGCGGGGTATAGGACAACCTCTTGCCCGATAAGGCTGGGGTCTACGCCCTCGCCAGCCATATCTACAATGCCCGCGCCATCAGACCCTGCAATACAGGGTAGTTGCATACCAGGGTATTGCCCGTTAGTGATCCAATAGTCACGACGATTAAGTGCGGAAGTCAGTAGTTTGACCCTGACTTCGCCAGCATTGGGTGACGGTGTATCCACTTCTTGAATGTGTAGTTGCTCTGGCCCTCCTAGCTCTTCCAGTACTACTGCTTTCATCGTCGTCACCCCTAGGTGTTTTGTTGGTGTATAAATAGTTCATCACATCTTAGCGTGTTAGAGAAGGCGTACGCTATCTGACCAAGGTCTAAAGCTATTTATAAAATAAGTTGGGTCAAATTGTGTAGAAGGATTATATTGGGTCTAGATTGTTGGGTGATATTGAATGCTTCAACATCTGAGTCTATTCTTTTAGTGCACTCTTCTTTTAGTGCACTTTGCAAAAAACTTTCGACAGGATTTGATGATGTATAAGAATATTCTGGTACCTACAGATTTGGCGGATAAGAGTGAACTCTCCATTCATATGGCATTAACCATGGCATCACAAAATCATGGCAGTGTTCAGTTGTTACATGTGGTTGAAAAAGTGGGTGATGATGCTGATGAGGAGATAGAAGATTTCTATTTGAAGTTAGCGGAAAAGGCTAATCAGAAGTTGAGTGATTGGCAGCATCGGTTTAAAGCTGACTTTGTTGGTGTCCCTATTGATACAACTATTCTCGTCGGTAAAAGAGCACAGGAAATTCTCAAGTTTTCTCAAGAAAAGGATATTGATTTGATCGTGATGACATCCCGGACCTTTAATAAAGAAGAGCAGGGGTTGGGTACGTTAAGTCATCAAGTATCACTCTTTGCACCTGTTTCGGTGTTGGTGGTGCGCTAAATTTTGCCCCCTGAGTTTTGTGCATGCAGCGAGTCAGTAATATAAAAATGACACCATTTTTTTCTGAGATGGTTGTCAGTAATTAGTTTAAACACGATGTGTTGGAATTTTTTTAGGAGACTCATGTCTCAGTGACACTGGGGCATAAAGTGTTGGAAAAATTGGTCACAATAAATATGTTCGTCTCTGAATTTTGGCACTGATTCAGCCTAGTCCCAAACAAGTAGTGTGATAAATCAGTAATAATCAGGAGTAATACTATGCAGCAAGTTCGTCAATGGTTGTTTGTGGTTTTCATGTGTTGTTTTACCGTGGTAGCACAGGCCGCATTACCGCTATCAGATGGAGAGGGCAATAAGCTGCCTTCACTGTCCCCCATGTTGAAGCAGGTCAATCCAGCCGTTGTCAATATTGCTACTTTTTCTAAACAACAAGCTCAAAATCCACTGCTGAATGACCCTTTCTTTAGACGTTTTTTTAATGTCCCAGATCAACAGCGTATGCCCAAGCAAGCGCCGAAAAAACGTCAGCAAAGTGCCGGATCTGGAGTTATTGTCGATGCCATTAACGGGATTGTAATGACCAATTCTCATGTGATTGATGGTGCTGATGAGGTGCAGGTTTCACTGGCAGACGGACGTTCTTTTACAGCCGAGGTGAAGGGTTCTGATCCAGAGCTGGATATTGCTATTCTCCAGATTGATGCCAAGGACCTGTCTGAAGTACCTCTGGGTAATTCAAATAGATTGGAAGTGGGTGACTTTGTTGTTGCCATTGGTAGCCCCTTTGGCTTGGGTCAGACCGTGACCACTGGCGTGGTGAGTGCTTTAGGGCGCACAGGGTTGGGTATAGAGGGCTATGAAAACTTTATCCAGACCGATGCTTCTATCAACCCCGGTAATTCTGGTGGTGCTTTGGTGAATCTTCATGGCGAGCTGATTGGTATCAACACAGCTATTCTTGCGCCTGCAGGCGGCAATGTGGGGATCGGCTTTGCAATCCCAATGAATATGGCTAAAGCCAGTATGAAGCAAATTATTGCTCATGGAGAGGTACGCCGTGGACAATTGGGTATAGGGATACAGGCTATTTCCCCCGAGCTGAGAGAGGCATTTGATCTGAAGAATGGTCAGCAAGGTGTGCTGGTAACTGGTGTCAGTGACGATTCTTCAGCCGAGAAGGCGGGGCTTCAACCGGGCGATGTCATCATTGCTGTTGATGGCAGGAAGACCACTTCTACGGGTCAACTCCGTAGCCAGATTGGCATCAAGGAGATTGGGGATAAGGTTAAGCTCACTTTAATTCGAGAAGGTAAAACTAAAAAAATAAATGTAGAAGTGGGTGAGCCACAGCAACTTTCCTCTATTAGCAATAAGCTTCACGGCCTGTTGGATGGTGCCCGGTTTGAGAATAATCCTGATGGTGAGGGTGTAGTGGTAGCGGGGTTGTCACCTAGTTGTGCGGCAGCCTACTGTGGCTTGCGACCCGGAGATGTTATTGTTGGTGCAAACCGTCAGCGGGTACGTGATCTCAAGAGTTTTAAAGAAGCCTTATCACACAACAACGAATCGGTGTTATTGAAGATTAGTCGCAATGGTCGTGCGTTGTACCTAGTGGTGCACAATTAACGGTGGCGCTTTCGTTTAGACTTAGATTGTCTTTAATGTAATGATTGGAGGTGTTTAATAAAGGTAGATTTAGTTGTTATGAAGAAAAAAGTGGTGCTTTGCGGGCTGAATTGGTGGCTACTTTCTATGGTAGCCATGATGTTGGTATCGTGTAGTGGTGCTTTACCAAAAGGTGAGGCTAAAACAAAATCTCAGTGGAATAGTTTTGAGGAGGCTAAAGCCTCATACGATAGTATTATTTTGTATGAGACGGTCTTATCTGATCTGCAGGCGCTTGGCTTTGACCCATATAGTACTCCCAATGTAAGAATTCTGTCTTATCTGGATATTATTCGAACATTTAGCCCAAATGATTCAGTGAAGTCTGAAGATTTACCGCCGAGTGTGCGCACATGTATATCAGCTCGTGAGAAATGTCTTGGCTATGAAGCATCACCCGGGGTCAGCAAAAGTGTGCGTGTTGGTAATCTGTTTATGGATTTATTGAAGTTTAAGCGTGACAGAATTGAAACCGGATGGAGCTTTAATGCTTTGATTGTTATTGATCATGGTATTGTGGTGTACAAGATTTGGAACGGCGTACCTATTATTGATGAAGAAGAAACCCGCAATAATCCGCTGGGGCCGCTTCAAGACTCTGTCGGCTCCATCGATCATAATTCTGTCGGTATTTAACAAGCCGCAAAGAAGCTATAGGTGGTTTTCTAGCCACTTCTGAAAATGCTAATTGGCTGTGTGGAATAAGAATTAGAACGACGGTCTACAAGGAGAAAGCCATAGACTTTTGGCCTACCCCTCCCGCTGATTGGCTGGCGTCTTAAACACCGGTGTGGCAGTTGCTGTACCAATGGCTACACCAGAGCAGGAACACTTTAGAGGTAAATCTGGGACATGGAACCGCCAGCTTTAGCAAACTAAGCTAGTGCCTTATTCCTGATGGCCCAAACTACGACAGCCAAGACAGCGAACAAACGTACTTCTCGCAGGCCCAACAACCAGTGC
>JBALWM010000001.1:20145-41806 GCA_036960905.1 Porticoccus sp.
TACGACAGCCAAGACAGCGAACAAACGTACTTCTCGCAGGCCCAACAACCAGTGCTTCACCTGCGTCACCCGCATTACCGCCCGCTAGTGAAAATGGCAAAGTGACCAGATACAAAGCAGTCCCTGCAACCGTCGCCACCAACAGTATGGGGCGCGCCACCACAGCATCAAGAACCATTTCACCTGTGCTAGGCTCTTCAACAAGATTTTTTGCAACACTTACCGACGGGATTACTAACAACGCAGTCATCAGTGTTGCCAGTAATGCACGAGAAGTACTATCAAAGACCCGCTTCATAACCGTATACCCCTTTTATTTTCCATGTACCTAAGCAATATAGCAGTAAATGGTTACTTTATTGTAAAAAAGGGTCGCAAAAAACGCACAAAAAAAAGAGTCGTATCGATTATTTTTTGATCAATAGTGAGCAGCCAAACTTATGTATTGGGTAAGTGAATAAACCCGCTATATGCGAGCTTTGTGGAATGTTAAAACTGACAATGACTGCAGGTGGATGGTAGTGGTTATTAATGGTTGCCACTGAAGTGTAGGCAATAAAAAAGCCCTTTTTACGGGGCTTTCAGGTCAATCTTGGTCGTTGGTAGACATTGAATTGGTGGGGCGGCGTCACTTTATCTATAAGCGCAACCATATGATATATAATGGAAAATAAATTATATTGATTTTACATACCCCCCAATATACCCCCTCCCATCATCGTCTCTCGTCACTAAAAGCCCGAAACGTCATAAGAGATATCCAAAACGCCGTTGTCTTTCTTGTACTGCTCCCAGCGCGTTTTCATCACCGCTAGCCGATCAGGGTACTGTTCGCTCAAGTCGTTCATCTCGGCGGGATCTTGACTCAGGTTGAACAGCTCCCACTCGCCCGTCCCGAAGGGCTCTGGCATCCACAGGATTTTCCATTCGCCTGCAATATA
This sequence comes from Porticoccus sp., assembly GCA_036960905.1. GTDB lineage: Bacteria > Pseudomonadota > Gammaproteobacteria > Pseudomonadales > Porticoccaceae > Porticoccus. The sequence continues at coordinate 21,087 of JBALWM010000001.1, forward strand.
GGCCTTCAAGCCGAAGAGCTCGTACCCGACATCGTCCGCCCCGGCGTAGGCCTCTTGAGTCTTCCCGGTGAACAGGTCGAGAACAGAACTTCCGTTCAGAGGATGTACTTCTCGCCCTACTATTTCCCGAGAGTGTGCGACACCTGCAAAATCAAGAATTGTGGGCATTATGTCTCGCACGTGGAAGAAAGAGTGACTTACGGTACCGGCATTAGTTGGCTTGCCCGGGACTTTGACCAGAAAAGGGGATCGGATCCCTCCCTCAGACGGGAACGCCTTGAACAGGCGACTGGGAGACATGCTGGCCTGAGCCCAGCCCGGCCCCTGCTCAATGAAGGAATTTGCCAGGCCGCGGTTCTCCAGGCTGTTGTCGAAGGAGTTCAGGTATTCTTCGGTCTGGCCAGGGTACACGGTCGGTAAAGCTCCGTTTGCGCCGTTGTCCGAGAAAAACAGGATCAGGGTATTATCGTACTCCCCTGTCTCCTTCAGATGATCAATGACCCGTGCGATCTGCTCATCCATGTAGTCGACCATTGCGGCGTAGACTTCCATGTCACGCGCCCGCTCCCGTCTCTTGTCGGCAGGCATGGCGTCCCAGGCCTCCACGTTGGCAAGCCGGGGAAAAGCCCGGACAGCTTTCGGAACAATGCCGAGCGCCTTCAGACTCTCAAGCCGTTTCTCTCGCAGGATATCCCAGCCCGTGTCGTACTTGCCCTTGTACTTCTCGATATACTCCGACGGTGCGTGTAGCGGGTCGTGTGGCGCGGTATACGACAGATAGGCAAAGAAGGGTTTGCCGTCGCGGTGGTCTCTCTTGATCCATTCGAGCAGATGGTCGGTGTAGTCCTTCGTCGAGTAGAAGTCGTCGGGAAGTAAAGTGACAATCTCGCCGTTGCGGCGGTAGATCATCTCCTGTGGAGGGGACAGGGGCCTGCGATCATTCCAGTGGCTCCCCCCACCCGGAACGAGAGCGAACGTCTCTTCAAAGCCCCTGGCATAAGGGCTCGTTTCTTCTTCGGACCCGAGATGCCACTTGCCCGCCATGTAAGTATGGTAGCCCGCTGCCCTCAGGACTTCCGGCAGGGCGGCGACTTCGAAGTTCAGGTATCCTGCGTAGCCGGAATGCCCTTCCATCTCCGGAGTCTTAATTTCCGCCATCGTCCCCATGCCTGCCAGATGGTTATCCACTCCAGAAAGCAGCACGGACCGGGATGGAGAGCAGGTGGGCAAAACGTAGAAGTTGCTGAGCATCAGCCCCTCGCATGCCAAAGTATCGAGGGTCGGCGTGGCGATCTCTCCCCCGAACGCACCAATGTCCGAGTAGCCCAGATCATCCGCTACAATCAGCAGAATGTTGGGACTTCGGGCGGGATCTTGGCGAACTTCCTCGCTGCCTGTACCGCAGGCGACTAGCGTCGATATTAGCCCGAATAGAAGAATGTCCTTCATCATAGGTCGCCCCTACATCATTCAGCTTCTATTTTCCGTGCTGCCGTGTTCAGGCGGTTGTCTGCCTAACGCCGTTGTAAAAGGCGCGGAGTATTCCGCGTCCACACTAGAAGGCACTGTATCAGAGGGACATTGATGCTGAAAGGCATGAATTTTGACTTTATAATCAGTGGTTGGCAATGGTCATCACTGAAGTGTCAGGCAACAAAAAAGCCCGTTTTACGGGGCTTTCAGGTCAATCTTGGTCATTGGTAGACATTGAATTGGTGGAGGCGGCGGGAGTTGAACCCGCGTCCGTCAGTCCGCTGCCGAAGGCTCTACATGCTTAGTTCAGTCTATTATATTTAACGTTTTACAGCCCGGCTGGCAGGGCGCGTAAACCGCGATTCCGGTAAGTGTTTAGTAAATCCACCCCGGACGAGCTTCATCACGATCTTGTGAGTATGACACCTGAGTGCTTCGCCGCTACCCTAAGGTAGATGAAGCGCTGGACGCACAAGCACGGCTCCAGTCAGATGGCAATCTACCGTTTCTTAGGCGGCGAGTGCGTAGTTGTCGTCGTTGGCAACTATAATTTGCGACTTTGGATTAACGAGATTGGTCACCATCTCGGCATGCACCCAGGGTTTTGTAACCGGCGTCGAATCCAAAACGCCCCCTGAACTAGGTTTGGTCACCTTATGCTGTGTTGAGAAAACTTACGCTTCACAAGGCGAAACCTCATAGAGGATTCTAACACAGCACAGGCTGACCATTAGACCTTTTCTGAAGGTGGAGTTCAATTAATTGTAATTTTTTGAAGACGAGCTGCGCTGTACCAGAATACACCAAAGGGAACTAAGTAAGTGAGCGCCAACTTTAACCAGTCTGTTGTGTTCATGGTGCCCATTAACACCTTGTCACCGTAATTAATCAAGGCAAGCAGAGTGCCCACTATTATAGCTACTTTGATGGCAGTGCGATGAATGTCAGCTGGCATGGCGTTTCAGGCGCTGTTTCTGTCGATCCCAGTCTCGATCCTTTTCAGTCTCTCGTTTGTCATAAGCCAGTTTACCTTTTGCCAGTGCAATTTCGCATTTGGCCAGATGCCCCTTCCAGTACAGCGCAGTAGCAACACAGGTATGCCCTTTTTGGTGAACACTTTGAGATAGCTTGCTTAGTTCTTTGTGATTTAACAGTAACTTACGGGTTCTTGAAGGGTCGGTGACAAAATGGGTTGAGGCCGTGCTCAATGGAGTAATGTGAGCACCAAGTAGGAATGCCTCACCATCTTTAAGCAAAACATAGGAATCCGTAAGCTGTACTTTACCAGCTCGCAGGCTCTTGACTTCCCAGCCTTGTAAAGCAATGCCCGCTTCAAACTTTTCTTCCAGATGATAGTCGTGCTTCGCTCTTTTATTCAGGGCGATAGTTGTACTTTTCTGGGTGTTCTTGGGTTTCTTTGCCATAGCGGGGATTATAAGGACTGGTGATCCATGCGCCTATGGTTTTGTTGTACTGGTTTTTTCTTGAGAGCAAAGATTGGGGCGGCGCTGGTTTTTCGCAGCCCGGATTGCCGGTACAATCCGGGCAAGTCGATACAGAGCATATTAAATGGCGGAACAGAATCAGTCTGGTACGGCAACATCTAGTTCGAAAAGAGGTGTTCACGGTGCCTGGGCTAGCCGTTGGACCTTTGTCATGGCAGCCACTGGATCGGCGGTTGGTCTGGGTAATATCTGGAAATTCCCCTACATTGCCGGTGAAAATGGCGGAGGCGCTTTTGTATTGGTGTATTTACTTTGCATCTTATTGGTGGGAATACCCATCATGGTGGCAGAGGTCATGTTGGGACGTAGAGGCCGTCAGAGTCCCATAAATACCATGCGCTATTTAACGGAAGAGGCTGGATTACACGGTGCCTGGAATGCCATCGGTTGGCTCGGGGTAACTGCCGGGTTAATGATTCTTTCCTATTACGCTGTGATTGCTGGCTGGGCGCTCCACTATGTTGGCCAAATGGCTTCTGGAGCATTTCAGGGGGCTAATGCTGAACAGGCCGAGGCTATTTTCGGTAATCTTTTGGCGGACAGAAATACCCTGATCTACTGGCAAACTATTTTTTTGCTGCTCACGATGGCGGTAGTGATTGGCGGGGTCACCAAAGGGCTTGGTGTGGCTGTGCGAATATTAATGCCGATGTTGTTTGTATTGTTGATGGTGCTGCTGGTATTCGGCTATCAACATGGCGATTTTGAGCGAGGTTTTAGTTTTCTATTCAGCTTCAACTATCAAGCATTGACTTGGGACGGTGTGTTGGAAGCACTGGGGCACGCGTTCTTCACCCTCAGTTTGGGGATGGGTGCGATTATGGCCTACGGTGCCTATATGCCTGGGCACGCCCGGATTGGGCGTACGGTATTAGCGGTTGGGTTTATCGACACAGTGGTGGCATTGGTAGCCGGCTTGGCCATTTTCCCCATTGTCTTCGCTAATCCAACCATCGAACCGGGTGCCGGACCAGGCTTGATGTTTGTCAGTTTGCCGGTGGCCTTTGGCAACATGACCGGTGGTTTGTTATTTGGCAGTTTCTTCTTTGTATTGGTGACATTGGCGGCCTGGAGTTCAGCAATTTCTTTGATCGAGCCAGCGGTGGCCTATCTTATTGAGTCCAAGGGTTTCAGGCGAATTACAGCAAGCTTATTACTCGGTTTGGTGGCTTGGGTTGTTGGTCTGGGCAGTGTGTTGTCATTTAATGAGTGGGCTGATACACGGGTAGCTGGGTTTACGTTCTTTGAGTTTATGGATTTCCTTACGTCCAGTGTAATGCTTCCACTGACCGGGTTATTTATCGCTATCTTCGTTGGCTGGATAATGAAGCCTGATACAGTGCAAGAAGAGCTAGGCGATGAGTCAAGTCGGGTATTCTACTCTTGGCGCTGGGTGTTGCGCTTTATTTCACCACTGTTAGTACTGGTGGTGTTTGTTTTAGGACTCTACAAGACGTTTTGGTGATGCTGACAACAATTAAACGCAGTGCGCTGGTCATGTACTCGGCGCAACAAATGTTCGACCTGGTCAATGACGTGGCGAGTTATCCACTGTACATGGATAATTGTGTGGGCTCAGAAGTTCTCGAGCAGAGTGAAAACTCGATGGTCGCCAGATTGGATCTGAAGAAAGGTGGTATTGGCCACAGCTTTACAACTCGTAACACCCTTTTTGAACCTGAGCGAATTGATATGGATCTCCAGCAAGGGCCATTTAAAAAATTATCGGGAGGGTGGAGTTTTACCGCATTGACGGATTCGGCCTGCAAGGTGATGTTGGATCTGGAATTTGAATTTAATAGCCTGTCGGTGGGGATTGCATCATCCAGTTTGTTTACTTCGGTAGCAAATAATCTGGTGGATGCTCTGACACTGAGGGCGCAAGAGGTTTATGGTCGATGACGGATGTTGAGCTTATAACTGTCGAAGTGGTTTATGGATTGCCGCACCGACAACAATTGATTGAATTACAAGTCCCTCAAGGTACAACCGTATTTGAGGCGGTACAGCAATCGGGCATTGTTTCGCAGTTTCCAGAAATTGATTTGGAGAGCGCCAAGATGGGTATCTTTGGGCAAGCTTTGGGTACTAAAGGGCTAAAGCCGCCTAAAGAGCATGTGCTGGAGATGAAGGACAGGGTGGAAATCTATCGCCCTTTGATTGTTGATCCTAAAGAAGTGCGTAAGCGCCGTGCTGAGAAAGCGCGTCAGTAAGCTGAAGAATAACTAGAATAGATAGTTATTCTTCAGGATTACTAACATTCGGAAGATAGTCGCCTCTAAAGCCCACTAATTGGTCGTTATCAAAGAAGATCGCAACACGTTCACGAACTTCTTCGCCTTCTTTGGGGTCCAAACTATAGTAATAATCCCAACGATCCTGATTGAAGGTGTCCGCGATGAGTGGTGTGCCCATAATAAAGCGCACCTGCGACTTGGTCATTCCTGGCTTCAGTTGATCAATCATATCCTGAGTGATCACGTTACCCTGTTGAACATCATACTTATGAATACCTGGCAGTTTTGGCATACTGAAGCTTGGCATAGAAAAATCAGAGCATCCTGAAAGGGCGAGAGCCAAGGCCAAACAGCAAGTCATTCGTGCAGTAAAATGCATTAGGGGTTCCAGTCATATCTTCGAACGGCGATAATACCCAATCCGTCCAGTGGATAGAAGAGGCCATAAGGTAATGAATGAGGAAAACCGCGAATTACGCAAGGTGGGGCTTAAAGTCACTGCGCCTAGATTAAAGATTTTGCATATTCTGGAAGATTCCTCTGGTCGCCATATGAGTGCAGAGGATGTTTATCGCAAGCTGATGGAGACCGGTGAGGATGTGGGTATTGCCACTGTTTACCGTGTTCTCACACAATTTGAGAGCGCTGGGCTGATAGTTCGCCATAATTTTGATAATGGTCCTGCCGTGTATGAAGTTGATCGTGGGGATCATCACGATCATATGGTCAATGTGGATGATGGACAGGTGATTGAGTTCCACTGTGCAGAAATTGAGGAGATGCAGGAGAGAATCGCTGCTGATCATGGGGTTGATATTATTGGCCATAATCTAGTGCTTTATGTTAAATCCAAAAGTTAACCAGCATTTTTGACGTCCGCTTGAGGTGATATCCGGCGCATCGTTTTAGATTGAAGGCTTGTTCTTTGGTTGGGCATTGTTTGGTAGTGAGGTGATTAATAGGGTGTTACTGCCGAATTTGGTTCCTCCCTCCCTCCTTGGCTCGATATAACGCTTTATCGGCTGCTTTTAAGACAGAATTAAAGTCTAGATTATCTTGAGAATCCGATAACCCCATGCTCACCGTGGCCCGAATATTACCCTTGCTTCGTGATGCGCCCCGCTGTTTTTCACCCATGTTCTGCCGCCAGGGGCGAGATTTTTTGTCCCGAGCCGTCATGTCGTACTCCGCAATAATTTTTCGGAGTGTCTCCAGATTATCAATCACGTTGTCAGCAGTTTTTCCTTTGAATAGCAGGCAGAATTCCTCTCCACCAAAACGGTAGGCTCGACCACCTCCGGTGATTTGGGAAAGTTTTGTTGCGATGGCCTTTAGAACCTGATCACCTAAATCATGGCCATATTGGTCATTGATTTTTTTGAAATGATCCACATCTGCCATTGCAAGGGCATAGGTATTACCTGCATTGCGTACATCTCTCATTAAGGCACGTCGATTGGGTATTTGAGTGAGCTCATCTCGGTAGACCATGTTGAGCAGGCTATGAGTTTGGTTGATGATCAGGAGTAAGCCGAAAGCAGAAAACGTCGTCGCTGAGATATGGGCTGTCTGGAACCAGGCTAGAGTAATAAAGCTGAACAGGATGCAACCTGGAAGACTGCTGTCTAGTTGTTCATTTTTCAATAGTGGTAGAACTAGGCTAATAATAAAGGCGGTGATAAATAGCATGCTGGCCGCAGATGAAATTTTCAGGTCGAGAAAAGCACCTTGCTGGAACTCTGGGAATAAGGTTGAGAACCAAAGTGGCTGCCACTGAAATAGGCTGGTAATAATCAGAGCAAAAATGGAAATAAAAGAAATCAGTACCAGGAACCCAAGGTGCCGCCAGCCAGTATTGGGTAAGATGATTAATACCCCAAGCAGTATTGGTAGGCAGAGAGATATCAGGCTATAAGCCTGACCAGCTGGTTCGGTGTCTAGAGGGGCTTGTAGGTACTGGCGGATCAGCCAATAGCAGGTGAGCATAACAAGTGCTGCACCTAGATCTCGAGAGTGGTTGGCCAAAATTGCAACAAATGCAGCCAGCCCACAAAGAATATAGGGGAGCTGGCTCAACACGGATAGCTGATCGCTGCCCAGTGACTGCGCATGCCAATTAATAAACCCTGCCAACATCAGGCAAAACACGGGTGGCAGTAGGCGAACCATTATTTGTGACATAACCTGCTGATTTTATGTGCCTTACCCTAGATACTGGCTGACAGTCTATGATGTTGTGGCGGCAGCGTAAACATTTGGTGGGTCGCGTTAGGGTGAGAATCAATAGAGCAAGTTGCGGAAAGCTTCAGGGACTACTAAAAAGTGGTTCCTGCAGCGGCTGAAAATGGGTTGGAAATATGAGGTTAAGTGATTTTTCAAGGGGCGTTTTGTGGTTGCTCTTCATGTTGCCGTTTACGGTTAATGCTGAAAATTTTTGTTTATTGTTAGCGGAAAATTATTACGAGCAGCTTTATTGTGAGGTAAAGGCTATGGGGCGGGGGCATCGGCTTCCATCACTCCTTGATTTTCGACGCAATAATGAACTGACGCAGGCTATGTTATTAAAGCGTCCTGCTGCCAAGGTGGGTATTGAGGTTGTGCTACCCAAACGAGAGGCTGCACCCAGTAGGGAAACTTCACCTAAAATAACTCAGTCGAAAACTATGCGCATCAATCGAGAGATGGATAGTGGTGGAGGGTTGAGGCAATGTTTGTTTAATGCAAAAAGCATTCAGTGTGCTGATGACAGTTATCATTTGGTGGGTAATGAAGCCAACAGCAAACTGGTAAAAGGCGTTCTAGCTGACAGCAATAGGATGGATATACCTATTTATTCCGGACTGCTCAGTGATCAGCAGGCATTAAATCAGTACCTCACGCGAGCTTACCGTCAATATGTTGAGAAAATGCTGGAAATTGGATTGGGCGGATCGACCTTTTCCTATGTCAAATTTGTCTTTCTTTTTAACGATGTGACGGCAAAAGGGATAGATTTCAGCCAGCGCTTTGAGACCATGTTTCGTTTCCTGAAACAGGACAAACAAAATATTGCTGTGAGTGAGGCGCTTCCTAGCGGTGTGCCATTAGCTCGGGAGTACTGCGATAGGCTTGATGATAGCTTGGTTGTTTGTGATGGAGGGCGAAAAAACTATTTGTACCGCCACATAAACTAACGCTGCCTCATGGTAGAAGCAGAGCTGCTTGGTGTTTGATCAGTTAAAGGGCGAACTAAAATCTTTTAGTGGGTGGGCAAAGTGCACCTATATAACGTTAGCAACCACGATCAGGACGCACATAATACCAAAGCCCGCGAGAACCAGTAGGCCAATTTTTCCTAGGGTAGCTGTATCTTCAGAATCCATATTGAGTGCCTCCCTTATTATCTTTTCAGCGTCACTCCGGTACCTGTGTCAGTACCGAATTAAATATTTGAGCGCATAAATGTAGAGGCTTTGGTCACTCTCAGAATTGATCTAAATCAATGAAAAGTGTTGTGTTTTGATCGAAATTTATTCAATTGAACCTAGTTGGCGAGCTGAAGTAATTCTTTGGCGTGACTCCGTGTGGTCTCGGTGACCTTTGAGCCGCCTAGCATGCGGGCAATTTCATTCATTCTGTCAGCCTCGGAGAGGGGGCTGATATGACTCTGTGTGGTATTTTTCTCAGTTTTTTTGCTAACAAGTAGGTGGTGGTGTGATCTGGCTGCAACCTGAGGTTGGTGTGTGACACAGATAATCTGACCTTGTTCGCCCAGCTGGCGTAGCAGTTGACCTACTACCTCGGCGGTGGCGCCCCCAATACCTACATCAACCTCATCGAATATCATCGTGGGAATAGATGAGTTTTGTGCGGCAATGACCTGAATAGCAAGGCTAATTCTCGATAGTTCACCCCCGGATGCAATGCGAGCGAGGGGCTTTGCCGGCTCCCCGGGGTTGGTGGAAATTAGAAACTCTATGGTTTCCTGGCCATGCATTCCAAAGTTTTGGTTGGGAAGTGGTGTCAGCTTTGGTAAGAATTTGGAGCCTGGCATGGATAGCGAGGAAAATTGTGCTTCGATAGATGATGTGAGTTTTGTGGCTGCCACAGACCGTTTGTCTGATAGTAGGTTGGCCAATTCTTGATAGTCAGTTGTTAGTAGCTCGAGCTGTTGTTTAAGTGCGGCGATATCTGTTTCATCACCAGCTATGGCATTGAGTGCCAGATTTAGCTCAGCATGTTTTTTCTGGAGCTCTGCCGGGGATGTTCTATGTTTACGGGCCAGCTGGTAGATGGCGCCGAGGCGCTCTTCAACCTGTTGGAGTCTCTCGGGATCGAGTTCAAAGCTGTCGAGGTGGTGTTGAATTTCACGCCCTGCCTCCTCTACTTCAACGTGTGCGCTGTTAAGTAGCTTTTCTGCTTCCCGCAATGGCTCGGGTTTATTTGGCATACCACCCAATATTTGCAGTGCTTTGCCAAGAGTGTCCTGTAGATTAAATGTCTCCGCATCAGAGCAAAGTTGTGCCAACGCATGGCTGTCTTGAAGGATAGAGTCGGCGTTAGCCAGCATTTGTTGCTCATGCTCTAGGGCTTCAAACTCATCGTCACTGAGGCCGAGCTGATCTAGTTCCTCCACTTGGAAGCGTAATAGATCGCGTTGTGCCGTGAGCTCATCCGAGGTGTTTTCCATCTGTTGCAGTTGTTGTTGGGTGGCGGACCATTGCTGGTATATATTTTTGATGTCAGCTGCCATGGCTGAACATCCGGCAAAATCATCCAGAATCTGGCGATGAACCTCCCTACGCAACAGAGATTGGTGTTCGTGCTGACTATGAATATCTATCAACATCTCGCCCAGCTCACGCAGCTGCTGCATGGTGGCGGGCTGTCCATTGATATAGCCTCGAGATCGTCCTTCTCTGGTCAGTAAGCGTCTGAGCAAACACTCGCCACTGTCCGTGTCAAAGTCGTTGTCCTTAAGCCATGTGATTACATGGGCGACACTGTTGAGGTCAAACATTGCTGAGACTTCGGCCCGTTCCGTGCCACTGCGAATTCGGTCAGTATCAGCGCGATCTCCCAGTGCCATTGCCAGTGCATCAATGACTAATGATTTACCCGCTCCGGTTTCTCCGGTTAATGCTGTCATCCCAGAGCTGAAGTCCACTTCGAGGTGTTCAACCAGCGTAAAGTTTTTGACCGTTAGGGCTGTAAGCAATGGTGATCCTGCATATGACGGAAGTGATGTTCAGGTTGTTAATTTTATACAGATTTTTTAAGTGCGTCTGTTTTTCAGTACATGGGCCTTGAAACTGATTGTGGCGGCCCAATATAGCGGGATGAAGCTATACCTATAGCAGCTTATGCCTATAGTGGATTTAAACGTATTTATAACAGATTTCAATGATGTCCAAAATGGAGATGTTGCGTGTCAACTGAAGAGAAGAACAGCCAGGAGACAGGAGCCGAAGCGCTTCAGCCCGAAGCACCTCAATCGGAGGCGATTGAGACAGAGCAGCCGCCAACAGAAGGTGAAGCACCTGATGTGGTGGGAAGTGTAGCGGAGCTGCAGATCGAATTGGAGGCTGCGAAGGATCAGGCGCTAAGGACTCAGGCCGAGATGCAGAATTTACGTCGTCGCGTAGAGCGTGACGTGGAGAACGCCCACAAATATGCACTTGAGAAGTTTGTCGGTGAGCTTTTGCCTGTAGTGGATAACCTGGAACGCGCAATCCAGACCATGGATGGCAATAACGGTGATGCTAAAGCGCTTAGTGAAGGTATTGAGCTGACACTGAAGAGTTTTCAGGATGTATTGGCACGCTTCAAGGTGGAAGCGGTAGATCCGAAAGGAGAGGTGTTTAATCCTGAGTTTCATCAGGCGGTGAGCATGCTGGAAATGCCAGATCAAGCACCTAATACCGTGGTAGATGTGTTCCAGAAAGGCTACATGTTGAATGGGCGATTGGTGCGCCCTGCCATGGTGGTCGTGGCTAAAGCTGTACCAAATAACACCGGCGAGGGTTGAAATCCCGGAACACGGGCCAATATAAACAACCAGAAGCTGTTTTTTTAATTAAAAGTTTTTGAATTTAAAGTAATTCCCGGAGAGAAAATAATGGGTAAGATTATCGGAATTGACCTAGGCACCACCAACTCGTGTGTGTCCGTGCTCGAAGGCGGCAAGCCGAAAGTTATTGAGAATGCTGAAGGTGGTCGCACGACACCATCTATTGTCGCATTTACCGATGACGGTGAAATTTTGGTGGGTCAATCTGCCAAGCGTCAGGCGGTTACCAACCCTACCGATACACTGTATGCGGTGAAACGTCTGATTGGTCGTCGTTTTGAAGATGATGTTGTACAAAAAGACATCAAAATGGTGCCGTACAAAATTGTTAAGGCTGACAACGGTGATGCCTGGGTAGAAGTGAAAGGCGATAAGAAAGCCGCTCCACAGATTTCTGCTGAAGTATTGAAAAAAATGAAGAAAACTGCCGAAGATTATCTGGGCGAAGATGTTACTGAGGCAGTTATTACTGTGCCCGCCTACTTTAATGATTCGCAGCGTCAGGCAACAAAAGATGCCGGTAAAATTGCTGGTCTTGACGTTAAACGTATTATTAATGAGCCTACTGCTGCAGCGCTAGCCTACGGTATGGACAAAACACCCGGTGATAGCGTGATTGCGGTTTACGATCTGGGTGGTGGTACCTTTGATATCTCCATTATTGAGATTGCCGATGTGGATGGCGAGCACCAGTTTGAAGTGCTCTCTACCAACGGTGATACATTCCTTGGTGGTGAAGATTTTGACTTACGCCTGATTGAATATTTGGCCGGTGAGTTCAAGAAAGAAAATGGTATCGACCTACATAGTGATCCTATGGCGCTTCAACGCCTGAAAGAGGCGGCAGAAAAAGCCAAGATCGAGTTGTCATCCAGTCAGCAAACAGAGGTTAATCTACCTTACATCACTGCAGATGCTACTGGCCCTAAGCACTTGGTGGTGAAATTGACCCGCGCCAAGCTTGAGTCACTGGTTGAAGAACTGGTTGAGCGTTCCATGGCACCGTTGAAACTGGCACTGAAAGATGCGGGTAAGTCAGCATCGGATATCGACGAAGTTATCTTGGTTGGTGGTCAGACTCGCATGCCAATGGTGCAACAAAAGGTCAGTGAGTTTTTTGGTAAAGAACCTCGCAAAGATGTTAACCCCGACGAAGCGGTTGCCATGGGCGCAGCCATTCAGGGTGCTGTGTTGGCTGGCGACGTGAAAGATGTGTTGCTGCTTGATGTATCACCACTGACACTGGGTATTGAAACCATGGGCGGTGTAGCCACCTCTCTGATTGAGAAGAACACCACGATTCCTAGTAAGAAATCGCAAATCTTTTCTACTGCAGAAGATAACCAGACTGCGGTGACGATTCATGTGGTGCAGGGTGAGCGTAAACAAGCTACAGGGAACAAATCACTGGGCCGTTTTGACTTGGCTGATATCCCGCCAGCACCACGTGGAATGCCACAAATTGAAGTGACTTTTGATATTGATGCCAATGGTATCTTGCATGTGAATGCCAAAGACAAAGCCACTGGTAAAGAGCAGTCTATTGTCATTAAGGCCTCTTCAGGGTTGTCTGATGAAGAAATCGAAAGCATGGTGAATGACGCTGAGGCGAATGCGGCTGAAGATCAGAAGTTTGAAGAGCTGGTTCAGGCGCGCAATACTGCTGATGGTTTGGCACATGCTGCCAAGAAAACCTTGGAAGAAGCTGGGGATAAGGCCTCCGATGAAGAGAAAGAGGCCATTGAGTCAGCAATCAAAGAGGTGGAAGAGGCTGTTAAAGGCGATGACAAGGATGCCATGGATGCCGCAGCAGGTAAGCTCTCAGAAGCTTCCTCTACACTGGCACAAAAACTCTATGCAGAACAGGCAGCTGAAGCCCAGGCAGAAAACCCTGAGGGTGCTGCCGAGGATGCAGGTGGTTCTGAAGATGCCGTTGACGCAGAGTTTGAGGAAGTAAAAGAAGACGACAATAAATAAGCCTTTGGCTTGTTAATTGTTGCCGAACGCTAGGCGTCGGCCGCAAGCGCGGGCTTTGCTCGCGCTTTGCTGCGTTTGAAATATATCAAACCGCCTACGTAAAAATTTAATATAACTCGATATAAGAAGCTGACAGAGAATGTCTAAACGCGATTACTACGAAATACTCGGTGTGGCCAAGGGTGCTTCCGAACCGGAAATCAAAAAAGCTTATCGCCGAATTGCGATGAAGAATCACCCTGATCGCAATCCGGATAACAAAAAAGCTGAAGATATTTTCAAAGAGGCTACCGAGGCTTACGAGGTTCTCTCTAGCCAGGAGAAGAAAGCTGCTTATGACCAGTACGGTCATGCCGGTGTCGACCCCAATGGCGGGTTTGGCGGTGGTGGTCCAGGTGGGGACCATGGCAATTTCAGTGATATTTTTGGTGACGTGTTCGGCGATATTTTTGGTGGCGGCGGACGAGGTGGTGGTCGTGGGCGAGCGGGGCCAACACGAGGCTCCGACCTGCGATATAACCTAGACCTAGATCTCGAGGATGCCGTTAGGGGAAAAACCGTTAAGATCAAGGTGCCTAACTTATGTGCCTGTGAAGGTTGTGGCGGTTCGGGTGCAAAAAAAGGATCGACGCCTGATACCTGTGCTACTTGCGGTGGCCATGGACAGGTACGCATGTCTCAGGGCTTTATCTCTGTTCAGCAAACCTGCCCCAAGTGTCACGGGCGTGGCCAGGTGATCAGTGACCCCTGCGCCACCTGTTATGGCCAAGGTCGAGTTAAGGAAACAAAAACCCTGTCGGTTAAAGTGCCACCTGGTGTGGATACTGGCGATCGCATTCGTTTGGCGAGTGAAGGTGAAGCTGGGCCGGAGGGCGGTCCGCCCGGAGATCTTTATGTGCAGATGAATGTGCGGGAGCATGCGCTGTTCCAAAGAGATGGCCGGAACCTGTATTGTGAAGTCCCTATTAGTATTGTGGATGCTGCACTAGGGGGTGAGTTGGAGGTGCCGACGCTTGGTGGTAGGGTGAAGTTGAAAGTCCCTGCAGGAACACAGACTGGTCGTCTGTTTCGCTTGAAGGGTAAGGGCGTCACGAGTGTAAGGGGTGGTGGCCCCGGAGACCTGATGTGCCGGGTTGTTCTGGAGACACCGGTTAACCTTGGCAGTGATCAAAAAGAATTACTTCGCCAGTTACAGGAAAGCCTTGAGACCGGTAAGCATTCTCCAAGGAAAGCATCCTGGTTTGAGGGTGTGAAAAAGTTCTTTGATGGGTTTACGATGTAGCTCTTACGCTGCAAGTCTCTGAGCTAATACAGTCCCTAGCTAAAACAACTCTGAGATAAAACAACTCTGAGATGAAACAAAGAGAACAACTATGACGCGAATTGCTGTTACCGGTGCCGCTGGCCGAATGGGGAAAACCCTCATTGAAGCAGTAACCCTGAACCCTGATACGACCTTGACGGTCGCTATTGAACGCCCGGAAAGTTCATTGGTGGGTGTTGATGCGGGTGAGTTGGCAGGGGTAGGTCATCAAGGTGTGGCAGTTGTTGGAAATATCAATGACGTCATTGATGATTTTGATGTATTAATTGATTTTACTGCTCCGGCAGCATCGGTGGCTAATGCTGACGCTTGTGCTGCTAATGGTAAGAAGATGGTAGTGGGCACTACCGGGTTCAGTGACGAGCAGAAAGAGCAACTATTGTCCGTGATCGACAGTACTGCATTGTGCATGGCATCAAATTTCAGTACAGGGGTAAACCTCTGTTTTAAGTTGCTGGACATGGCAGCACGGGTGCTGGGTGATGATGTGGATATCGAAGTTTATGAAGCCCACCATCGCCATAAGGTTGATGCCCCTTCAGGAACAGCTTTAAGTATGGGTGAGGTCGTTGCTAATGCTCTGGATCGTAACCTGAAAGAAGTAGCTGTCTATGGCCGTGAAGGGCAAACCGGTGCGAGAGATCGTAAAACCATTGGTTTCGCGACGGTGCGGGCTGGCGATATAGTAGGAGACCATACGGTTACTTTTGCGGCAGAAGGTGAGCGGGTTGAAATAACCCACAAGGCGTCCAGTCGAATGTCTTTTGCTCGTGGAGCGGTTCGTGCAGCGAATTGGCTCGCCAGTAAAGACAAGGGTTTGTTTGATATGCAGGATGTGCTTGGGTTGAAGTGATCTGTAGAGTTTAATAAAAAAGGCCACCCCACTAGGGTGGCCTTTTTTATTTATGAATGCATGATTCTTATTGTTATCATTTTGGGAAGGATTATAAAGAGATCGGGTGGCAGAATCTGTAGTGAATTTCCTCTTGATTAATTGAGGTACACGAGGCAGATTGGCTAGACAGATTGCAGTGCTTAGCCTAGAATGTTTGGTTAGTTTCTGCTGGTGCGGAATGCCTCGTAAACACAGGGGATTTTGGCAGAATAAAAAATTTTAAAGCGAGATGAAACGTACGGTTTCATCTCGCTTTTTTACAGTTTGTTCTTGGTTAAATTCACTCTCAGGCCGCGCACTGGGCCGAAGGCGTAGAGTAATTTATATCCGCAATTGAGTTGAGGAGGTTGCATTGAATACCCATACCCGTCGGCCCGCTATTCTCGTCCTTGGGGATGGTACGGTTTTTAGGGGCGTTGCCATTGGAGCTGAAGGTATTTCCAGTGGTGAAGTGGTATTCAATACAGCACTAACGGGTTATCAGGAAATATTGACTGATCCATCTTATGCTCTTCAGATTGTTACACTGACTTACCCTCATATTGGCAACACCGGTATCAATACTGAGGATGAAGAGTCAGATCGTATTTGGGCTGCCGGCCTGGTGATACGTGATCTACCTTTGTTGTCGAGTAACTTCCGGTCTGAGCAGGATCTTGATAGTTATCTTAAAGCCAATAATATTTTAGGTATTGCGGATATCGATACCCGTAAGTTGACCCGGATTCTTCGCGAGAAAGGTGCACAAAACGGCTGCCTGATGGCGGGTGATGTGGACGAAATGAAGGCGTTGGCTGCTGCGCGCAAATTCCCTGGGTTGAAGGGTGCAGATCTCGCTAAACAGGTGTCGATTCAAGAAGTCTGTCAATGGAGCGAGGGTAGTTGGATTCTAGGCAAAGGCTATACGCAGCCGTCAGAAAAGCCCTACAAAGTGGTTGCCTACGATTTTGGTGCCAAGCGTAATATATTGCGGATGCTGGTAGATCGAGGAGCCGACCTTGTTGTTGTTCCTGCACAAACACCTGCATCCGAGGTGTTGGCCATGAATCCTGACGGTATTTTTCTGTCAAATGGTCCCGGTGATCCCGAACCTTGTGATTACGCCATAGAGGCGATCCAGCAAATCCTTGAAACAGATATCCCTGTATTTGGTATTTGTCTGGGACATCAGTTGTTAGCTTTGGCCAGTGGTGCCAAAACAGTAAAAATGAAGTTTGGTCATCACGGAGCCAATCACCCGGTAAAAGACCTTGATGCAGGTACGGTGATGATTACCAGTCAAAATCATGGCTTTGCAGTAGATGAAGACTCGCTACCAGAAAACCTTCGCGCTACACACTGTTCGCTGTTTGATGGGTCGCTTCAGGGAATCCACCGTACCGACAAGCCCGCATTTAGTTTTCAGGGTCACCCGGAAGCCAGTCCCGGTCCGCATGATGCCGCCCCATTGTTTGACCACTTTTTTGAATTGATTCAAAACCGTGGTGCAACAACAAAATAATATGGGAAATGCCGCTGTGTCTTTTGTCGATGCAGCGTAGATAGCAATACTATAGATAGAAATGCTGTGCCTGAACAAACGTTAACTTATACCAGAATAAACAATAGCTTATGCCAAAAAGAACTGATATAGAAAGCATTTTAATCCTCGGTGCTGGCCCCATTGTGATAGGTCAGGCGTGTGAGTTTGATTACTCTGGTGCCCAAGCTTGTAAAGCGTTAAGGGAAGAGGGTTACCGGGTTATTCTGGTGAACTCCAATCCGGCTACGATTATGACCGACCCCTCTATGGCCGATGCGACCTACATTGAGCCGGTAGAGTGGCGCACCGTTGCAAAAATCATTGAAGAAGAGCGTCCAGACGCGCTGCTTCCCACAATGGGGGGCCAAACTGCCTTGAATTGTGCGTTGGATTTAGCGCGAGAAGGTGTGTTGGAAAAATTTGGTGTCGATATGATTGGCGCCGATGCCGATGCTATTGATAAAGCCGAAGACCGTAGCCGTTTTGATAAGGCGATGAAAAAGATTGGCCTGGAAACGGCGCAGGCTGTCATTGTGCATAGTCTGGAAGAGGCGCTTCAGGTCCCCGATCGTTTTGGCTACCCCTGTATTATCCGCCCCTCGTTCACCATGGGTGGTTCCGGTGGTGGTATTGCCTACAACCGTGAAGAGTTTGTTGAGATCTGCCAGCGTGGGCTTGATTTGTCGCCGACAAGTGAGTTGTTGATCGATGAGTCCCTGATCGGCTGGAAAGAGTACGAGATGGAGGTAGTGCGAGATAAAAATGATAACTGCATTATTATCTGTTCCATTGAAAACGTTGATCCTATGGGGGTGCATACCGGTGACTCTATTACCGTGGCTCCCGCTCAAACCCTGACGGATAAGGAATATCAGATCATGCGTAACGCCTCGATTGCGGTGTTGCGAGAAATTGGTGTTGAAACGGGTGGTTCCAATGTTCAGTTTGCGGTGAATCCGGAAGACGGCAGGCTCGTAGTGATTGAGATGAACCCGCGAGTATCTCGTTCTTCAGCGCTGGCATCCAAGGCTACCGGTTTTCCTATTGCTAAAGTAGCGGCAAAACTGGCTGTGGGTTATACCCTCGATGAGTTGCAGAATGATATTACCGGTGGTGCGACACCGGCTTCCTTTGAACCCAGTATTGATTACGTTGTTACCAAGCTCCCCCGCTTTGCTTTTGAGAAATTTAACCAAGCCAATGCCAAGCTGACCACTCAAATGAAGTCAGTGGGTGAGGTGATGGCGATTGGTCGTACGTTCCAAGAGTCTCTTCAGAAAGCTCTCCGAGGGCTAGAAGTTGGTTCTGCTGGTTTTGAACCTCAAGTCGATGTCGAGACGGAAGAGGGCTTGGTTGAGCTGCGTCAGCAGTTAAGAGAACCGGGTGCTGAACGAATTTGGTATGTGGGTGATGCTTTCCGTGCGGGTTTATCCGTTGAAGAAGTCTTTAACCTTTCTGCCATTGACCCTTGGTTTCTAGTACAGATAGAAGACATTATTCTTGACGAAATTCGTCTGGCCGATGAGTCGTTATACAGGCTTTCTGCAGATCGACTATTTCGTCTTAAACGCAAGGGATTTTCTGACCAACGATTGGCTGACTTGTTAAAGACTGACGAGAAAAGGGTTAGAGATACACGTCAGTCCATCAATATCCGGCCCGTGTTCAAGCGTGTGGATACATGTGCAGCTGAGTTCTCAACAGCGACCGCTTACATGTATTCTACTTATGAGCAGGAGTGTGAGTCCCAACCATCTGGTCGAGATAAAATTCTTGTGCTGGGCGGTGGTCCCAATCGTATTGGTCAGGGCATTGAGTTTGATTACTGTTGTGTGCATGCGGCATTAGCCATGCGTGAAGATGGCTATGAAGCCATTATGGTTAACTGTAACCCTGAAACGGTATCCACTGATTACGATACCTCTGACCGTTTGTATTTCGAGCCGGTGACACTGGAAGATGTGCTGGAAATCGTTGAGGTAGAGAAGCCCAAGGGTGTGATTGTTCAATTCGGTGGTCAGACGCCATTGAAATTAGCGCGCGCTCTAGAGGCAGAGGGAGTGCCGATTATCGGTACCACACCGGATGCTATTGATCGGGCGGAAGATCGCGAACGTTTCCAGCAAATGATTCATAAGCTGGATTTGTTGCAGCCACCTAATGCCATTGTTCGTTCCGCAGAAGAGGCGGTGGATGCAGCAGCGGGTATTGGTTACCCATTGGTGGTTCGCCCCTCCTATGTATTGGGTGGTCGGGCTATGGAAATTGTGTATAAGGAAGAAGAGTTGGCGCGTTATATGCGCGAAGCGGTTCAGGTATCAAACGATGCGCCGGTTTTGCTGGACTACTTTCTTTCTTCAGCGGTGGAAGTAGATATTGACGCAGTGTCAGATGGTAAGGATGTGGTGATTGGCGCAATCATGCAGCACATCGAGCAAGCGGGTATTCACTCGGGCGATTCTGCCTGTGCACTACCGCCCTACAGCCTGCCGGAAGATGTACAAGATGAAATGCGTGCTGTGGTAAAAGCCATGGCTGTTGAGCTAAAAGTAAAAGGCTTGATGAATGTTCAATTGGCCTGGCAGGATGAAAAAATCTATGTGATTGAAGTGAATCCTAGAGCCTCCCGTACAGTACCTTTTGTCTCCAAATGTATTGGAGTCTCATTAGCCAAGGTGGCTGCTCGTTGTATGGCAGGCATGACTTTGGATGAGCAGGGTTTTACTGAAGAGGTGGTGCCCAGTTTCTTTAGTGTTAAAGAGGCGGTATTACCCTTCAATAAATTCCCCGGTATTGACCCCATTCTTGGCCCTGAAATGAAATCTACCGGTGAGGTGATGGGTACCGGTGACACCTTTGCCGAGGCCTATGCCAAGGCTGAGCTGGGTGCTAGCGATCCGATCCCGACTTCTGGTACTGCATTTCTCAGTGTTCGTGAGCCGGATAAGGCGGGTATTGCCAGTGTGGCAAAAAGCCTGATTGCTACGGGCTTTACGTTGGTGGCCACTGAAGGTACGGCTAAGGTGTTAGAGGAAGCTGGTTGTGTTGTAGAAACAGTCAATAAGGTTCAAGAGGGCCGCCCTCATATTGTCGATATGATAAAGAACGATAAAATTGACTTGATTATTAATACTACTGAGGGGCGTCAAGCGATTGCAGATTCTGCCACGATTCGCTCCAGTGCTGAACAGCATGGTGTCTACTATACAACCACGCTGGCTGGTGGTGAGGCGGTTTGTATGGCGCTCAAGCAGACGGGTGATATTAAGGTTAACCGTCTTCAGGACCTTCATCGGAGGAACAACTGATGCAAAAGATACCTATGACTGTGGAAGGGGCGAAAAGTCTTCGCCAGGAGCTGGATCACCTTAAAAAAGTAGAGCGTCCAAGAATTGTGGATGCAATTGCAGAAGCCCGGGCACATGGTGATCTCAAGGAAAATGCTGAATATCACGCTGCTCGTGAACAGCAGGGGTTTGCCGAAGGCCGTATCCAGGATATTGAAGGCAAGCTCAGTCATTCTCAAATTATTGATATCAAGACGATTGATGAAGGTGATAAAGTCATTTTTGGTTGCACCGTTAATATTATCAATTTGGAAACAGATGAAACTGTGACCTACAAAATTGTTGGTGATGATGAGTCAGATGTAAAAGCCAATAAAATTTCTTATCAGTCCCCTATTGCAAGAGCATTGATTGGCAAAGAAATTGGTGACGAGGTGGTGGTTAAAACACC
>JBALWM010000002.1:0-10437 GCA_036960905.1 Porticoccus sp.
GGTAATGACTAAAAAGTCAGGAGGGTGGCTATTTTAGCCGGGATACGCCCTGAGTAAAGGGCTTCCCAAGCGTTTTTCCCCAAGCATGCCCCATGAGCAGTTGGTTTTTCCTCTGTGACTTGATCGTGGTCTAATATTTCTTCCTCAACACCATCACGCCTTCTTCTTCAGTCATTTCGACACGACTCAGAAAACTGTTCCCTAAAAGTACATTTGAAGGGAAGTTCCCGACCACAATAGTAGCCGATACCTGACGAGCAGTGATATTTCCAATCACCAGCTTATCCAGGTCCACCTCAAAGGCATTGACCATCCCACCCGCCGTACTGGCACTGGCTTGCTTGCCACGCCGAAAGTCCACACCCAGCCGCTTGGCATCATTCAGGTTCATTGCCACCGACGTAGCCCCCGTATCCACCATAAAATCCACCGGGTGGCCATTGATATAACCACTGACCATATAGTGGCCATTCTGGGATCGAGGAATTCTCACTTCAGCCTGCTCAGCTGCCTGAAAGCTGGAGGAGATATGCTGAGACAAACCTAGAGTAAACTGCTGACCTTCAACCTCAACCAGAGCCTGACGGCTATCACTGGATACCAGCCTGACCCCTTCAGGACTGATTTGTCCCTGTTTCAGCAACCGCTGCTTGCCATTGATGACCAATACAGCACTGCCGCCAAATAACCCCTGCACTCGAATATCAGGGGCCGCCCAAGCCACAAGCGCTGCTAACAGGCCCATAAGGACCAAGAATATTCCCAATATTTGTCGCATCATCCCTGCACCCTCACTATGAAGACCGCACTTATAAAATAGCACTTATAAAATAACACCTATTAAATAGTGTCTACAAAAACGTTATTGCCAGAAACAGCAGCAACCAGGTAAACAGTCCAGCCACCAGGTCATCCAGCATAATACCTACGCCACCGCCCACTTGCTTATCGAGCCAACCAATGGGCCAGGGCTTCCAGATATCAAAGAGTCGAAATAAAACAAAACCTGCCACCATCCATGTCCATGTCACCGGCACAGCCGTCATGGCCAACCAAAAACCAGCGATTTCATCCCAAACAATACCCTGATGGTCATGAACACCCAAATCACTGGCCGTCTTTCCGCAAAGGTAAAAGCCACCAATTGCCGCCACTGCCACTATCAACAGGTAGATAGTTAATGGCATTGTTGCCAACATTGGCCACAGCAATAGTGCCACCAAGGTACCTGCTGTACCGGGAGCCTTTGGAGAAAGGCCGCTCCCAAAACCAAAGGCCAGCAGGTGCACCGGGTTGCGTAGTAACTGTTGGAAGCTAGGCATTACCTCAACCATGGGTACTCCTGTTTATTGAGAACGTGCTTATCAAAAGTGCTGGTAACCAGAATCTGCAACATGCACCAAATAACCTTTTTCATCAACACACCGAACATTATTCCCTATCGTGTCACCCTCGGTTATTTGACCAATACAGGTGGCCGATAATTCACTCTGAGCAATTAACCGCTCCACCTGATCCCGGTTTTCCTGGGGCACAGTGAAACATAATTCGTAGTCATCCCCCCCACTCAACACCCAATGATTAACCGTGATCGTATCACTCAAGTCTTTAAGCCAAGGTGCTATGGGTAACAGTTCAAGCTTCACTTCGGCACCCACATGGCTGCACGCGGCAATATGACCGAGGTCGGCTATCAAGCCGTCTGAGATATCCAATGCAGCGGATGCCAAATCACGAAGCTTTAAGCTCTCTGCTAACCGGGGTTCTGGACGATAAAATCTCTGCAACAAGCAACTGCGCTCATGTGAGCTACCAAAATTAGCATCATCAAAAACAGACAACGCTGCCGCGCCCTCTCCCAGAGAACCTGTGACGTAGATACTATCGCCAACGGTGGCGCCACTACGAGTTAGCGCCTTACCCTCGGGAACAACACCAAATAACTGGATAGAAATGGTTAATGGCCCAGCGGTGGTATCACCCCCAACCAGAGCACAACCAAAAGTAGACGCATCCTCTGCGAGCGCTTGTGAAAATTCTTGTAACCAAGGGTCATGGGCTTCTGGCAGGGTCAACGCCAGGGTAAACCATCTTGGTTCAGCCCCCATCGCAGCAATATCGCTGAGATTAACCCGCAGGGAACGGTGAGCAATATCCGCCGGAGAGGCATCAACAGGGAAGTGCACCCCCGAGACCAAGGTATCCACCGTAACGACAAGTTGTTGCCCAGGAGCAACATTGAGCAGGGCTGCATCATCACCGACACCCAAGGCAACGCCCGGCGCATCGCCCAGTGCAGAAAAATACCTTTGTATCAGGGAAAATTCACTCAGAGCCATCATTGCATCCGCCCCTAATCAGGGCACGAAAACCAAACCATTGAGTAAAAGCCTCAGAGTGCACGCTGCTATCGCACCACACGTTAGCGACTCTTTCTATCGGCCTTTATCTCAACAGCCCTTGTGGCCATTGCCACCTTATCGAGAATACCGTTGATATACTTGTGGGCATCTGTAGGACCAAACTTTTTCGCTAGATTCACTGCTTCGTTGATTACGACTTTGTAGGGTACATCAATGCGAAAACTTAGCTCGTAGGCTCCCATCCGCAGCAGCGCCCTCGAAATGGGGTCAAGATCACCTAATTTTCGATCAAGGTGCGGCTCATAGACCCCATCAATCTCGTCCAGCCTTTTTGGAATACCATGTAACAATTCCCGAAAGAAGTCAGTATCCACTTTACTCATGTTGTTATCGGCAAAGAATTCTGCCTCGATACGGCCAATATCTGATCCAGAAACCTGCCATTGATATAATGCTTGTACCAATAACTGCCGCGCTTTTTTCCGCGTTGAAGGTAATGACATAAACGCTCTCCTACAACTGACGAAACAGGGAGATCATTTCCAACGCAGTCAGCGCGGCTTCTTCCCCTTTATTTTCATGATTATCCCCGGAACGATCTTCAGCCTGCTCCAGGTTGTCCGTGGTCAGCAAACCAAAGGCTACGGGCAGGTTTTCATTCAATGCAACCTCACCAATCCCTCGCGTGGTCTCACTGCAAACATAGTCAAAGTGTGGTGTGCCTCCACGAATCACACAACCAAGGGCAATAATTGCATCATAAGTCCCGGTCCTTGCCACTTTTTGACACACCAGGGGCAATTCAAAAGCGCCAGGGACACGAAATAAATCGATATCTGGCTCAGTTATACCATGGCGATTCAATGCACTCTGTGCACCGCTCAGCAGGTTCTCTGTAACATTACCATTCCAACGCGCCACCACTATGGCAATACGCGCATCACCTACATTAAAACTGCCCTCATCTGGCCTGTATTCACTCATTTATTTCTTCCAAAATACTGATTATCTATGGCTATCATTAACACGACTTACAACCGCTATTCACAACCAATGTATTCGACCACTTCCAGGTCAAACCCGGAAATGCCGGTAAACTTAAAGGGCGCACTCAACAATCGCATTTTATGAACCCCTAGATCCATCAGAATCTGCGACCCCGTGCCCACCTGCTGATACACCACATCACCCGCCTGCTGAGGCTTGGCAGGCAGCGGGTTTAATGCATGATCAATACTGGCATCAATATCGTCGGCAGTTTCCGGGTAATAAAGGAATACCACCACACCCCGGCCTTCTTCTGCCACTTTCTCCATGGAACGCGACAGGCTCCAACTTTTAAAACCCTCAGAGGGTTCCAGCCCAAACAGGTCTCGGGATGACTTGTTGATATGTACTCGTACCAATGGTGGCTCACCCCCGGACACATCGCCCATCACTAAGGCAAAATGTTTTTCATTCCGAGCGCTATCCAAATAGGTTTTCAGTACAAACTGACCATATTGGGTGCCGATCTCTCGCTCACTGATACAGCTGATAGTTTTTTCTGTCACCAAGCGATAGTGAATTAAATCTGCGATGGTACCGATTTTGAGGTCATGCTTTTTTGCAAAAGCCTCAAGATCCTCACGACGGGCCATGGTGCCATCATCATTCATTATCTCGACAATCACAGCCGCTGGTTCAAACCCTGCAATCCGGGCCAAATCACAACCAGCCTCAGTATGCCCTGCACGACTCAAAACACCGCCAGGTTCTGCTTGTAGCGGAAAGATATGCCCTGGCTGCACGATATCCTTGGGACGCGCATTACTGGCTACCGCCGCCTGAACGGTGCGAGCGCGATCAGCGGCAGAAATCCCCGTCGTCACTCCCTCAGCCGCCTCGATAGACAGTGTGAAGTTAGTACCGTGACTGGCGTTGTTGGCATCCACCATCAACGGCAGGTTCAACTGACGGCAACGTGCTTCAGATAGCGTCAGACAGATAAGTCCCCGCCCATGTGTCGCCATAAAGTTAATATCTTCAGGGCGAACCATCGTTGCCGCCATCAACAGATCGCCTTCATTTTCACGATCTTCGTCATCCATCAGGATGACCATTTTTCCTTGGCGGATATCTTCTACCAGTTCTTCCAAGCTATTCAGAGCCATGCCTTTTTCTCTAATTACGTTCTCTTATTCTGCTCTCTCATTCAGAGAGACAAACTGCACCAGGCTTACTAATACCCTGGCCCTAAAATCCTGCCCCTAAACCTCGGCAGCCTTATCACCCAGCAGCAATCGCTCCAAATAACGGGCAATAACATCTACTTCCAAATTCACACGCGTTCCCGGCTGATAGAAACCGATCACTGTTTTCTCAAGGGTATGGGGCACGATATTTAATTCAAACTCAGCACCTTCCACTTTGTTCACAGTAAGGCTGGTGCCATCCACCGTAATCGAACCCTTATGAGCAATGTATTTGGCCAGTGCTTTCGGTGCACGAATACGAAACTGCTCTGAGCGAGCATCCGGGTGCCGACTGATCACTTCACCCACGTCATCCACGTGACCTGAAACCATGTGTCCACCAAGTCGAGTCTTTGGTGTCAACGCACGCTCCAGATTTACCAAGGTGCCCGCAGACCAATCACTAATGGATGTCATCGCCAGAGATTCTGCTGAAACATCTGCCACATAGCCATCACCAGGCAAGTCCACCACAGTCAAGCAGACACCGTTGGTGGCAATACTGTCTCCAAGCTGAACCTCAGTAAAATCCAGGTCGCTGCTTTTCACCCTCAGGCGTATATCACCACCACGGGGCTCACAGGCCACCACTTCACCAATTGCTTCAATAATGCCGGTAAACATAACAATCTCTATTCAAGTTACTGAGAGTCCACCACGTGCCTTCCAGTGGCGCCTCTATTTATCCAGCCAGACTACGATTCTTAACCCGCAGGTCTAGCCGTTATTCGAATATCATCACCCACTTGCCGCATATCGGTGATATCCAAAGCTATCTGCTGATCCATCGAATCAAATGGCAAAGTCAACAGTGGCCGTGCGGAGCTGCCGAGCAACTTGGGTGCCATATAGATGACAAACTCATCCACCAGTTCAGCCTGCAAAAAAGCACCCGCTAATTCTGCACCGGCCTCAACAAGAATCCGATTACATTCTTTTTCTGCCAATACCTTCATCAGTGCGGACAAATCAACCTGACCGTCATCGCCCGCCTGGCAAACAACCTCGGCACCCGCTATAGGTATAGTGAGCGAGTCATCGCAGGCTGAAACAACCAATGTTTGCCCCTCAGCTGATAGCATTTTCGCATCAACGGGCATTTTCAACTGACTGTCAACCACCACCCGCAATGGTTGCCGTGCAGCAATATCAGCAGCGTTACTCAACCCGAGCTCATCGACTCGAACGGTAAGTGACGGGTCATCGTGCAATACCGTGCCGATCCCAGTCACAATGGCACAACTCTCAGCCCGAAGTCGCTGAACATCCTGGCGAGCGTCGGAACCAGTAATCCACTGACTTTCACCACTATCCATTGCCGTGCGACCATCAAGGCTCATCGCCAACTTCACGGTCACCCAAGGTAACCCCTGTTGCTGACGTTTAATAAAACCTCGATTCAGCTGCTGCGCTTCAACCTCAAGCACCGGACCTTCCACCGCAATACCCGCCTGACGAAGCTTGTCCAACCCACTGCCCGCAACCTGTGGGTTGGGATCAGTCATTCCGTACACCACTCTGGCCACACCCGCTTCAATCAACGCGTCCGCACAAGGGGGGGTTCGCCCAAAATGGCTACAGGGTTCCAGTGTGACGTAAACCGTTGCGCCCCGAGCCAACTCACCAGCATCCTGCAGAGCGTTCACTTCTGCGTGAGCTTCACCTACACGCTGGTGCCAACCTTCTCCTACAACTGAGTCATTTCGAGCAATCACACAACCCACAGCGGGATTCGGCATACAGGTATATTGCCCCCGGGCCGCCAGCTTCATTGCTCGAGCCATCATGACAAGATCGTGGCGCTCCAGACAATTACTGCCTGTCATCGGTGTTAGCCCTTTTCCTGTTCCGGAAGGTTTTTTTCCAGACGATCCAATTCAGCCCGGAATTCACTGAGGTCTTGAAAACTGCGATATACGGAAGCAAAGCGCACATAAGCCACTTCATCCAACTCCCGTAGTTGCCCCATCACTTGCTCACCAATCATCCGAGAACTGACTTCCCGCTCACCGGTAGCACGCAACTCATGTTTAATATGGGAAATGGCCTCTTCTATCTTCTCCATGCCCACCGGACGCTTTTCCAGCGCCCTCAACAAACCCGATCGAAGCTTGTCTTCATCAAAAGGCTCACGAGTATCATCACTTTTGATCACTCTGGGCATCAGTAATTCAGCCAGCTCGTAGGTAGTGAATCGCTCCTGACAGGAAAGACACTCACGACGACGACGCACTTGGCCGCCTTCAGCCACCAACCGAGAGTCGATTACCTTGGTATCCTCTGCACTGCAGAAGGGACAATACATAGCGGCAACTTCATTAGGTTAAACAGGGCCGCATAGTACCACATCTGGTACCACATTTTTCCCGTCCCATGCCCAGCTATACGGAGCTCAGATCAACCCAACAAGCTGGCAATGGCGTCCTTTAATAGCACTCTATTTTTTAAGCACCAAATAAAAGCCCCGCGTATGCGGGGCTTGAAATGTACGAAGCTAACGCCTACTACCCATTTTTGGGGCCATAAACAGGGAATCGACCACAAACATCCAGCACCTTGGCCTTCACCTCTGGAATCACCTGTTCTGATGAGCCATTTTCAAGGCTCTCCAGTACATCACAAATCCAGTTTGCAAGATCAATTGATTCTGTTTCAGCAAACCCACGGGTAGTAATTGCAGGTGTACCGATACGAAGGCCAGAAGTAATAAAAGGTGAGCGAGGGTCGTTGGGGACCGCATTCTTGTTAACCGTAATAAAGGCTTCGCCCAAGGCTGCATCTGCATCTTTACCGGTATATTCCTTACCAATCAGATCCACCAACATCAAATGGTTTTCAGTGCCACTGGAGACAATTTTAATACCACGCTCCATAAACGTAGCCGCCATTGCTTTGGCATTTTTCACCACTTGCTGCTGATAGGTTTTGAACTCATCCGTCATGGCTTCTTTAAATGATACTGCCTTCGCCGCAATCACGTGACACAAAGGACCACCTTGGCCACCGGGGAATACTGCTGAATTAATTTTCTTCGCCAGCTCTTCACTGTTAGTGAGAATAATACCGCCACGAGGGCCTCGTAGGGTTTTGTGGGTCGTAGACGTCACCACATCGGCAAAAGGGGTTGGGTTCGGATACACTCCTGCAGCAATCAGACCGGCCACATGAGCCATATCGACCATCAAGTAGGCACCCACTTTATCGGCAATTTCACGGAAGCGCGCCCAATCCAGCACACCAGAATAGGCAGAGAAACCGGCAATAATCATTTTAGGTTGATGCTCTACTGCCAGTGCTTCGATCTGCTCGTAATCCACCAGACCAGTTTCAGGGTTCAACCCATATTGCACCGCGTTGTAGATTTTTCCAGAAAAGCTTGGCTTGGCACCGTGGGTCAAGTGACCACCTGCATCCAGGCTCATGCCTAATACCGTATCACCGGGCAAACACAGCGCTTGATAAACAGCACTGTTCGCTTGTGAACCAGAGTGCGGCTGAACATTTGCATATTTTGCATCGAACAATGCCTTAACCCGCTCAATCGCCAGCTCTTCGGTCTGATCAACAAATTCACAGCCACCGTAGTAACGCTTGTGAGGATAACCCTCCGCATACTTGTTGGTAAGCTTGGTACCCTGAGCGGCCATCACCGCTGGGCTAGTATAGTTTTCAGAAGCAATCAGCTCGATATGCTCTTCCTGACGCTGCCCTTCCTGCTGGATGGCAGCCCATACTTCCGGGTCAAAACTGGCAATGGTTTGGTCTTTATCAAACATGAGGCTCACACTGGTAGTTGGTGTACGGAAAGTGGTGTAAAAAAGAGCGCGAATTGTACACAAAACCACCGAAGAATCCCACGCTATTGCAGCAAGGATTCTCCACTAAACGTAGATTTTCCGGGAGAATGACTACATGTTTCTACGATACAGCCCCCCAATACTATAGAGCGCCCCACTCATCTGACCCAATGAGTTCGTTTTGGCTGCCTCCATTAGGCTTTCAAAAATATTACCCTGATGTAGTGCCGCAGACTTCAGCCCATCAAGCGCCACATGAGAACTATCGCTGTGAAGAGCGCTATAAGCCTTGAGATTATTCACCTGTAGTTGCTTTTCAGTATTATCCGAACGCGCCAACTCACGCCCCTCAATCGTTTCTTCGGTACCAGCTTCTGGAAGAAAGGTGTTCACGCCAATTAAAGGCAAGCTGCCATCGTGCTTCTTGTGCTCATAACTCATACTTTCTTCCTGAATTTTGCCGCGCTGATACATGGTATCCATGGCACCTAAAACCCCACCTCGCTCAGAGATTTTTTCAAATTCAGCATAGACCGCCTCTTCCACCAAATCTGTCAACTGCTCAATCACAAAGGACCCCTGCCAGGGGTTCTCACAAAAATTCAGGCCGAACTCCCGATTGATGATCAACTGAATCGCCATAGCTCGCCGCACCGATTCCGTCGTAGGCGTTGTAATGGCTTCGTCATAGGCATTGGTATGTAAACTATTGGTGTTATCAAATATTGCGTACAGCGCCTGCAACGTCGTACGGATATCGTTAAAGCTCATTTCCTGCGCATGCAAACTGCGCCCTGAGGTCTGGATATGATACTTAAGCATCTGACTACGTGGGCTGGCACCATAACGCTCCTTCATGGCTCTCGCCCAAATGCGTCGAGCCACCCGCCCCATTACGGCATATTCCGGATCCATACCGTTGGAGAAAAAGAAGCTGAAGTTAGGTACAAAATCATCCACTTTCATGCCACGAGACAAGTAATACTCCACAAGGGTAAAACCGTTAGACAGAGTAAAAGCCAACTGCGAAATGGGGTTCGCTCCCGCCTCGGCGATATGATATCCACTCACCGACACGCTGTAATAATTGCGCACTTGATTGGCAATAAAATATTCCTGCACATCGCCCATCATGCGCATGGCGAAATTAGTGGAGAAAATACAGGTATTTTGGGCCTGGTCTTCTTTTAAGATATCGGCCTGCACGGTGCCTCGCACGGCAGACAGCGTTTCCTTCTTGATCCGCGCATAGGTATCAGCATCTACCAGCTTGTCCCCTGTAACACCCAACAATGCCAACCCCAAACCATTGTGGCCCTCGGGCAAAGCTCCTTCGTAGGCTGGCCTTGATTTACCCTTAAAGGCACTATCGACTTTATGCTCCGCTTCACCCCACAAATCATTTTCTTTAAGATAAATTTCCACCTGTTGATCAATGGCCGCATTCATAAAGAACGCAAGAATCATCGGTGCGGGGCCGTTGATGGTCATGGATACCGATGTTGTGGGCGAGCATAAATCAAACCCCGAATAGAGCTTTTTCATATCATCCAGAGTTGCTACTGACACCCCAGAATTACCGACCTTGCCCCAAATATCTGGGCGGGTATCCGGATCAGCGCCATAGAGGGTCACCGAATCAAAGGCCGTAGACAATCGTGTTGCAGGCTGACCGGCGGACACATAGTGGAAACGCCGATTTGTCCGTTCAGGCGTACCCTCACCAGCAAACATCCGCGTAGGATCTTCACCAGCTCGACGATAGGGGAACACGCCCGCAACATAGGGATAACTTCCGGGTAAATTTTCTGCCAGTAAAAACGTTAATATTTCACCCCAATCCTGATACTGAGGGGCTGCCACCTTGGGCACGCTGAGCTGACTTAAGGACTCCACATAATTATCGCCAATAATTTCCTTTCCTCGAACAGGATAGGAATATTGCGCTTGCTCAACAGCGGCCTTTTTTTCTGGCCACTGCTGTAACAGGGCAATCGATTCAGCATCCAGCCCAGAAATAGCCTGCTGATAACGCTGACGAAG
>JBALWM010000002.1:10537-23653 GCA_036960905.1 Porticoccus sp.
AACAACCGACACAGGTGATAAAAAGCACGGTTAATGCCAGGGTCGTTGAATTGGCTGGCAATGGTGGGGTAAACAGGGATTTGGTCCGGTGATATAGCAAAGGTATTGTGGTTCCTTTGCCACTGCTTTCGAATATCCCGCAGGGCATCTTCGGCACCACGCTTATCATATTTATTCAGAATCACCATGTCGGCATAATCGATCATATCGATTTTTTCCAACTGGCTGGCGGCGCCGTAATCACTGGTCATGATATACAGTGACAAATCCACAATATCAACAATTTCGGAATCACTTTGACCGATTCCAGCCGTCTCCACCAAAACTAGATCATAGCCAAGTGACTTTAAAAACAGGGTGACATCGCCCAGCATTTCACTGGTCGCCAAATGCTGTCGGCGCGTAGCCATCGAACGCATATAAATATTAGATGAGGCTAGGCTGTTCATACGGATTCGATCGCCCAGCAGGGCTCCGCCGGTGCGACGCCGAGTTGGATCTACCGCCAGGACTGCAATACGCATATCTGGCCGATGCTGTAAAAACCGATCCAACAATTCGTCAACAATACTGCTTTTGCCGGCACCCCCAGTGCCGGTAATGCCCATCACTGGTGTTTTTTCGGCAGCTAACGTCCAGTCAGCTTTTAGCTGTGCCAGTTTGTCGTCAGGTATAACGCCTTCTTCAATGGCAGAAATCATCTGCGCGACCTGTACTTCGTTATCTATATCTGGCTGAGAAAACTGACAGGCTGCATCTGGGCTAGCATTTACTTGAGAAGCTTTTACCAAGCAAACAAGATCCTCCACCATCCCGACCAGCCCCATCTCCATCCCTTGCGCAGGATGATAAATGCGAGCAACGCCCTCTGACTCCAGAGCCTCAATCTCTTCCAGCGTAATCGTGCCTCCGCCACCACCAAAAACTTTAATCTGCTCCGCACCGCAATCTTTCAGCAGCTGCAACAGATAGCGGAAATACTCCATATGTCCGCCTTGATAAGAACTAATAGCTATTGCATCAGCATCCTCCTGAATGGCGGCACGAACCACTTCATCAACACTGCGATTATGGCCCAGATGAATCACCTCCGCGCCCTGGGCCTGAATCAACCGGCGAATTACATTAATCGCGGCATCATGGCCATCAAAGAGAGAGGCCGCTGTCACAAAGCGTAATGGCCTTGAGCCTTTGCCAGCTTCTGGGCTCGCTGCTTTTACCGCATTTTCCATGACCAAAATCCTCTATCTTCAGGCTGTATATCCGCTAATATTGACCTATTGTCGGACAATATGTCAATTATAGTAAATTCTGGTACCCTACCCCTATATAGTTTATTTAGCCGCTGCCTCTGTATTGTTACCGCACAGATAATGCCGCCCAGCCCACAAATGGATACCGGCAAATGCCCAACCAGATTAACTTTGAAAAAATCGCTCACCAGCCCGCCTACCGTGTTGTGAGTGAAAAAATACGCAATGCCATTATTTCCGGTGAAATCAAGGCCGGAGAGTTACTGCCCACTGAAATAGACCTAGCCGAGCAATTTGGTGTAACACGCTCGACTATTAGAGAAGCGATTCGGCTACTGGAACACGGTGGAATTTTGGGCCGAGCCGACCGTAAACGATTAGTCGTCACACTACCTCAAACAGATGCAGTGGGGCGCTCTGTCAGCTCTGCACTATTAATGCATCAGGTGACCTATGAAGAGTTATGGCAGGTGGCCATGGGACTGGAACCTCTAGCCAGC
Organism: Porticoccus sp.; assembly: GCA_036960905.1. Classification (GTDB taxonomy): domain Bacteria; phylum Pseudomonadota; class Gammaproteobacteria; order Pseudomonadales; family Porticoccaceae; genus Porticoccus. Next base: position 12,291 of record JBALWM010000002.1, read on the forward strand.
AAGTTGGCCTGCACTACAGCCACCAAAAAAGATAAGCAATTATTGGCCGCCAACCTAGTCCGCACCCGCGAAGTGATGGATGACCACGATGCACTACTGGACGCTGAAATTGAGTTTCACGACCTGCTAGCTAACGCCACCCACAACAGCGCCCTACTGCTGGCTAGGTCTCCTCTCAACGAGCTGTTTTACCCAGTTGCCTGGGGCGCAGTCATCCGGGCGCTGTCTCCCGGCGAACGCATTCTGGTGGCACACCAACATATTTATGGCGCCATTTGCGAGAACAACCCCGACAAAGCCGAAGAGTGGATGAAAAAACATATGCTCGACTTCCGCCGCGGCATCGAACTGGGGAACCTAGGCTTTGATCAACCCGTAAAAGCCTGAATAAACTGCCAGGCAGGAAATTGCCACCAATCCATTCCTGTTAGTTGGTTATTTCCGCTAGAATACTGGCCATCTAAACAACCTGATAGTTACTGAATCCAATGGCTCAATACGTATACACCATGAACCGCGTGGGGAAAGTTGTCCCACCCAAGCGTGAAATCCTCAAAGATATTTCACTGTCCTTTTTCCCCGGTGCAAAAATCGGCGTACTCGGCCTTAACGGATCAGGAAAATCCACACTGCTGAAAATCATGGCGGGGCTAGATACCGATATTCAAGGCGAAGCTCGCCCCATGCCGGATATCAAAGTCGGTTACTTGCCCCAGGAGCCACAGCTGGACCCTGAAAAAGACGTACGAGGTAATGTGGAAGATGGTGTTCGCGAAGCCGTCGATGCCCTGAAAGAATTGGATCAAGTCTATGCTGACTACGCTGACCCGGATGCAGATTTTGACAAACTAGCCAAACGCCAAGGACAACTGGAAAACATTATTGAAGCCTGGGATGCCCACAACCTTAATCACACTCTGGAAGTCGCTGCCGATGCCCTGCGCCTGCCGCCATGGGAAGCCGATGTCACCAAACTGTCTGGCGGTGAAAAACGTCGGGTAGCCTTGTGCCGCCTGCTGCTCTCCAAGCCCGATATGATTTTGCTCGATGAGCCCACCAACCACCTGGATGCTGAATCGGTTTATTGGCTGGAAAAATTCCTCGAAGAGTTCTCTGGCACCGTGGTCGCGGTAACCCACGATCGCTACTTCCTCGACAATGTTGCTGGCTGGATTTTGGAGCTGGACCGAGGCCATGGCATTCCCTACGAAGGCAACTACACGACGTGGCTGGAAACCAAAGAACAACGTCTTGCCTCAGAGCAAAAACAAGAAGATGCCCACCAGCGGACCATTAAGCACGAACTCGAATGGGTTCGCCAAAGCCCCAAAGGTCGTCGCGCCAAAAACAAAGCACGTCTGGCCCGTTTTGATGAAATGAACTCTCAGGATTTCCAAAGTCGCAACGAAACCAATGAAATTTATATTCCACCCGGCCCTCGCCTGGGTGACAAAGTCATTGAATTTGATGGCGTCACCAAAAGCTTTGGCGACGAACTGCTGCTAGACAACCTGTCCTTTAGTATTCCCAAAGGTGCCATTGTCGGTATTGTCGGTGGTAACGGCGCGGGTAAATCCACCCTGTTCCGTATGATTGCCGGTACCGAACAACCTGATAGCGGCACCATCACACTCGGCGAAACTGTTAACCTGGCCTTTGTAGAACAAAGTCGAGAAAGCTTGGATGACAGCAAAACTGTTTGGGAAGAAATTTCAGGTGGCCAAGACAATCTACAAATCGGCAACTACCAGGTATCGTCCCGCGCCTATGCCGGCCGCTTTAATTTCAAAGGCGGTGATCAGCAAAAACGCGTGGGTGAATTATCCGGCGGTGAGCGTGGCCGCCTACATCTAGCCAATACTCTCAAGCAAGGTGCCAACCTGTTACTACTGGATGAGCCTTCAAACGATCTGGATATTGAAACCCTGCGCGCATTAGAAGAAGCCATCCAAACTTTCCCCGGCTGCGTGATGGTCATCTCCCATGACCGCTGGTTTCTGGATCGTGTTGCCACCCATATACTCGCCTACGAAGGCGACAGTGAAGTCGTGTTATTTGAAGGTGATTACACTGAATACCACGAAGACTTTATTAAACGGAAAGGGCAGGATGCTCAACCTAAGCGGTTGAAATACAAAAGATTGAAGCATTAATTAAAAACTAAAAAAACAAAAAGGACCGCCTGACAAGCGACCCTTTTTTATGTAACACAGCGCTTTAAACCACTGTACTTAACTCTATCTAGTTTAGCTTTCTAGGAATATGCAGCGTAATTCCCGTACCGTCATCCTGTACTGCCCAGGCAAAACCCAGAGCATCCAGCTTCAGCATTCTGTCCTCTTCAAGAAAACTATAATGTAAATCGGTACGCTGCTTGGACACCCAAAGACCCAGTTCCAATTCATCTTCTGTCATATAGTCTCCAGGAACCAGACAGTCTCCATTCTCCGCCTTGTAGGCCTCCAAAGCAGCAAACGCCCTATCCCAAGCGTACTGCTGAAGATCCCAAACATAATTCAATGCACACAGGCGCTTATATTTCTCGCGAGGATAGTTACCTTCCGTCAGACGCTGAGCCCTTGCCCACGTCCCAAGTTCGTAATGCTCATCTTCTGTAACGTAATTTTCAGGAACAAGGCTGTCGCCGTGCTCAGCTAGATAGGCTTGCAACGCAGCAAACCCCTTTTCCCAAAGCGGCTCATGTGGCTCCCATACAAATTCCAGCGTATCCAGGCGCTTTATCTGATCTTCTGAAAGAATGCCGTCATCCCGATCACAACGCAGCCTAAGCAACCAAAATCCTAGGGCAAAGCCATCGTAGGTTATGTGAAACTGAGGGACTAAACAGTTACCCTTCTCCGCTTTATAGGCAGCCAAGTGCTCATAGGCTTCTTCCCATGCCGTCTCAGTGGTCTCTTGTAGTCTTGCATTGAGGTCTTTATACATAATTTAATATCTTTGTAGTTATTTCCCGAAATACCCGTATAGAATCAATTATAGTTCAAACAGTGTGTATTAGCAGGGTGGTTAAAGGATTCACAATGAACCGCCAAGCCTAACAGATTAATTTGATTCTAACGATTGTTTTTGATCATCTCTATCGCGTATCCCTTAGGATTTACCCATAGAAGTTATAGGGTTAAGTGATCATACCGCCCCAAATTAATCATACAAACACGCTGTATTGACCACAAACTAAAGCTTGAACCTGGACAGATAAATGACGAATAACGACATCCTACGCCGCATCCGCTTCACCTTTGACTTTAGCGATTCAACGATGATCGCTATCTTTGGTCTGGCAGACCATCAAGTTTCTCGAGAGCAAATCAGCAATTGGTTAAAAAAAGAGGAGGATCCTGACTATCAAACCTGTAACGACACCCTGCTGGCAACCTTCCTGAATGGATTGATCAACCACAAACGGGGTAAAAGAGACGGCGAACAACCGGCTCCAGAAAAGCGATTAACTAACAATATCATCTTCATGAAGTTAAAAATTGCATTAAACCTAAAAGCCGAAGATATATTGGAATTCATGGAGTTAGCCAGCTTTCGATTAAGCAAACATGAGTTGAGTGCTTTTTTCCGTAAGCCCGGACATAAACATTACAGAGAGTGCAAAGATCAGGTCTTACGTAACTTTTTAAAAGGTATGCAGCTTAAATATCGTGAGAATGCCGAACTCGATGACTATCAGTCAGAGAATTCTCAACCTAAAGATACTCAACCTAAAGAGGCCGCACCAAAAACGAGCTTCAAATGGAACCCTCTCCCCAGCGCTGGGGCAGCTTCAGATGAGGACGAATAGAATTAAACCCAACATTCAGGAGAGTGCTTAATGGGCAGGCTCTAACATCCCCACCGCCTTTTTCCAGCCCGCATAAAGCCCGTCACGCTGTAATGCGTCCATTTGAGGCCTATAGCATTTATCAGCCTCCCAGTGCCTAGCGATATCCTCTACCCCACTGAAGACACCTACCTGCACACCAGCCAACGCTGCGGCACCCCAAGCCGTTGTCTCTGCGACCTTAGGTACCTCAATGGAGATGCCCAGCATGTCGGCCAGAAACTGACACATAAATTTATTGGCTACCAACCCGCCATCGGCACGAATAACATCTGGTGTGTGCCCACCATCAGCCTGCATGGCACCCATAAGATCAAGGGTTTGATAGGCCTGAGCTTCCAGCGCGGCACGAACAATATGTGCCTGGGTACTTTCCCGCGATAAACCCATAATCATTGCCCTTGCATCAGGGCACCAATAGGGGGCACCCAGGCCAGTAAAAGCAGGTACAAAATACACCTCATTATTGTCCATCACAGAGGTGGCGAGAACTTCACTCTCTTTGGCATCATCAAATAACCCCAAACCATCCCGCAACCACTGAATGGCCGCTCCCGCAGTAAAAATTGAGCCTTCTATCGCATAGGTTATTTGCCCATTCACACGATACGCAACGGTGGTTAATAATCGATTTTGGGATTGTTTGCATTCCGGGCCAATATTCATCAGGGCAAAACACCCCGTACCATAGGTGGATTTGACCATGCCAGGCTTGAAGCACCCCTGCCCAATCAGGGCGGCTTGCTGATCCCCCGCCATACCACCAATAGGAATTTCAGCACCGAAGATAGTCTTGTCCGTTACCCCAAATGAGGCAATATTATCCTTAACCTCTGGCAACAGACTGGACGGTATATTAAACAGTGCCAGCAGCTCGTCATCCCATTGCTGCTCCACGATGTTATAAAGCATGGTACGTGACGCATTGGTGATATCGGTAGCATGTACCGCACCATTGGTCAGCTTCCAGAGTAGGTAGCAATCCACGGTGCCAAATGCCAGCTCACCTGCATCTGCACGGGCACGCACACCAGGCACATTGTCGAGAATCCATGCGATTTTAGTGGCGGAAAAATAGGGGTCGAGAAGCAGACCTGTTTTGTTGGTTATCGTTGCCTCATGCCCCTGACCCTTCAAGGTAGTGCATTGTTTGGCTGTACGCCGGTCTTGCCAAACAATGGCGTTATACACCGGCTCTCCCGTTTTTCGATCCCACACAATGGTAGTTTCACGCTGATTCGTAATACCCACAGCAACAGGATTTCGTTCAATATTATTTAAGATTTGGGTACAGCAGTCTCGAGTATCGCTCCAAATATCTTCTGGCCGCTGCTCCACCCAACCCTTATGAGGGAAATACAGTTGCAACTCTTTTTGCTGAACAGCGATCACCTCTCCCGTTTGCGAAAACAAAATAGCGCGGGAGCTCGTTGTGCCCTGATCAATGGCAAGAAGTGTTGGATTACTCATCACTGACACACCTTTATTCAGCGGTTTGGGTAATATTTTTTGTAGGCTCAGTTACTGCATTTATCACCGATAACGTCCCTTATAACCAGCACCTCACGATGTTTAAGATTTTAAGTATAACCAAACCCTAGGGATAAAAACTGAACACCTATTGATACCCAGTCAACCCTTTTGTGAGTACAGCGTTTATATACCCCACGAACAAAACAATAATGAGGTAGAACACCATGAAACGAAACATATCTCTACTGGCAATATTAACTGCCGCATTGATTACACCTTCACTATCACTGGCCCACGATCGCGACCATGATGACAGCCGCTTTCTTCTAAGAGCCTTCTCCGCAGGGAGTGCCTATTCACCGAGCTCCTACGCCTACAACCGCCGGGGCACATACTATCGCTACAGCCCCCACCCTAGAGCGCGCTACCTGAACCACAAGGGCGACCGAATCAACCACAATCCGGATCGCAAAGCATACCGATCAGATCGTTATTCCAACCACCACGTACAGAGCTATCGCCATCACCAGGAAAGGAGTGACCATAAATACAACAGCGGCGACGACAGGGGCTTCAGGAGGGATGACCACAAAGGACGGGGCAAAGGAAAACACGATCATAGAAAAGAGTCTGATCACCACAAGAATCATAAACATCATAGCTAGACCGCATATAACACCTACAACTTGATTCACAGGGATGCGACCCTGCAGCTCCCATATAAGCCCCCTAATTAAGCTCGTAGAGTGCCCGATAAATCTGTAAATGGTTATCGGGCGCTTACTCTCATCTACCCCTCTGCCACTTATCCCCAATTATCATCCTCTGTCGATAACCCCATCTCTCTCTATTGCTCACCTTGGCCAAAGCCCCTATTCTGCGATCATCTGTTAGATAAGGATGACACCATGACAGTTTCCACCTTTATTCTCCTCGGCTTGCTAATACTGCTGGCCGGGTATGCCGTTACTCTTTACAACAATCTCCTTGCCCTGAAACACCGAGTAACACAAGCCTGGTCAAATATTGATGTGCTGTTGAAGCAACGGCACGATGAACTACCCAAGCTAGTAGAAACCTGCAAGCAATACATGCAATACGAGCAGGAAACTCTGGAAAAGGTTATCAACGCCCGCAGCATGGTGTCCAATGCGGCCCAGAATCAGGACCTCGGTGCTCTTGGTGTGGCTGAGACAGCACTGCGGAGTGGTCTTGGTCGCTTATTTGCCCTAGCGGAGGACTACCCAGAGCTCCGGGCCAATCAATCATTTCAAAATTTGCAGTCACGTATTTCCGACCTAGAAAACAGTATCGCCGACCGACGAGAGCTGTATAACGATGTGGTGAACCTGAATAATATCCGTATCGAACAAGTCCCCGATGTCTTCATTGCCAATTTCTTTAAGTTTGGTGCCTACGAGCTACTGGAGTTTGCCGAAGAAGAGACCGCTGACGTGGATATTAAAGAACTCTTTGGTTCCTGAGAGTGAGTTCTTAATATGTACAGAGCCTGACCCAAAAACACATTCATGTTATCCACCGATATTGCAGCCCTGTTCTGTCGAGAGTGTGTTCACAGCATGCCAGGGTGGGACTTTGGCTTTTGGCTGATACTTGCCATGGGTGGCACCCTATTATGCTTGGGTCGTTGTCATCGGCAATTTAAACGAGCTCGATTAATTGAGGATATGCCGACCTCTCGAATACGCTCTGCCAGCCAGGGCTATACCGAGCTTATCGGTGTCGCAGAGCTTCAAGGCAACCCTCAATTAGCTCCACTTAGTAACACCTTATGCCTCTGGTGGCGCTACACCATTGAGAAATACCAAAGTAATGGAAAATCCAGCCATTGGGTTACTGTTGAAAATCGCACCTGCAGCCAGCCTTTTTATCTAAAAGACACCACCGGTATTTGTCGGGTTGAACATCAGGGGGCAGATATCAGCTGCCACCACCGTCATACCTGGTACGGCAATACCCGCCGCCCTATTGGGGTACCAAAGAGCTCAGACAAAACTACCAACCGAAGCAGTGGTTTTTTATCTCTGGCCACCACAAGTATTTCTTTAGGTCGCAGCTACCGCTACACCGAACATTTAATTATGGAAGGCGACCCGCTCTATACGTTGGGGCACTTCGAAACTGACAGTGGCGGCCTGAGAACGCTTACACCTAACCAGCTTATCGGTAATGTACTCAGTGAATGGAAACAGGACTTTCCCAAATTACTGGCTAGCTTTGATAACAATGGTGATTGCGAGCTGGATTTAAAGGAGTGGCAGATTGTTCGCGATGCCGCCCTCAAAGAGGCTAGGCTTCAGCAGACAGAACAGTCTCAACAACCAGCTGAACATGTACTGACACTGCCCCAACACAAGGGGCTACCCTTTATAATTGGCAGTCAGGAACAACAGCAACTCAGCAAGCGCTTTCGCCGTAGTGCGACTGTTTATTCTCTGGGGTTTTTCCTGACGGGGTCACTGGCCACCTGGTTAATCAGCAGTCGTCTGGGCTTCTAGGCAACGGGTTACAACCTATAAGCGACTTCACTTGGTTAATAAAAAACAGCTAACCAAATTGTCTCTTTATCCGGGTCAGTCCAAGTCACGCGATGCTTTTTATGGGCGGGAATATTCACATAATCACCTACCGTCAATCGAACATTTTCACCCTCTTCAAATTCCAGCACCCCCTCACCCTGCACAACTAGCACCCACTCCCCCTCATCCTGATCATACCAACCACCTCCTGATGAATGATTGTTGCCACTGGTAATTATTCGTTCGATACGAACACGCTCTGAGGAGAGAATTTCCTCAAAAATTTCATTGGGAATGGATTCGGGGATATTGGAAAAAATATTATCTTGTTTCATAAAACCAATAGTAGAGCATTTTTGTTCTAGCCGTTTTCAGGATATCTGCTTACACATCAGGACTCTTGTGCTGCATCAGCCTCTTCCTGAGAGCCAGCAGTTTCCAGTGTACTTAAGGGACGAACCCAAGGCTCAACCTTAGGATAATCAGCCCCCTGCTTATCCCAGGCTTGCAAAGCTTCGGCGGGCGTTTGGAATTTACCCCAGGTAAGCACATGCCAGATGTCCTGCTTAAACAAGATTTGAATACGACTCACTGACAAACTCTCAAGACTGTTATCACTAATGAAACCCTGGAGCTGTTCTTTGGTTTTAAATGCGCCCAACTGTAACGTAAAACCAGACAGCGAAGATGGTGCAACTTGGCTCGAGTCTGTTACAGGCTCACTTATTGGTGCAACTGTTGCTGTATCTGTTTGTGCTGACTCACTAACAGTAATCGAGTCAGAATCGCTCGCTAGAGGATAAGCTACAACACTGGAGACAGGCTCCGATTGCCGTGGAGGCCGTGCTCTAAGGTTGCTTGCACGTTTACTGGGGACACTTGGAGTGACATCAGCATTAGTGAGCGTAGGAAGCTGCTTACGCCAACTCTGACTTGGAATCCCTGCATACACTAATTCTGCCTGTTCCGGCTCACGGCTATCTTTCGAAGACGCCGTTGAAGCTCCTTCTGCACCTTTGATTGGCTCATCAACAACCTGACCATTTTTGACCATCCGCTGCTCACAGGTCCAATCATCGCTTCTCTTATCCCCCGAACAGTGCCACCCAATATAGGAATCTGCCTCATCATTCGTGGCACAACCCAACGTACTCGATATCGCTATCAGCAGAAAACCATAGCCAAAACGCTTAATCACAACCGACCCTCTTTAATTACATCTCGATAATTAGTGCCTGTTCGTAGGCCCTAGCACATCAAACACCCATTTTATTTAAGGACTCCAGTATCTGGCGAATCACTGCGGCTAAACGAGGGTGCCCCGACTCAAAATCACTGGCCTTGCGTTCGAGCTGATCTTGCAGAGTCTCCTTCGGCTTGTTCTCAGGCTCCTCACCCTGTGAAATCTTGACGATATCTGACATCAACCGACCGAACAAATCTCGTTCTTCAGGCCCCAGAGTACTGGCTTTTTCCAGCTCTCCATGTAATTCATCAAGCTGTTTTTGAAACTCTTCATTGGTCATCGGGTTACCTCATTACACCAAATAGGATAAACACAAGTATATGCCCATCACTTAGTCCCTGCCGCATTTCCTTTCTACCAAGAGCGCACCAGAGTCAGTGCACCAATAGTAATAAAACCAATACCGGCAACAAGCGATAATGCTTTTGGACTAACAAACTGAGCAATCGCTCCTCCTGCCAACACCCCAAGAGCCGAGGTGGCTATTAATGCCAAAGATGCACCAATAAAAACAGTCCAGCGACTGACTTCGTGATCAACGGCAAACAACAATGTAGCGAGTTGGGTCTTATCTCCCAATTCAGCAATAAAAACGGCACCAAAAACAGTCAGCAACAACTTCCATTCCATACCTTACCCCGCAGTAGAACAATAAAAGGTGCCAATAATAACCATTTTTATATCATTTATGGCACAGCATTTGCGGTACTTTCTGGTAATGCTTTAAAAAGGCCCGATAGTGGCCAACAATCAACAATAATCGCTCTATATTGGTGCTAGAAGCCAGCTAGAGGATTTGTTTTGCACCTTTACAGTGCATAAAAAGAGGGATAACCATGCTGAAACGTCTTAACCACAATCTTACCTTCCACGCCCTGCTACTGGGCCTAATGCTTCCTACTTTGGGGCATGCGGAAGGCCTTGATGGCGCCAATACAGCCTGGATTATTACGGCAACAGCTTTGGTTCTATTTATGACAATTCCCGGTCTATCACTTTTTTATGGTGGCCTAGTCCGCGCCAAGAATGTTTTATCCATTTTGATGCAATGCTTCGCCATCACCTGCATAGCATCACTTCTTTGGTTTATCTGTGGCTACAGCCTAGCATTTACCGATGGCGGTACCGCTAATAGCTGGATCGGCGGCCTCGATAACTTTATGTTTGCTAACGTGATGGAAGATACGCTGTCGGGTGATATCCCCGAGTCCGTTTTCAGTATGTTTCAGATGACCTTTGCCATTATTACTCCCGCACTCATTATTGGTGCATTTGCTGAACGCATTAAATTTTCTGCGGTACTGATTTTCAGCAGCATCTGGTTGATAGCCGTTTACGTGCCCGTCACCCACTGGGTTTGGGGCGGCGGCTGGCTACAAGAAATGGGCCTGCTGGATTTTGCTGGTGGCACCGTGGTACACGTCACTGCAGGTACCGCCGCACTGGTTGCAGCACTAATGATCGGCAATCGCAAAGGCTTCCAACAACACGCCATGATGCCTCACAACATGACCATGACCGTTACCGGCGCCGGTATGCTGTGGGTAGGCTGGTTTGGTTTTAACGCAGGTTCCGCACTGGCGGCTAATGGGGATGCCGGTATGGCCATGCTAGTAACACATATTTCCGCAGCGACCGGCTCTCTGGCCTGGATGATGATGGAGTGGGTTAAGCACGGAAAGCCTTCCGTTCTGGGTATCGTTACCGGCATGGTTGCCGGACTCGGCACCATCACCCCTGCCTCTGGATTCGTCGGCCCTGGAGGTGCGCTGGTGATTGGTTTTACCGCCGGCGTTGTCTGCTACTTTGCCACCCAGATTATCAAACAGAAATTAAAAATTGATGATTCACTGGATGTGTTCCCCGTACATGGCGTGGGCGGTATTCTGGGTACATTGCTAGCGGGTGTTTTTGCCTCTTCGGAACTCGGTGTTTTCAGTGGCCAGGGGTATGCAGAAGGAATGGCAATGGTCTCCCAGCTGAAAGTACAGGCTATTGGCGTGGTGAGTGTGCTGGTCTATACCGCTGTGATTACCTACGTAGTATTAAAACTGGTAGACCTGATGGTCGGCCTAAGGGTAGATGCTGAGCAAGAAACTTATGGCTTAGATTTATCGCAGCACGATGAACGCGGATACGTTCTTTAATTAACCAACGACCACTTCAAACAATCATAAAGAACCGCCGAAAGGCGGTTCTTTATGCCTGAAATATATACCCTAACGTGCCTTATCAATGGCTTCACATAATTGCT
>JBALWM010000002.1:23753-36376 GCA_036960905.1 Porticoccus sp.
GCACCACAGAGCCTGAGCACATCCGATACCAGGTGATCACCACCAAATGTAATTAATGGCGACTGCCATATCTGATAATAGACAGCGACCCTACGAACATTGCTATATTTCTGTTGAATAGATTCAAGTGACAGTTGGAATTGCTTTGCTACAGTTGAGGCCTCGACCTCTCGGCCTATCAGCTGCCCAATCTTATGTAACGTTGTAGGAATATGGTCTAGTGTTCGTGGTTCATTGACATAAACATTCAGGCCAAGCGAGTCCAACCGCTGAATAATACTTTCACCATTACCACTGCGCCAAACTAGTACAAGGTCAGGATTGAAGGACAGCAATGCTTCATAATTGATTTTATTATTGGAGCCAATAATCGGCAGCGATTTGGCTTCTTCAGGAAAATCACTCCACGCAACTGTGGCAATCATTTGATCTCCACCACCCAAGGCATAAACTACTTCCGTAAGGTGAGGAGCCAAACTAATAATCCTTTGAGCGGGGCTCTGTAATTTGAGATCCCGACCAAGGTCATCTTCAACATGAATTTCCGCCAGCACACTAGCCGATAACAGTAGTAGCAATACAACCAACCATCGACAACCTGCCATATCAAACAATCACCAGAGGTGAACCTGTTTTTGGGTGCACCCCAATAGAGGCGCTAACATTAAAAACCTTTTCAATTAATTCAGTTGTAAGAACAGCTTCAGGTGCACCTTGGGCAGCAATTTTTCCGCAATCAAGCATGACCAATTGATCGGCACAGGCTGCGGCCAAATTCAGGTCATGAATAACCATCACCACACTGACTTTTTGTTGAGCAAAATTTTTGACAATATCGAGGGTGAGCTGCTGATGAGCCAAATCAAAGGCCGATGTGGGCTCATCCAAAATCAGAACCCGATCACCACTGTCATCTGGTTCCCATATCTGGGTCAATACCCGGGCCAGCTGTACTCGCTGTTTTTCCCCTCCCGACATTTGGGTATAGGGGCGCTTATCCAGATAACTGCCTCCCACTGACTCCAGAGCAGCATCGACAATCTCTGTATCTTTTTCAAGACCAGTAGAATGGGGGATGCGCCCCATCATTACCACCTCTCTGGCGGTAAAAGGAAAATTCAGAGGCGAACCCTGTGGCAAAACACCAAGTATTCGGGCAAGTTGTTTTGGCTGCCATTGGTCGAGGAGAATCCCATTGAATATTACCTCGCCTGATGAGGGCTTGGTCTCACCACACAATAATCGTAATAGGCTGGTTTTACCCGCACCATTGGGGCCAATAATTGCGGTTACCACCCCCGGTTTTAATTGCAGATTGATATCCTGTAGCAAGGAAAAATCAGAGATAGATAATGATAGGTGTTGGGCTTCAAGCATTAATTAAACCACTATTTTCTGTCGCTGTTGCAGCAGTAAAGCCACAAAAAATGGTGCTCCCAGCAAAGCAGTAATTACACCTGTTGGTAATTCTGCGGGAGACATAAGCGTTCGAGCTAGAGTATCTGCCAGCAGCAGCAAGGCAGCACCAAGAATGGCTGAACCCGGTATCAGATAACGATGGTCTGGCCCTATCAGCAACCGCACCAAATGAGGAACCATCAAGCCCACAAAAGCCACGATACCAGACACAGCGACAGCAACTCCCACCCCCAAAGCGGTTAAAAGAATCAAGCGCCGCTTAAGTTTCTCTACGGCAATGCCTAAATGACGTGCTTCAGACTCTCCCAACAACATGGCATTTAGCGCCTGCCCCTCTCTGGGCAATACCAATATTAAAGGTATTGCCACCAATGCCATCGCTGCTACCCGTGGCCAATCTGCTCCATCCAGGTTACCCATTTGCCAAAGACTGATTCTCCGCAACATTTCGTTGTCAGCAAAAAAACTAAACAGGCTGGTCACTGCCCCGGACAATGCAGTAATGGCAATACCTGCCAACAACATGGTGGCAACGGAAGTTCCAGAAACGGAGGTTGCTAATTTGTATACAACACTAGTGGCAAGCAAACCACCAACAAAGGCTCCAATAGCGATAGCGGGCAGGCCAAGACTACTACCGATCAAACTAACACCACCAAAAAATATTACACAGCTAGCACCCACTGATGCACCACTAGACACCCCAATCAAAGAAGGGTCAGCTAATGGGTTGCGAAATAACCCCTGCATAACAGCCCCACAACTGGCCAAGCATGCACCGGCTAGGGCTGCCAGTAATACACGGGGCAAACGAATCATTTGTAAAATACGATGATCCATATCCATATCCATATGGCCCGAAGCAAATAGCCCAAATATTTTTGATGGGGGAATATCTGAAGCGCCACTAAATAGCCCGCACAGCAAGCTCACCACCAACGTTATGCAAGCTAATGAGATAAATTTGATGGGGGAATAGCGGTGCAAGATACGCGCTCTTAATTTTTTTAGTTATTTATGGTTAAACAAAGCATCAAAAATCTACACCCCGACGCGCCATAATACCGGCTTTGTAGGCATGCTTAATTTCTTTGATTTCCGATACGGTATCTGCAAGCTCCTGTAAACCGGAGCCACCACCACGACCTGTGATAACAACACTTTGATTCTCTGGGCGGTTACGCACCGCATTCAGCACCCTATCTTCGTCCAGATATTTAAAGCTGAACATATACGTAAGCTCATCCAGAACAACCAAATGGAAACTGTCGTCTTTTAGCATTTGTTCAGCGACGGTCCAGGTTTTTTTAGCTGCCGCAATATCGGCTTCTCGATCCTGGGTATCCCAAGTAAAACCAGTACCCATTTGATAAAAGTCCACCTGTGGACATTTATCGCGTAGATAAAGCTCTTCACCCGAGAGTTGCTGACCTTTTATAAACTGAACCACTCCCACTTTGTAGTCATAACCCAACGCCCGCACAACCATACCAAATGCCGAACTGGTTTTACCCTTTCCATCACCGGTCAATAAAATTACAACACCCTGCTCGGTATCGGCAGACTTAATGCCTGCATCTACATTCTCTTTGAGCTTTTGCATTTTTTTTTGGTGCTTATCTGTCATGGATTTCCTCGGGTTGTGAGCTAAGGTCAGCTAACACTAATCTTCTACCTGCCATTTTGTAGCCACAGGAACATCTGCTGGCAAGGGGTGTACCTCAGGATGCAGCAGGTTAGCAAGAATTTCCAGACTATCGACCAAACGCGGACCAGGGCGACTGAAATAACAATTACCATCTACCATATAGATTTGGTCATTTTGAGCCGCTGGCAACTTGGAAAACCCGGGTTGATCTACCAGTAAAGGCATATCCCGGGCTGTGCGTTCCAAATCGAAGCCACAAAGGGAAACTAAAATTACATCAGGTTGAGCAGCAACCAAATCCTCCCATGAGCGGCTGCAAGAAGGCTTATCCCGGTGACCAAAACAGGGTGTACCGCCAGCCATTTCAATTAATTCCGGATACCAGTGACCACCGTCAAACAGAGGGTCTAGCCATTCAAGAATAGCTACTCTGGGGCGTGAATCATAGCCAATACTTTCTGTGCTCTGCACAACGTTTTCAACCCGCTGAATCAAGCTATCATAATAAGCCTGTGCCACAAGAGGACGTTCAGCCGCATTGCCCACCACCAAAATAGTTTCGAGCACATCGTTCAAACAGGTGGGCTCCAAATTGATGACATTGGCTTTTTTTGGTAATTGGCAAGCAACAGAAGTGACTTCATCTGCCGAAACGGCACAGACATCGCAGAGAGACTGGGTAACAATTAAGTCTGGAGCCAATGATGCAAGTACTTCTTCCTCCAAACTGTACAGCGCACTATCTGTTTCTAATTGACCTCGTACAATGGTATCAATTTCATGGCTGGGCAGGCCCTTGGGAATCCTGGAGCGGGTAACAATCGGCAACCCCACCACATCTGCTGGGTAGTCGCACTCATGAGTAACGCCAACTAATTGATCACGCAAGCCAATACCACAAATAATTTCCGTAGCACTGGGAAGCAGGGAAACAATTTTCACAGTGATGCACCTAACAGAGGTGTACCTATCAGGTCAGTGTAGACAAACCCATCACGAGTAACAGTTTCACCTTGCATGACCGTCAAAGGCTTTTGGAACATAGGTCCATTCCATGCAAAGGTATGAAATTCACCATTCTCGCCACAGGGATCTACAGAGTCAGGCAACTTGCTGATGAATTCATTATCAAACGAAGCACCCGCTAGGGTCTCTGGCATTTTACTAGGGTCAAGGCAGGTAACATTTGCCTGTAAGCCAGCTTCAATCATTTTCCCAGCCAGTTCATCGGTGGGTATCCCCCAGATAGGGAACAATAGCTCCAAGCCGGTATCAGCCATGCGCTCCTCCCGATACCGCCGGATATCCTCCAGAAATAGATCACCAAAGGCCACAGCATTCGGAGTCAACTCATGTTTAGCTCGATCCAGCGCATCAGACATCGCTCGTTCATATGCCTCATTACTGCAAGGCCAAGGCAGTGGAATTTCCAATAATGGTAATCCCACAGCTTGCGCTTGAGCACGAACGAGCTCTAGGCGAACGCCATGAATCGCAGAACGATCAAATGCTTGATTGAAGGTGGTCAATAAACCAACTACCTCTATCTTGGGGTCCTGCTGTAACTGGTAAAGGGCCCACGCGGAGTCCTTACCGCTACTCCAAGAGAGTAGTACTCTGGTTCGAATCTCTTTACTCAAATCAGTCACAGCTTACTATCCCAACAAAGTATCAATAGTTATCGTGCAAAGTCGTAGCGAACCCCCACAACAGCGCCAAAACCTAGCGATTGAAAGCCATAAACTTCTTCATAATTCTCGTCCAGGAGATTATCCAACCGAGTATAGAGCGACAATTGCTTATTCATCTGGTAGTCGGCTCTCAAGTTCAACAGAGTGTAATCATCCAGCTCTAACACTTGGGAAGACTGCGGCCAGGGAGGGAAGAAAATATCATCCTGAGCACCATTGTACTGAGCATTTAGAGCAAGGTTCAACTTACTTGTTGGCGACCAATTCAGACTCGCGCTTGCCAAATGGCGCGCCCGTCGTAACTCATCAACATCACTACCTGTTACTGAATTTGGTTCAGTGGCATCGGTATAGGTATAGCTAGCTTTAGCTCTCAAAGTAGCCGTTAATTTTGCATCGAGCGTAGCTTCAATTCCTTGACGATCACTAGTGCCTTCGACATTTTCCGCTGTAGTCACAAAATTCAGAGGATCATAGACATAGCCGTTAATTTCATTTTCTAGCTTAGCTTTAAAGTAGGTCAACTCAATAAGCAGATTTCCATCCAGAAAGATCTGATCAACACCCACTTCCCACCCCTTGGACTCTTCTGGTTCTAAATCAGGGTTGCCCCGAAAAGGAAAGAATGGTGAGCTGCCATAGTAACCAAAACGCTCTGTAAACGTGGGGTTTTTGACGGCAGTACCATAAGCGGCACGAAAACGAGTGCCGATATCAGGCAGTACATAGCTGGCCTCAAAATGCCGGGTATTTGCATTTTTAAACTCACTATTGTCATCATGACGAACACTGGCTCCCAATGTGAGGTCTTCCCACAAAGTAATACGATACTCAAGAGCGAGGCTGTCAGTTTTTCGATCCTGCTTCTGATTGGGGTCATCGCCAAAAAAGGAAATTGGGCCTCGCTGGGTGAAGTCTTCGGTTTCACGCTCTGCTAGAAATGAAATCTGTTGCATCTCTTCAGCCCAGCTTAGGCTGCTCAGATATGAATATTGTTTTTTTCGAGTGTCCGTAGATCCCGTCTTAGTATCGCTGGAGAAGTTTTCATTGTCATGGCGGCTAACGGATAGCGCCACACGCTGCTTCCAACGATCTTCCAGTAGTGATAAATCTGCTTTAATCCGAACAAAACGCTGATGAAATTCAGATTCATTGTCAGCATCTTCAGGCAGCCCGGTGACAAAGTAATCTACGCCATCAAACTCATTTTCACCCTCAGTCTGTCGGCCTGTCACTGAGAACGATAGGCTCTCCATAGGCTGCCATCCTGCATTCAGGTTTAGCGTGGTATTTTGATAACCGTCTTCCTCAGGACCATGTCGGGAGATATTCTCACCATCAGAAGAAATGTGTGACCCACTAAGATTGATATGGTAGCTCTCACCACTGCCACCCGCACGAAAACCTGAATGGTTAGTGCCGTGGCTACCCGCTTCTGAGTAGAGGCTCCCTTGGAGTGGCGCCCCGGATTTCTGAGTAATAATGTTTACCACTCCAGCCATTGCGTCGCTGCCCCATAAAGCACTCTGTGGGCCACGAACAATCTCAATCCGCTCAATACCCGTTGCTGGCAGGTGAGCCCAGTTGAATTCATCCGCCTGAGAAGGGTCGTTTACCTCTACCCCATCGATCATCACGAGCACATGATTGGCCTCAGCCCCTCGTACTCTCAATTGGGTAGCAGAGCCAAGCACGCCGCTTCGACTTACGGCCAAGCCTGGTACATCACGCAGTAGATCACTAACCATAGTGGCATTGGATTTTTCAATTTCTTCGGCTGAAATTACCGTAACAGCATTGCCAGATTGCTGGAGACGAATTGGTTGAAGTGAGGCAGTAACAACGACTTCTTGCAGGTAGGAATCTGTATTTCCAGTCTGCTCAGCGTACGTGTGGTTGGTATGAGTCACGGTAAAAATTGCCAGAAAGCTGGCGAGCGCAAGGTATTTCATCAATTTTCTCCGGCGTTCAGCCCCGAACGCATCTTGAGTAAAAAAACCCACGAAGGAGAAATTGGCGGAGAGACAACGTTAGTGTCGACACCGGCACAACCGCACCCCGCGGTTCGTCTGCGTAGCGACAGGCCGGTCTCCGGACTTATGAGCGGTTTCCCTGCTAAATCGCCTTCCCATGCCGTAGCACAGTGGCTGTGTGATTTAGCGTTTGAGTCTACTGGTTGCCTACTGGCAAGTAGCCTCACTCAATTACCGTTGCGGGGGCAGTATCGGAATTGCCAACCCCTTAAAAAACTGGGGTTAAAACACACCGATTTCCCATTTCACTCAACTCGCTGACGTGCGAGCCAAGAACCTATTGCATAAGCAAGGCGAAGCAAGTTACGCCCACTATGAGTTGATGTCAATAAGGCTAAATGAGAGGCAATGAATTTGCAGGTGAGAATAAGGTACTAACCCAGCGCATGAAGCGCCTCCGTTATTTTACGAACCGGGATAACCTCCATGCCTTTGATTGGCTGGCGTGGCGCATTTCCTGCGGGGACAATAGCACGCTTAAATCCGTGCTTGGCGGCCTCTCTCAACCGCTCCTGACCATTGGGAACCGGTCGAATTTCACCAGAGAGCCCCACCTCGCCAAAGACAACCAGGTCTCGGGGTAATGGGTGATCACGGAAGCTGGAGATAACCGAAAGAATCAGTGCTAAATCAGCACTGGTTTCTAATACTTTGACACCCCCAACCACATTCACAAAGACATCCTGATCGCCCACCATGATACCTCCATGACGGTGTAGCACCGCCAAAAGCATTGCCAGACGATTATGCTCCAACCCTACCGTAACACGACGGGGGTTGCCCAAATGACTGTCATCCACCAGTGCCTGAAGCTCCACCAATAATGGCCGGGTACCTTCCCAAACCACCATCACCACACTGCCCGAGGCCACTTCATCACCACGCTGTAAGAAAATGGCTGAAGGATTGGAGACCTCTCGCAGCCCCTTGTCAGTCATAGCAAACACGCCCAGCTCATTGATAGCACCAAAGCGATTCTTGTTACTACGCAGGGTACGAAAGTGGCTGTCGTTGGAGCCTTCCAACATGAGTGAGCAATCAATCATATGCTCCAGAACTTTCGGCCCCGCAAGGCTACCGTCCTTGGTCACATGGCCCACCAACAACAACACTGTATTTGTCTGCTTGGCGTAGCGAATCAGCATAGCCGCACTCTCGCGAACCTGAGACACACTGCCGGGGGCTGATGTCACATCATCCAGATGCATTACCTGAATGGAATCCACCACCAGAATTTTCGGCTGCAGCTGCTCGGCTGTCGCACAAACAGCTTCTACCGATGTCTCTGCCATAATGTTTAGTTTTTCGGTGGGCAACCCAAGGCGGCTAGCCCGCATAGCAACCTGCTGCGGTGACTCCTCACCGGTGACATAGAGTGCCTTGTGGTTTTCAGCCAGCCTACAGAGTGTTTGCAGCAATAGCGTACTTTTTCCTGCGCCGGGCTCCCCACCCACTAAAACACAGGAGCCAGGAACCAGCCCTCCGCCCAGCACCAGATCCAACTCTGCGGTACCCGTACCTATCCTAGGGACTTCATCAAGGGCGATCTCTGCCAAAGTGCTCACCGCGCCATTAGCGGCGCCAGCAAATCCGGCATTACGACGGCTACTAGAAGCACCTGTCGTTCCCAAACGCAATTCAGTCAGCGTATTCCAGGCATTGCACTCGCTGCACTGCCCCTGCCACTTGCTGTAGTCAGCACCGCAATCATTACAAACGTAGGCAGTTGCCTTCTTTTTTACCACTGATGATCTCCTAAAAACGACCGCCAGTTTAACATGCCGTTCTCTTTCAAAAGAAACGACACGTAGGGCTGACAACAGGGATACTTGAAAACATATACTCAGTGTTACGGTGATATTTATACAACCGACAAGAACTGCTAATTAACCAAAGGCTCAGTGAAACTGAACCGTCGCCCTAACGAAAGTACGTGTCTCAAAAACATTACGCTGGTTAAATTCCTGATAGTCACTACCGAGGTTTTGACCAATCAACTCCAATTTGAGATCAGCTCCACTGAAACTGAAGGTTCGAGCAACCCGCATATCAAGACGGTCATAAGATTCGGTATCACCACCCCAGAGAGTCCAGGCCATCTCATCCAGATAGTAGTAACCAGCACTCACTTGCCAATTCTGGCTGAAGTCGTGGGACACTAACACACTACCCGTGTGCTTGGGTGTCGCATCGTTTTCATGAAAACACCGAAAGGCAAATGTTTGACAGTGCTGATCGACTTCTGAAAAAGCATAAGACAGCCATAATCGAGTACCCTGGTTCAATTGCCACTTGATACCGGTTTCAACACCGGTGATATCCGTAGACCCACCATTAATATCAAGAATTGTCCCCGGATTAAAAATGGTAGCCACCTCGGGGTAAAAGGGGTCTAAAACAAACTCGATCTCATCCTCAAATTCTTCTCTGTAGACCTTTATATCGGTTGATACCCTCCCGTCTAACCAATGACCGATATAGCCTATTTCATAACTACGCAGGCGCTCCGGATCAAGTTTTTCAGGGGAAAGCTGAACCTGCTCTAGCACTGACCCGTCGTTAAAACGAAGCGCCACATCATGCAACTGCTCTGCCACAAAAGGTTGCCGCCAACTCTCTGATACAGCGAACCTCAGGACATGCCCTTCCGTCAGGGTGACATTCACACCTATGCGAGGGGAAAATTCACCCTTGTTTACATCATTGTCTTCATAGGTAACACCCGCATTCAACAGCACTCGATCTGACAACCGATATTCCAGATTACCGTATACGCGGTAGGTCTCCATGGTTTCCCATCCGGTTTTTCCCATGGTGGAAATCCCCTTGGTCTTATCCTGACGATAGCCCAACCCCCACACAGCACGATGCTGCCCGCCAAGAAGCATCAACTGTTGAAATTCAATGTCTAATCGGTTCGTCGTGTGATCAAAGGTATTACCAGTAAGCTGTTGATCCTGCTGACCTGTTACCAAGGGAGTTTGGGCCGGGGATATCCCCAAAAGGTCTGACAGTAGGCCCACGCCAAACTCATCATCCTCCTCACTAGAACTCATACCAAATTGAAGATACCACTCATTCCCCGGAGAAGCGGATTGGGTCAACCTGAGGTTCCCATACTGCTCAGTAGCATCTTTATCCGACACCGGATCAATCGCCAGCCCTGAACCTCCGCGGCCCCACGGGCCCTGAGCATGACCCAGCTGAAAATCCAATGCCGTATCTGCATTCATCTGATAATGGCCCTGGAACCGCCCTGAGCGAACCGTCGCCTCATCATTTACTCCACTAAAACCGTGAGTATGAAAGTAATTAGCCGATGCTCGATAATCAAATTTTTCCCCAACATGAGAATATTGTGCGGAGGTCATACCCAAGTCTCGGCTACCTGTCGCTGCACTCATGCGCCAACCGGGATTGTCATAAGGGCCGCGAGTAATAATGTTAATGGCCCCGATAAAAGCATTGGAGCCAAATGAAACACTGGCCGGCCCTCGAACCACTTCAATTCGAGCGATATCGTCAACCACGATACCCAGTCTATCCCAGTCCACAATGCCAAATAGAGAACCTACGGCTACGCGACCATCAATCAACACCTGCATTCTTCGAGATAGGCCATCAGACTGGCCATGATAGGTCACCGCGGTATGGTGGTCCCTCCAGCTCAATCCAACCTGAAAACCTGGCACTAACCGCAACAGATCGGGTATTTCTAAAAATCCTGAGGCTTCGATCATCTGGCGATCAACTACGGTAATCGCTACAGGTGTATCAGTAACAGGCTGTGGTAGACGGGTAGCGGCCACGACCATGGGGATGTCAGCCAGCAAGTCTTCTTCTGTCATACTGTCTTTCGCCAGTACAATGTCAGGACACACACTCAGCCCACTCAGTATACTGAGAGCCCATAGTAATGGTCTTGACGAACCATCCCCAAATGCGTGTCGATTCCCTTGCGACATGTACTTACCATTTTTTAATTATTATTGTTCCGGGCATACTATCGATCAGCAGCTGCAATGGAAAACAACATCTTGCACTATCGCTTTCCTCAAACTTGGCTATCAATTTCTGATAAAGTTGTCGAATGTCCCTGATTCCTGAAAAACCCTTAGCTATATCCCCCTCACTGGCCGCGACTATCGGCCTTGAAGAGGCGGTGCTCCTCCAGGCGCTCAATGAACTGGTGTGTCATGGTGAGCCAGAATCCAGCAAGGGCTTTCAGTGGCTTAACACCAACTGGCAGCAACTACAAAAAATCACACCATTCTGGAGTCCAAAGGAAATTCAACGTATTTCGGTCAGCCTACGCGACAAAGGTATTTTACTGATTGCCTCTGCGCCATTTACTGAGAGTGAAGAGCTTCGCTTCGCCTTTAACGAGCAAGCAATATCAAGAGATATTCCGGCGCCATCGACCCACCAAAAACAAGGGGCAAAAGCCCTCACACCAGGCTGGCAACCCGAAGCAGAGATAGTACGCCAACTCGACCAATACAATATCCCCACTGAATTTATCACGGCCCAGCTACCTGAATTTATCACTTACTGGACAGACCGTAACGAACCACAATTTAGCTGGGGTTCTAAATTTATCAAGTATGTGCTCCGCCTCTGGCGTGCCCAGCAAACTGAAACAGCAAAGCGTGGCCAGCAGGTGTCAATGCACAATGAATGGACTCCCTCACGGGATGCCCTGGAAATTCTTACTCGCCAAGCTGATATCAACAGCAATTTTGTTGAAGACGCTATCCCCGAATTCATTCTTTACTGGATGGAGCGAGGTGATGCCTCCAATACTTGGAACAGCCGTTTTATCATGCATGTGAAGCGGCAATGGGCGCGATTTACTGCCACCATGGAGAATGACTCTGAACCACGCACGCTGCCAGCTGACTGGCAACCCAGCGAAGAGCTCTATGAGGTATTGACACTGGCAAATATCTCACGCACTTTTGCCGAACAATTAGTGCCGGAGTTTATACTTTACTGGCGAGACAGCGGCCAAATATACAGCTCCTGGAACACCAAATTTCTGCAACAGGTGAAGCGGGAATGGTCTCGTCAGCAACCAGCCTCTTCTCAGGTAACAACCAATGAACAACAGCAACGACCTCATCGACCAAACAGTACAAGAAGTAGCAGCCTCGTCGACGAGCTCAGCGACCGTAGCTGGGCCAGCACCTGAACACTCTGCTCACCTGATTGATGCCATCAATCAGGTATTCGCACTGTTTCGGCTGAACTACCACAATCAGTTTTATAGCGCATTCTCTGACACGGCCCTGCTGAGTCAAGCCAAACGACTCTGGCTGGAAACGCTGTCATACTTTACGGAAGAGCAAATCTTGCTCGGTGCCAAGCGGGTTATCGAAACATCGGACTACCTGCCCACCCTCAACCGTATGCTACAGTGCTGTGAGGACTCAGCCAGCAGTGAGGGGCTTCCCAGCCCGAAAGATGCCTATCAGGAAGCCTGCAATGCGCCTTCACCCAAAACAGCCTTCAACTGGTCTCACCTCGCGGTTTACTATGCAGGCTTGGAAACGGGCTGGTATCGACTATCCCATGAATCTGAATCAAGTAGCTACCCGGCCTTTCAGGAAAGTTATCGTCGCCTTTGCCGCGACATAGCTCAGGGGCGACAACTTACCCCCCTTGCTGAATCTCGATTAAAAGAAGAAGAAAAACCCGCGCTCAACATTGAGGAGTCTCGAGCACGGTTAAAAGAACTAAAAAACCAATTAGAACTCGACTAAAAAATGCAGCCATATGGCTGCATTCTTATAGGCTCTAAAAGAAGCCCTCTTGGATAATGGTAAACCCGCT
>JBALWM010000002.1:36476-41028 GCA_036960905.1 Porticoccus sp.
ACCTATCGTCAGACTTGTCATCCCGATCATGCTTTCGCATTTCTTGTTTTTCAGACTTATGCTCTTTTTTAGCCCCCTTATTACCCGCGTCATCTGGTTTTTTTGCCAACGCCAACTGAGCAGATCCAAAGCCTAGCGCTAGAGATGTAAGAACTATCAGTAACTTTTTCATCAGAGTGTCTCCATATCGTTATCTATAAACGTATAAACAAGATTTATTTTTTAATTTGACGATAGATAATCAGCAGCAATAACGCACCCACTGTTGCCGTAATAATACTACCGAGGCTAAAACCACCGGTAGTACCCAACCCGAAGAAAGAACCGGCCCACCCGCCAACAAAAGCACCGGCAATACCCAGCAAGATAGTTACAATAAAACCGCCACCATCTTTGCCAGGCATCACTAACTTGGCCAGAATTCCGGCAATCAGTCCCAATACAATCCAAGAAATAATACCCATTACTTTTCTCCTTTATCGATGATAAAAAAAGCCCCAGCAATGTGGGGCTTTCGTCCTTTAATCGTTACTGGCAACCTGATGTATATGCACATCGCTTTGAGGGAACGGGATGGAAATACCTTCTTCATCAAACCGCTTCTTCACCGCTTCGGTCAAGCCAAAGTAGGCACCCCAGTAATCCGCCTTGTTCACCCAGGGGCGAACAACAAAATTGACGCTGCTATCAGCCAGCTCTACTACGGCTATTGTTGGTGCGGGATCCTTGAGAACGCGCTCATCTGCAGCAACAATCTCTTCAAGCACTTTTTTAGCCTTATCAATATCATCCCCGTAACCAATACCCATAACCAAGTCCACTCGGCGAGTGTCGTTGGTCGAGTAATTAGTGATCGTGCCACCCATAGTCTGGCCATTGGGAATAATCACTCGCCTGTTGTCACCAGTATTAAGCTCAGTGGTAAATATCAGTACACTGGTCACCGTTCCAGCCACACCGGCCACTTCAACAAAGTCTCCGACCCTATAGGGCTTAAAGATGAGAATCAGCACACCCGCAGCAAAGTTAGCCAGTGATCCCTGTAGCGCCAAACCAACAGCAAGACCTGCGGCAGCGATAACGGCTACAAAAGATGCGGTATGAATACCCAATTGACCCAACGCCGCAATAACAACAAAGGCGAGTAATGCGTAGTACACCAGCGCAGCAACAAAATGTTGGATGGCTACATCCGTGTCTTTTTTCTTCAGTGATGCGGCCACAAGGCTACGAACCCATTGAGCAATCATCTTACCGACAACAAAAATAACGACGGCTATCAGTACTTTGAATCCAAAAAACAGTATGAAATTCCCAGCAGTTTCCATCATATCTTCCATAAGTTTTCTCCTTAAAAAAATGTTATTAATCCACTTCAAGTCTCATTAACAAGGACTCACTCAAATCATTGTTGTAGCTCTGTACAACACTCTGGGTTCGGAACAATGCCGGTAGTTCTATGCAGCGTACGTATCCGGGTCTTTCAACACCGCCACAAATGACCGGTAATAGGTTTTCTGATCCTGAACAGTAAGTCGACTCACTCGATCTCGTATCGGCTCCTCACGTGCCTGCTCCAGATGAACAGTCATCGTTTACTTACCCAATGTGACGATGACAGTCTCAATGACCAACACCATGCACTAACTATAAGTCTCGCGGCTCTTTTCCTGACAGTAACGCTGCCGGAGGAGTTCGCCCCATCCGGCAGGAACCTAGCACAAACTTATTTCAAGGTTACCCAGAGGGCATGAATAATACCGGGCACCCAGAAAAACAGACATAACACAATATTGATGACTAAATCTTTACCAGCACCCGCTTTCAAAAATACAGCCAATGGTGGAAGTAACAGAGAAGCAATAATTAACAGAATTTTATTATCCATCCAGGAATCCTCTTTAGGGGTTTCTTCTTATAGGCATTAAGCCCGTTTTGAGTGCCTAATATAGTAAAAACTGTTTACAGCGTACAGTTTTGTTCACTAAAAATACTTTCTGTACTCTGATCCCTACTCTACATCAGCACCAATAATTTCCGCACGATCCACTTTCTGGAAGCCTCTGGGCAACTTGTTACCCCGACGACCACGCTCTCCCCGATAGTGCTCAAGATCTGATAATTTTAAACTGAGGTAACGTTTGCCTGAATGCACCAATAGCTGCTGTCCTGGAGCAATCACTGATACGGCCACCATAAATTCATCTCTGGACTGTAATCTGGAAGAAGGAATATTAATCAACTTATTTCCCTTACCCTTTGCCAGCTGAGGCAAATCAGTCAATGGAAATACCAGCATGCGCCCCTCGTTACTCACTGACACCACCAAAC
Source organism: Porticoccus sp. (assembly GCA_036960905.1). GTDB lineage: Bacteria > Pseudomonadota > Gammaproteobacteria > Pseudomonadales > Porticoccaceae > Porticoccus. The sequence continues at coordinate 38,808 of JBALWM010000002.1, forward strand.
TGACGTCAATATCAGAAACTGGAATAGGAGAAAGAACACGCCCTCCCTTGGGAATTGATATCGATGTTTTACCCGACCGGTTCTTGGTGTGCAAATCGGAAAGCTTTGCCACAAAACCATAACCCGCATCAGTCGCCATCAGTAATGACTGGGTATCGTCACCCATAATCACCCCCTTAAAGGTTGCACCCGAAGGGGTATTAAGGCGCCCCGTGACCGGCTCACCCTGCCCTCTTGCCGATGGGAGAGTATGTGCAGCCAGGGTATAAGTACGACCGGTGGAGTCCAGCAGAATAACGTTTTGGTTGCTCTTCCCCTTTGCCGCACAAAGGAAGTGATCGCCAGACTTATAATTAAGTGATGTCGGATCTATGTCATGGCCTTTCGCTGAGCGAATCCAGCCTTTTTCTGACAACACTACCGTCACTGATTCTGAGGTTAAAAGGTCTGTATCACTAAAGGCTTTCACTTCCCCTCTCTCCCTGAGTGGCGACATTCGATCATCGCCAAACTCCTCTGCGACCTCCAATAACTCATTGCGCACTAGTGTTTTCAATCGTTTGTCTGAGCCGAGTATTTTCTCCAGCTTTTCTTTTTCCTGAGCTAGATCATCCTGCTCAGCCCGAATTTTCACTTCTTCAAGCCGTGCCAATTGCCGCAACTTGGTGTCTAGAATGTATTCTGCCTGCTGATCGCTAAGCTTGAATCTCTGAATCAGCACTGGTTTTGGCTCATCCTCACTGCGAACAATCTGAATCACTTCATCGATATTGAGAAAGGCTATCAGTAAGCCTTCCAAGAGGTGCAGTCGTTTATCAACCCGATCAAGGCGGTACTGCAAACGACGGCGCACTGTCGCCAGACGAAACCCAAGCCATTCGGTGAGAATTTTATTGAGTGGTTTTACCTCAGGGCTACCATCAATACCGATCATATTGAGATTAATACGGTAGCTCTTTTCCAGGTCGGTGGTGACATACAAGTGATTCATCAAGCCGTCAGAGTCGACCCGATTGGAGCGAGGAACTATCACCAGTCTGGTGGGATTTTCATGATCAGATTCGTCACGCAAGTCCGCCACCATCGGCAACTTCTTGGCATTCATTTGTGCTGCGATCTGCTCGAGCACCTTGGCTCCGGAAGCTTGGTGGGGCAGTGCGGTCACAACAATATCACCGTTCTCTTTCTGCCATACAGCCCTCATCTTCAGGCTACCGCGACCCGTCTCATAAGTTTTGATGATGTCTTCACGGGGCGTAATAATTTCAGCCTCAGTGGGGTAATCCGGCCCCTGGATATGCTCACATAATTCCCTAAGTGTCGTTTTTGGTGCTTCCAGCAAACGAATGCACGCGCTCACCACCTCTCTCAAGTTATGCGGAGGGATATCCGTAGCCATACCCACTGCAATCCCGGTGGTGCCATTAAGCAACACATGAGGAGCTCGGGCTGGCAAAATTTCTGGCTCATTGAGCGTGCCATCAAAATTAGGCTTCCAGTCGGCGGTTCCCTGACCTAACTCTGAAAGCAGAACATCGGAAAATCTGGACAGCTTCGATTCGGTATAGCGCATGGCAGCAAAGGATTTAGGATCATCAGGTGCCCCCCAGTTTCCCTGACCATCGACCAAAGGATAACGATAGGAAAATGGCTGTGCCATCAACACCATCGCCTCATAGGCAGCACTATCACCATGGGGGTGAAATTTACCAATCACATCACCCACGGTTCGAGCGGACTTTTTGTATTTTGCTGTGGACTTAAGCCCAAGCTCACTCATGGCGTAAATAATCCGCCGTTGTACAGGCTTTAGGCCATCACCAATGTTTGGCAATGCTCGGTCAAGAATCACATACATGGAATAATCCAAGTAAGCTTTTTCCGCATAGCTGCGTAGCGGTGTCTGCTCAACAGCATCGTTGGATATTGTTATTTCTGTCATTTCGGGAACCGTCAGTCCTTCATGTCTTTAAGTGGGTTAGATGGCAATATCCATCTGCGGAAGTTCTTTATTGTTTTCGTCAAAGGCACCATCACATAGAACCACCTGACCGGTCTGAACGCCCATACTGATCAAGTGCCCCTTAACGACCTCACCACGCTGGTTTGCCAATGCTTCAAGAGATGCAACATGCTCGGGATCAATCACAATTACAGGCTCTTTTGCTGTATTTGGCGCATCTTCTTGTTTTTTCTCATCCTGATTTTTGGCCTCAGAAAC
>JBALWM010000126.1:0-4460 GCA_036960905.1 Porticoccus sp.
CGCCATTGGATAGAGAAGACTTTTTAGCCGCACAAATCTGCTTACAGGCCCAGGATGGGTTGATTTTCTATAATGGAGGCCCTTTAGCAGGTGCCAGCGTTGAACATAAACACCTTCAGATGATTCCTCTTCCCCTGCCTCGATCCCCGGCAGCTACAGATGCCTTCCCATTTGCTGGCTTACTTTCTTCAGTCTCAGTTGCAGATAATCCAACAGAAACGGCTCTCCCCTTTTCACACCGGGTTGTTACTACTGAAACCATAGCTACGGATTTCAGCAGTATGAGGTTCAACATGCCCCCAATTGAGGCATTCAAAGAGGCGGCTGAACGTAACTGTAAGAACTATCACCGCTTATTAATTGATCTCAAACTATCGCCAGGAAGCGATGGCATGATGGCTCCCCACAATATGCTGATGACTCGGGATTGCCTTTGGGTGATTCCTCGCAGCAAAGACAGTCACGAAGGTCTTGCAGTTAATGCTTTAGGATTTGCCGGTATGCTGCTGGTTAGAGATAAAAACCAACTGCGGCAGCTTGATCATATCGGTTGTTTGGAGCTGTTAAAAGCGGTTGCCCGATAGCTAATAATTTAGCGCTTATTTCTCTCACATCACTCCTTGAACTTTTAGAAACCATCCCTATCTAAAGTCGAGATATTCAGTTCATCAGTTCGGTTCATAAGTTGCTTTCTGAAGAGATAGGTTCAGTAGCTGGGGAATCTATATATAGGAGGCCTATAAACAATAGTTTTTTCAGTGTAACATGCACCCCCGCTGGGCTGGCCCGCCTCTGGTGGGATAAAAAGAGCCGCTAATATCATTCACAAATAAACAGGTTACTCACTACCGGAGAATACCATGCTGGAAGTCGAGCAGTTGACAAGGTTGTATGGCGATTTTAAAGCCGTTGACAACGTCAGCTTCAAAATAAATAAAGGTGAAATCGTTGGATTACTGGGCCATAACGGTGCCGGTAAAACTACCATCATGAAAATGCTCAGCGGATTTATTGAAGCAAATCAGGGCAGCATAGAAATCGATGGTGCAGATATCCAGAAAGACCTGAAACAGGCCCAGCAGAACCTCGGCTATTTGCCTGAGAACCTACCTATCTATCCTGAAATGACCGTTGCCGATTACCTTGACTATGCCAGTGAAATGAAAGGTCTGACCGGCGAGAAGAAAATCTCGGAAATTAAGCGTGTTATTCGGGCAACAGATATTGTACCCAAGCTGCTCTCAACTATATCAACACTATCACGCGGCTATAAACAACGTGTAGGTGTTGCTCAAGCCATTTTGGGTGATCCCAAATTACTGATTCTCGATGAGCCCACCAACGGACTCGATCCCACCCAAACGCAGCTGATCCGAGCACTGATTCGCAACCTGGCCAAAAACGCCACAGTGATTCTCTCCACACACATTATGCAAGAGGTAGATGCACTCTGTGACAGAGCTCTGATCATTCGCAACGGGCAACTTGCTATGGATGCCCAGTTAGACGATTTGCATGAAAGTAACCACCTCCGGTTAACGACCTCCTTAGATAAAGGAATGCTGGATACGCTTTTACAACCAATGAGCGGAGTCACTCAGGTAGAAGAAGTGTCCGTTGAAGGGTCTGCTTGCCATTACCGGATTGAAATTCAGGAAAATGCTAACCCCCTTGATCTAAGTGGTGAAATTGCCAATCTCATTATTAGCTCAGGAGCCACGCTCTACGCTATTGATAGGGAACACCGGGACTTGGAAACCCTCTTTAGAGAGGTCAATGAAATTCCCGCAGGAGCAAACACAGCGGAGGTTAAAGATGCAGCCTAATGCCAAACCTCTACCAATGATTCGCCGTATCGCAGCAAAAGAAGTGACTCTGTTCTTTGCGTCACCCATCGCCTATCTATTCTTGGCGACATTTGCAGCAACCTCTCTCTTTATCTTTTTTTGGGGAGAGTCTTACTTCTCACGGAACATTGCTGATATTCGCCCACTGTTTGAGTGGATGCCTATCCTACTGATCTTCCTGACCAGTACATTAACCATGCGCCTTTGGAGTGAAGAGCGTCGTACTGGCACCCTGGAACATATCTTTACCCAACCACTGCCTCTGTGGCATTTTGTTGTGGGTAAATTTATGGGCTGTCTGGTGTTATTGACCATTGCCTTAATTATTACACTCCCTTTGCCCATCACCGTTTCACAGATGGGCGACCTCGATTGGGGGCCTATATGGGCGGGTTACCTCGCTACATTTCTCCTGGGTGCTGCCTACCTGTCTATCGGGTTATATATTTCTGCTCGTAGTGACAATCAAATTGTCAGTTTAATTTGTGCCGTTGCTTTATCGGGCCTGTTTTATCTTGTCGGTACCACCACTATTACGGATTTTTTCGGTAACCAGGCAGGCGAATGGTTTAGGCTTATAGGCACTGGAGCCCGGTTTGACTCAATAACCCGCGGGGTTATTGATCTCAGGGATCTCTATTATTACCTCAGTATTATTATTGTGTTCCTATCCCTGAACATATTTACACTGGAAAAAGAGCGCTGGGCTGAGAAGACGTCTACACCACGACATCGGGCATGGCGCACCGTGACAGCACTGGCACTCATCAATGCTATTGGCGTTAACCTATGGCTTGGCCAATTCACCTACCTCCGCTTGGATACCACAAAGGGCAATCAATACTCTATTTCTGATGCAACCCGTGACTATCTCAGCCAACTACAGGAACCCATGCTAATTCGGGGTTATTTCAGCAGTAAAACCCACCCCATGCTGTCGCCTCTTGTTCCGCAGATAAAAGATTTAATTCGTGAATATGAAATTGCCAGCCGTGGAAAAGTGCGGATTGAATTTACAGACCCTGCGATCAATGCAGAACTGGAAGAAGAAGCCAACCAGAAGTACGGCATTAAGCCTGTTCCTCTACAGGTAGCTGACCGCTATCAATCTGCCATCGTGAACTCCTACTTCAACATTCTGATTAAATATGGTGATGAATTTGAAGTATTGGGCTTTAAAGACTTAATCGAAATGAAGGCCCAGGGTGACAAAAACTTTGATATCCGTCTTCGCAATCCAGAATACGATCTGACACGTAGTATCAAGAAGGTCTTAAACAGTTACCGCAGTGGTGGAAATCTGTTTGACTCAATTAAAGGCGACCTGACCTTCAATGCCTACATCTCCGCTAATGCCATGTTACCGGATGACCTCCTGGCCCATAAAAAAGAAGTCATGGAAGTTGCCAGTGCATTAAGCGAAGAAGCCAATGGTCGACTGAAGGTCAATATCATTGACCCCTATGCCGGCAACAGTGAAGTGGCCAAAAAACTGACCCATGAATATGGCCTTGAGCCGCTGTCTACCACCGGCAGATTTGGCCGTGATTTCTTCTATTTCCACCTTATTCTGGAAAATGCTGATACCGTTATTCAAATCCCGTTAGAAGATAAAACCAAACTTGGCTTCGAACGTAACATCAAAGCCGCTGTTAAACGCTTTGGTAAAGGGTTTATTAAAACTGTCGGTGTCGTCAGACCAGAGGATGACCCCAAGCTTCAACAGATCGGGGTTTCTGTTCCACAGTTTACTCAGCTGGCCGCATTTCTCGGCACTGACCTAAACGTTCGGGATGAAGACCTTAGTGATGGTAGTGTATCTGGTGAGATGGATATCCTGCTTATCGCAGCACCCAATGCCATGGGCGCCAAAGAGGTATTTGCCATTGACCAATTCCTGATGAAGGGCGGCTCTGTGATTGCGATGGCCTCACCTTACACAATGACTGTCAGCCAGGGCGGACTGGGATTGGCGCAGCTCGAGGGTGAATTTAAAGACTGGCTCCGACACCACGGGCTAGACATGAAGGATAAGCTTGTACTGGATATGCAAAACAAAGCATTCCCATTACCCGTGATGCGAACCTCTGGCGGCCACCAGATACAGGAAGTTCGGATGATTGAATACCCCTACTTCTCAGACATCAGAGGCAATGGGCTTAATCAAGAAAATCCAATTACAGCGAATCTGTCCCAAGTCACCATGGCCTGGAGCTCCCCCATCACTATCGACCAAGAAAAACAAAAGAACCATAAAGTGATTGAACTCTTGCACAGCTCAGAAAAATCCTGGCTTTCCGACAACACCATGATCATGCCGGAAATTAATGAGCGGGGGATGACCCCATTTAAACGTGAAGGAGAGCTAAGCCAACACCTTCTGGGAGTTATTAGTCAGGGTGAATTCAGCTCCTATTTCGCGGGTAAGCCATCGCCATTGTCAGAAGGGTATGACTTACACCCCAACTCATTGCTTGGCAATGAAGCACCCACTGAACCGGCGTTAGACGATGGATCACCTGATACACAGGAAGATGAGTCTAGCTCTGTTACCGCCACGGTGTTTAATGTCATAGAAAAATCGCCTGCATCTGCTCGAATTGTTCTGTTTAG
>JBALWM010000127.1:0-4351 GCA_036960905.1 Porticoccus sp.
CACAGCATTCATAATGCTGGGGTCGGTGGTTCAAGTCCACCCGTAGCTACCATATTCAAAGGGTTTGCCGGTTAACACCTGCAAACCCTTTTCTTTGCCCATAAATCTCTACACCTATTGGTTGCGTTTTTCCTTACCAGGACTCATGCCTTTGAGGAACTTGAATAGATCGCTGTCGGTGGATAGCACGAGAGTAGTACTTTCTCCAATAATAGAGGGGTAGGAAGCCATGGTGCGGGTGAATTCATAAAACTCCACGGCCTGTGGATTTTGATTGTAGGCGCTGGTATAAATTTCGGTCGCCTTGGCATCGGCCAGGCCACGTATTTCTTCTACCTGGCGATAGGCTTCGGATTGAATTTTGTTGAGATCGCGTACCCGATTGCCCCGTATTCTCGCCGCCTCGCCATTACCTTCAGAAAGAAAGCGTTCAGCGATCTGCCTGCGTTCGCTAATCATGCGATCATAAATTTTTGGCCGTACGCTTTCGTTGTAGTTGATACGTTTAAAGCGAATATCCAACAACTCAATACCAAACACGCCTACTTTTTCAGCGGCAGCGGCAAAGATTTCCTGTTCAACCAATTTTCGCCCTTTCTCAATAGGCACTAATGCACCCATAGTGGAACCCTGTTGTTCCGTGGAAGGCAAAATGGCATCACCAAGAACCGTCGTGTCGAGAAGTGGCACACGGTTTTTAGTAGTACGGATAATTTCAATTAATTCGTGTTTGGCCACAGCATTGCGAGTTTCACTACCGAGAATATCGTCCAGCCGAGACTGCGCACTGCGCTCATCACGCAAACGCAAAAAATACTGTAAAGGATCGACAATTCGCCAGCGGGCAAACAAGTCCACAGAAATGTACAGTTTATCTTTGGTGGGCATATCTGATGGCGCACCGTCCCATTCCAGTACACGTTTATCTATGGGATTAACTTCCTGGATAAAGGGTGTTTTGAATTTAAGACCGGCTTCGGTTACAGGCTCTCCCACAGGCTTACCAAATTGCGTAATGATGACCTGCTCAACTTCGTCGACGGTATAAATCGAACTTCCTAAGACAAACACGCCTACGAGCACTATTAACAATAACGCAAATGATTTTATGCTTTTCATGGTTGTAGCCCCTTTTGCCTATCGAGATTAAGCAGCGGCAATAAACCAGGCATATCATCGTCTACCAGAATTTTAGACTCTATGTTTGGCATAACAGTCTGCATGGTTTCAATGTAGATACGACGGCGAGTAACCTCTGGTGCTTTCTGGTATTCGGTAAACAATGCGTTAAACCGTGCCACATCACCTTCGGCTTCATTGATACGCTTGAGGCGATAACCATCGGCTTCACGGATGCGCTGATCTTTTTCACCCTCAGCCAAGGGAATCACTTTGTTATATTCCCGCCGCGCCTCATTAATGAGTTTTTCTTTCGACTGCTGAGCCTGATTAACTTCGTTAAAGGATTCTTGTACGGGTCGTGGAGGGTTAATATTTTTTAGCTGTACCTGATCGATACTGATTCCCATCACATACTTAGTCGATAGCTCCTGCATTTTGACCAGCGCTTCCACTTCAATTTCCTGTCGGCCAATGGTAATCACTTCGTCCACGGTTCTATCGCCGACGACTTCACGCATCACTGATTCGGATACATACCGGAGAGTTTCACCAGGTTCGCGAACCTCGAACAGAAATTTGACGGGGTCAGATATGCGATATTGCACAACCCATTCTACTAGTGCGGCATTGAGGTCGCCTGTGACCATCTGGGTTTCCCTTCCACCGTCGCGCGCGCCTTGGTAAGGATCACGAGCACCCGGTGTAGAAAAACCAAACTCCTGCTTCAACTGCCGTTTTACAGGCACAATCGTGGCGTTATCAATGCCCAAAGGAAGCTTAAAATGTAACCCTGGAGGTACTTCTTTGAGATACATGCCAAACCGCTGTACCACAGCGACTGAATCACTGGGCACGGTGTAATAGGCAGACCAAAAGCTTAGGGCTATCAGCAAAAAGATGGCAAAGGCAAACAACCCACCAAAACTGCCGTCTGGAGTTTTTCCCGAGCCACCTCCTCCGAACAAACTTTTTAATCTATCAATGGCCTGTTTAAGGGCCTGCTCAATATCGGGTGGTGATTGGGGTCTACCCCCCCATGGGGCACTAGAATTATCATTTTGGGACGGCATTAGATCGCCTTTCAGTAGGAACAGCCAAAATTGGCTGTTCCTACTTCATTGGGGTAGATTATCTGTTTACAAGGCAAGATGAGTGAACTGCCCCTCCATTGAACCACTTAGGCATCACCGGAAGACCTATTCGTAATAAAAGCCTGTTCCCCACTTGTACAGCGATACAGTAAAACCCAACTATTAATCAGGTGTTACTGAATGCTGCTTATATAGAGAAATCGCCACAACTATTTGATTTAATACAATTAAATAATGACCAGACAATTTCATGATGCTGGGGTCGGTGGTTCAAGTCCACCCGTAGCTACCATATAAACCAAAGGCTTACATGCCATTTAGTCGGTGAAAGCAAGATTGCCAGGAAGCCAGGCTGCGAATGGGCCATGGCTTGCAACAACCATGAACCTTTCCTGCATAAGGGAGCAGTTCAGTGAGTGGTTTCACGGAGGGCATCGAGAAAACTTTCTACCCAGCGGCTAAGCGTGTTTGTCCGCAATTTCTCCATCATGGCGGACCAGCGTTCGATGCGCTCCTCTCGGGGCATCTCCAGGCCCCGTGCAATGGCATCGGCAACCGCGTCGAAGTCCAAGGGGTTGATGATCAGTGCCCCGTCCAATTCCCGTGCCGCGCCCGCGAACCGGGACAGCACCAGCACCCCGGGGTCATCCGGGTTCTGAGCGGCCACATATTCCTTGGCAACAAGGTTCATACCGTCCCGCAGCGGCGTTACCAGCCCGATCCGGCTGGCCCGGTAAAAGGCGGCCAAGTTCTCACGGCTGAAACTCTTGCTCAGGTAAGTGATAGGCAGCCAATCGAATTCGGCGAAACGTCCGTTGATAAAACCGGCTTCGGCCTCCAGCTCATGGCGTATTTCCTTGTATTCCGGCACTTCGGAACGTGACGGCGGTGCGATCTGTATCAGGCTCGCCCTGCCGCGGTAGCTGGGATAGCTTTCCAGGAAATGCTCGAATGAATGAAGCCTCTCCAGCAAACCCTTGCTGTAATCAAGGCGATCCACGCCCAGGATCAGGGAGCGATCGCCATAGTGCTCAAGCAGGCGCCTGGCGGTAGACGATTTGGCGGCCTTTGCCCCGGCTTCCTCATACACATCGGTATCGATGCTAATGGGGAAGACACCTATACGGAGTGTACGACCATAGGCATGGACCCTGTTACCATCCATGACGCGACCTTTCGCCTCAAAGGTGATGTAGTCGAGAAAGGCGCGCAGGTCGTTCTCGGTCTGGAAGCCAATCAGGTCGTATGCACACAATGCACGTACGAGCGTGTCATGGGATGGCAAGGCGGTCAGGATTTCCATGGCCGGGAACGGGATGTGCAGGAAAAATCCCATAGGCTGGCTGACGTTGGCCCGGCGCAGTTCCTCCCCCAAGTGGATGAGGTGATAATCATGGACCCAGATCAGGTCGTCGGGCTCGATCAGGGGTAAAAGCCTGTCGGCAAACATCGTGTTTACCTGCAGATAGCCCTGGTAGTTCTGTTTGCTGAATGCCGTCAGGTCGAGGCGGTAATGAAACAGGGGCCAGAGAGACCTGTTGGCAAAGCCGTTATAATATTCAGTGTAATTCTTGCGCGAGAGATCGATGGTTGCGTAGGTGACCGGCCCAATCTTGGTTATCTCTGGCTCTACGGGAGTATTCGACGAGATCTTCCCGCTCCAGCCGAACCAGATCCCCCCTTTTTCCTGAAGCGCTTGCTGTAGAGCAACAGCCAAACCGCCGGCTGCTGCCTTCTTGTCGGTTGCCTTGGCAATCCGGTTGGATACTACGACGAGACGCCCCAACGCACCCCCCCCTTTTTACTGTCCCTGTTCGGAAGGGATCGATTGATCAGGAGTCTCAGAGCATGCTTCTTGATATTGCTCATGGATTTTCTTGTTCCTCCTTGATTGTGTCAACCGACGACGGCTGACTCGTAAACCCTCAGAGAAAAATTATCCGAGTCTGTGGCGGGACCCGTCAACCCCAACCTAATTTAAGGAGCGCTTCCCCTCGCGACCAAAGCCGCGACTTCCCGCCACGGTACCAAAATGCGAGACTGTGTACTAGTTTTACACTATGAGCTGAGCGGGGTAGAGGCAGAGCAATGGCTGAGAAAATCACATTTTCCGTCATCAAGACAGATATCGGCAGCTA
>JBALWM010000128.1:0-4334 GCA_036960905.1 Porticoccus sp.
GAACATGCTCATATTTTTCAGAGCCTACTGGCGCAGGGCTTTATCCGGGCACGTATTGATGGCTTGGTGGTAGATTTAGATGATGCCCCAGAACTGGAGAAGAATAAAAAACACGATATTGAAGTGGTGGTTGACCGCTTTAAGGTCAAACCTGAGTTACAACTAAGGTTATCTGAATCCTTTGAGGCGGCACTCAATCTTTCTGAAGGATTGGCAATCATAACCACCATGGATGGTGCGCCCATCACCACCTCATCAAAAAGTGCCCCATCAATAAAAAACCATACATCAGAAATACTCTTTTCTGCTCGATTTGCCTGCCCTGTGTGCAACTACAGTATTGATGAACTGGAACCCAGGATGTTCTCCTTTAATAATCCAGCGGGAGCCTGCCCCGGTTGTGACGGCCTCGGGGTTAAGCAATTTTTTGATATCGACCGAGTGGTGCAATATCCAGAGTGCTCTATTTCCGAGGGGGCCATTCGGAGCTGGGACAGAAAAAATCTTTTCTATTTCAATATGTTGACCTCGCTGGCTAATCATTACAGGTTTAATATTGACCACCCTTTTCAAGATCTGGCGCCGCAACATCAACAAGTGGTTCTGTTTGGCAGTGGCAAAGAGGTGATTGATTTTAATTATGTGAATGACAAAGGCACCGTATTCAAACGCTCCCACCAATTTGAGGGAATTATCCCCAATATGGAGCGTCGCTACCGCGAGACTGAATCTCAAGGCGTCCGAGAAGACCTGACCAAATACATGAACACACAACACTGCCCTGATTGTAATGGTGCCCGATTACGAAAATCAGCACGGCATGTGTTTATCGATGAAAAGCCCCTTCCCGAGGTAGGCAATATTCCTGTTGGAGAGCTCGCTGATTATTACGAGAGCCTACACCTTGAGGGCAGCCGTGGAGAAATTGCAGAGAAAGTCCTCAAAGAAATCCGGGATCGTCTCCGATTCCTTGTAGATGTGGGCCTGAATTATCTCAATCTGAACCGCAGCGCTGAAACCCTTTCTGGCGGTGAAGCACAGCGTATTCGCTTAGCTAGCCAGATTGGTGCTGGCTTAGTAGGCGTTATGTATATCCTCGATGAGCCCTCCATTGGTTTACACCAGCGAGATAATGCGCGGTTACTCGCCACCCTTACCCGCCTTCGCGACTTGGGCAATACCGTTATTATCGTCGAGCACGACGAGGAAGCTATTCGAGAAGCCGACTATATTGTAGATATTGGCCCCGGCGCGGGTGTTCACGGCGGAGAAATTATCGCCACAGGTTCCTTCGAAAATATCCTCAATGAACCTCGTTCACTTACCGGTGACTACCTTTCAGGCCGAAAATCCATTGTTATCCCAGAAAAACGCACTGAAGACACCGGTAAACAGCTGAAGCTGAGTGGCGCCAACGGCAATAATCTGCAACAGGTCGATTTGGAACTACCCATAGGATTATTTACCTGTGTTACCGGTGTGTCTGGTTCGGGTAAATCCACCCTGATCAACGAAACACTTTACCCCATTGCCGCGACTGAATTGAATAAAGCAACAACGCTAAAACCTGCTGCACACCAATCCATTGAAGGAATGGAGCATCTCGATAAATGTGTCGATATTGACCAAAGCCCCATTGGACGCACACCACGCTCAAATCCCGCCACATATACCGGTATATTTACACCAATCCGGGAAATGTTTGCAGGTACTCAAGAATCACGCTCCCGAGGCTATAAACCCGGCCGTTTCAGCTTCAACGTTAAAGGCGGGCGATGCGAAGCCTGCCAAGGCGATGGCGTCACTAAGGTAGAAATGCACTTTTTGCCCGACATCTATGTACCCTGCGATGTTTGTAAGAGTAAGCGCTATAACCGGGAAACGTTAGAAATCCGCTACAAAGGAAAAAACATCCACGAAGTACTGGAAATGACAGTAGAAGATGCTCGTGAGTTTTTTGATGCCATACCCTCTATCTCAAGGAAACTCCAAACTCTGATGGATGTAGGGCTTTCTTATATTAAGCTGGGGCAATCTGCCACCACACTTTCTGGTGGCGAAGCCCAGCGGGTTAAACTCTCAAAAGAACTCTCCAAACGGGATACAGGCAAGACTCTCTATATTCTCGACGAACCCACCACAGGTTTGCATTTTCACGATATCCAGCAATTACTGACCGTACTACACCGCCTCCGTAATCACGGAAACACTGTTGTCGTCATCGAACATAACTTGGATGTGATTAAAACAGCAGACTGGATTGTAGACTTGGGCCCAGAAGGAGGTTCAGGTGGTGGTCAGATTATTGCCACAGGCACACCAGAAGACGTTGCCAAGGTTAAACATTCTCATACGGGGCATTTTTTAAATAAACTGCTGAAGTGAAACCGTGCTGCACACCTACACGGAGAGTGAGGCAAATTATTCTCCGAGCTGCTCTTTACACCAAGGAGTCTCATCTCCTTGGTAAACTGCAAAGCCTGCCTCAACAAGCTTGCCTGCCAACCGTTCATTATTAATATATACATCAGCCTCCAGTCTGAAAAGATTGCCAGGTTTTTTCTGCTTAGGGTTTTTCAGTTCTACCTTAGGATATTTTCTGGTCAACCCATCCAAAAATTTTCCTCCGTCCCTCCAAAGGATTTTCGCCTCTTCACACTTGTAGCGCCAGGGAAACGGCCTTTGAACACCGACCACCTGCACAGAAACTCTTCCACCAAAAGATTCTGGCCAGCCCTCAATATCAACAGTAAGCGCTCCACTTTTAGGCACCCGCAAAACAGTCCCTCTAAGCACATCACCATTGTTGAACACAAAGTCTTCTGTCTGACTACTTTCATCAACCTTCCGGGATAGCCCCAAGAATACCGCCACGAGAAATACCCCCCCTACTATAAACAACCCCAAGTGCTTGAGAGACATTACCTCCGCCCAATCAACAGCTTTATTTTCTCTAGCCGGCACGCCAAAACCAATGAGTGCCATGGGTAGCAACACGCAAAGCATCGTGGAAGAAGGATTAACCAACAGCCGGTCGCCATCAGTTATAAAGCCCACCTGCATGGCTATCAATACCACCCCCCACAGCCACAAGGGTGGCTGTACAATCACCTTTCTAAGGAGGCTCAGCAATAATCCCAAGTAAAGGGATATTCCCACTAGGCCGGTATAAAACCCGTGATTTAAAAAGAAATTGTGATAATGGGCTGCGGTATTATTACCCGCTAAATTTTCTGCATTCCCGGATAAACCATGACCAAACAGTAGTGTCACTACTGATGCATTAATAGCCTCAAAACCATTCTTCCAGATAGGCAGCCGGCCAGCGGTGCCTCGATCTAGAATTTTGTCCCATATGGTGAAAACTTCCTGCTGAAACAGCAAAAACACCAGAACCAATCCCAGCAGACCTCCCATCATCAGCAATGCAGTTTTTTTACCCGGTGATAACAACATCAATAGGCCGACACCTACGGTAAACACGATATAGCCGCCGCGAGCTTGTACAAGAAATGTGACTCCTGCAAAAAACAGCAGCGCTAACAGATAAAGCGAACTATGGGCAGGAGTGCGCGCCTGCTGCCATGAATGAAGCGCAACAATACTCAGCACCGCCATAATCCAACCAACCTGAAGATGGTGATTGAATACACCCCGAGCAGACTCTGTATGCTGCCAACTTGTCTGAATATACTGCAGGCCCTGCCAATCATAGAAGATCAACATTGCCCCAATAAAGCCAGTGACAAGAAGACTATTAATAATCAGCGGCATTCGCTCTCGGTGAAACTGGCTAACAAGGAAAACGAGATAAAACAACGCCAGCACGTTCAGTTCACGCCAAAACAGTTTGAGGTCCCTATAAGCCAGACCATCCCACGCTAAAGTCAATGTCATCCAACCACAGAGAATCAAAAACCATCGGACAGTTGTATTTTCCCAAATCAGCTTCAAGTCTGAGGGGCGAAAACAAAGAATCATGGGCAGCACAATCAACAACCGATACAGATTGGTAGCACCGGTACGGTTTGATGGAATAAAGCAGATTGCAAATAGAATAGGCAATAGCAGCCAAACGTACTTTTCTCGAAAATTGTCCCTAATTGTCGTCAATGTGTTCATAGCCCTTTCAACCCAGACTGCCTACTAGATAATCAAGGCCGCAACTATACGAGATTCCCAGAAGAAAGACATCGACAGCCTTCACAAAGTCACCTCTTCCAGAAAGTCAGAACTACCTAAAAACAACCCTTTCTATTGCCATTTAAGTAAACACTGTTAATATACTGTATATAAATACATACTGGAGAAATAACCATGTCTCTTACAAAGTC
>JBALWM010000129.1:0-4232 GCA_036960905.1 Porticoccus sp.
CTGATTTGAACTCTTCTCCGGCATTATAGATGTGCCGGTCTTTCTGGAGTGGTCGACCCCGCTGAATAATTTCATCCAGCTGTGCTACTTCCTTAGTTTGTAGTGCCAAGGGAAGACAGAGGGAGTTCATGCGGCAATCGCCGCAATTTGCCTCGGTATTGTGGGGGCATTTGGCATCCATTGATGATATATCTCACCTTGATCAAGGTGGGCATTATATCGGCGATCTTGATCTAGGTCATCTTACTGAGTGATATTACCAACTTAACTACACAGCAGATTTCGGTTGATTTCATGGAGATGGTTCAGCCCTTGGCAGCTGATACGGAGATAATTTTCCTCTTCAACCATCCAGCCTTTATGGCAGGCTAGTTGGAATACCTGATGAATTCTTGGGTTTTCCCTGATGAGAGGGTGATTTTTTAGGTTCGGAATTTGATGAAGACAGATGAGTTGTTCCATCAGTGCCGACACTTGGACAGTGTTATCGTTGGGATACTTACCGCTAGACTGAATGGGCAGCTTGGCCTGGGAAAGGTTTGATTGGTATTCAGATTCTTTGTCTGTATTTTGGTAGTAACCACCACCAATTTTACCAAGAGCTCCTATACCAAGTCCGACCCAATCCTTAATTTTGTGGTGTGAGAGTCCCCACGGGGTGTATTGCAACTTACCTGAGTGTTTTAGCTGCAATAGTGGATGATGCTCAATCACAAAGTAGCGATCGCCGATTAGGTGGTAGCCACGTGCTGACATCAACTTGGTTAGTTGATCAAGCATAATAGGCTCGTTCATCTCCTCCAGTCCATGTAGCTCGATGAGCTGTGGGTGGCTAACAATAAGGCTCTCCAGCCAGTGGTGCAACGTGGCTGTATCTGAATCGCTGACATCTAAACGAAGCTGAAACTCCTGGAATTTATATTGAGTGATCAAATCCAGCAGAGGCCATATATGTTGAGTCTTGGGTGTAAGGGTAGCGTCAATATTTAGTAACAACGTAGTGAAGCGTAACCCCTTCATTAGTGCCAAGTTGCTTTCATTGATATCAGCAACAGAGCATTCGAATCCATATTCACTATATATGTCTTCGTCCATTTCAAAGTTACTCGCAGACAGAAAGGCGATCTCAGTGATCTCAGCAGCGTTCAGGCAGTTTAGCGGTGTTCCCCGTAACCAGGTTTTTGCTGCCCGACGTTGTCCAAACTTTTGTGAATAGAGACTGAGTTCTCGGGCAAGTAAGTGTGGGTAATCTGAGCTAAGCCCTTCTAGAAGGTGAAGATTGAGGGCAATAGGGGAAGTTTCCGATTTACACTTAAAAAGTGTATCTAGGCTACAACTGACCAGTGGGCTCAGAAATTCGGAGTCGGTCCCTGAGTAAACCTGAAAGGTCTCGTCAGGTTTTCGAATAACTTGCATAAACACCTTGGTTATTTTGTAACTCTAGTGATGAGCGATAAACCCTAACGCTTGCAATGTCACTGGCACATGATGTGGGTCAATCTAGAGTGGTGTTATGAATAGCTTATCTTATTAGAAAAATGAAAGTTGATACTCAAATACGTTGGAGTAGCGGTTAGCGCATAGCTCAAAGGCGTGGCTAAAAAGGGAGTTCTACTCCCTGCCAGAGTTCCTCGAGCCTTTTATCACGACCACAACCATAACGGTAATAGCGGTATCGAACGGGGTTTTTCTTATAATAATTTTGATGATATTCCTCGGCAGGATAGAATTTATCAGCAGGACGAATAGTGGTGGCTATCGTCCCTTTTAGGATATTATTTTCCATGAGCACTTTTAGGCTATTTTCAGCAGCTCTACGTTGGTGTTCATTCAGATAAAAAATTGCACTTAGGTACTGGCTGCCGTTGTCACAAAATTGGCCTCTGGAATTTAGCGGGTCCACATTAACCCAAAATATTTTTAATAATGTCTCATAGCTGACTTTACCCGGGTCATAGGTAACTTCAACCACCTCCACATGCCCAGATCGGCCACCAGATACATCTTGATAGTTGGGGTTGTCTAAGTGTCCTCCGGTATAACCCGAGGTGGTGCTGACCACACCCTCAAGCTTGTCGTAGGGTGACTCCATGCACCAGAAACAACCGCCACCAAAAATGGCTTTTTCTGTAGTAGCAAGAGCATTTCCAGTGAATGTTAGTGTTATCAGTATCAGCGGGATATATTTAAGCATGAGGTTTTATGTCATCCGGTAAATTTATCAGGGTGACCGTTTGACCAGATGTAAGTCGTAGGGTTCAGTTGCTGTTGAGTGAGCAGGGCTAGGGTTGTCGTAATGAACTTATCAAGAGAGGGGGTTCGCTACCACATTAAATCATCAGGGATTTTGTAATCGGCGTAGTAATCGTCTCCATCTGTTTTATCATTGCTCACTTGGTTTTGAACCAGCACGATACTCTCATCACGTTGGCTGATTTTGTCGGCGATTACTGTTGGAACCAGTTCGTATTGGTCGTTAAGGCGTACAACGGCTATTAACCCTTTGCTTAGCTGGTTATGCAGAAGAGGGGAGACATAAATCTTTTTGATTTTTGTTCCATCGGTAAATTGGTAGGCGGTTTCACCACCCTGGCGGTCGATGCGATTGACTTCAATAAGTTGCTTTATTTGTGCGGCAATGGCTTTGAGTTCAGCCGCAGCTTCACGTTGATGGTTTATTTCGCGGTCTCTGGCTATTTTTTCAGCCAATGCTTGTTTTGCCAGCTCCTTGGTTTCATTGACCCGTTTATGGCCTTTGTGGGACTGCTTTGTCTGTTTGCGCTTCTCTTGCTCTACCTGTTTTGCTTTTTTCTTGTCGACGATGCCGGCTTTGAGAAGTTGTTCTTGCAAAGATGCCATTGAATCAGGCCCTATATTATTTATTTAGGGTAAACGGGTTTTGCGGTATTATCCTGAACCTATTGGCTAGTGACAAGGGTCAGTATTGTTTAGACCGAGAGAGGATATTACAGAAGGTATAGAGCAAGCTGATTCAGCTTGCTCTATTTAAAAAGGATATCTAGTTATGGTGAAACCTTATTAAGGAGAAACTTTACTTAGTGCCTCGCTGAGATAACTAACAGTTCGGTCAATATTGTGGAGTTTATCCAAACCGAATAGGCCTATTCTAAAGGTTCGAAAACCTTCGGGTTCATCGCACTGCAAGGGGACGCCGGCGGCAATTTGTAATCCTTCCGCCAGGAATTTTTTTCCGTTGTGGAGTTCCACATCATCGGTATAGCTGACCACGACACCTGGGGCTTGAAAGCCTTCGGCAGCGACGCTTTTGAAGCCTTTGTTGGTGAGCAACTCACGTACTTTACGCCCCAGTTCTAGTTGCTCGTTCCTTACTTTCTCAAAACCATAGGCTTCGGTTTCTTTCATGGTATCTCTGAATTTCAACAGAGCATCGGTGGGCATGGTGGCGTGATAGGCATGGCCGCCATTCTCATAGGCTTCCATGATTTGCAGCCATTTCTTCAAGTCACAAGCAAAACTGGTGCTGGTAGTAGAGTCGATCAATTCACGGGCGTTATCACCCAGCATGACCAATGCACTACAGGGTGAGGCACTCCAGCCTTTCTGTGGGGCACTGATCAGAATGTCCACACCACAGCTCTGCATATCAACCCATAAGGTACCAGAGGCGATGCAGTCCAGCACAAACAGCCCACCAACGGAATGCACCGCATCTGTGACCTGTTTGATGTAGTCATCGGGTAGGAGCATGCCAGAGGCCGTTTCTACATGGGGGGCAAACACCATGTCCGGTTTTTCAGATTTGATTTGAGCAACCACATCATCGATAGGTGCTGGGGCCAGTGCAGCCTGAGTATCAGAATCTACTGGTTGAGCTTTCATGACGATAGTTTCAGAGGCTATGCTGCCCATATCCAGAATTTGGCTCCAACGGAAACTAAACCAACCGTTGCGAATTACTAGGCACTTTTTGTTATTAGCAAATTGGCGGGCAACTGCTTCCATGCCATAAGTACCACCACCAGGAACCACAGCAACGGCATTAGCGTTGTATACTTTTTTCAAAGTAGTCGAAATGTCGTTCATCACGCCCTGAAAGGATTGAGACATGTGGTTCAGGGAGCGGTCTGTAAATACGACTGAGTATTCCAGTAGGCCGTTGGGATCGGTGTCGGGTAGTAAGCCGGGCATGGGAGACTCCTCTTTTATTTTTTAGTGCTTAAATTAGCCGTGATACGGTGTTTTCAATTGAC
>JBALWM010000130.1:0-4197 GCA_036960905.1 Porticoccus sp.
CCCAGGCCGGAAACCGGTGAGGCGAAATCCAGATAGTCGATGGGGGTGTTCTCAATCATCACCGTATCTCGCTTCGGATCCATTCGGGTGGTGATGGCCCAGATTACGTCATTCCAATCACGGGCATTTATATCGTCGTCGGTGACAATCACAAACTTGGTGTACATAAACTGGCGGAGGAACGACCACACGCCCATCATCACTCGCTTGGCATGACCGGGATATTGCTTCTTCATGGTCACTACGGCCATGCGGTAGGAGCAACCTTCCGGGGGTAGATAAAAGTCGGTAATTTCTGGAAACTGTTTTTGCAGTATGGGCACAAATACTTCGTTCAGTGCCACACCCAAAATAGCCGGTTCATCTGGTGGCCTGCCGGTATAAGTGCTGTGATAAATGGGGTCTTTGCGGTGGGTGATGCGCTCCACGGTAAAGACCGGGAACTGATCCACCTCATTGTAGTAACCGGTGTGGTCCCCAAACGGCCCTTCGTCGGCCATTTCATCCGGGTAAATAAATCCTTCCAGAATAAATTCGGCACTGGCGGGTACCTGCAAATCGCTACCCATGCATTTCACTACTTCGGTTTTCTTGCCACGTAACAGTCCGGCAAAGGCATATTCTGACAGGCTGTCGGGTACCGGCGTTACTGCACCCAAAATAGTCGCAGGGTCAGCCCCCAATGCCACGGCAATGGGGAAGGGTTCTCCGGGATGGGCCAATTGCCAGTCGCGGAAATCCAGAGCGCCGCCGCGGTGAGACAGCCAGCGCATAATCAGTTTGTTTTTGCCGATCACTTGTTGGCGATAAATACCCAGATTCTGCCGTTCTTTTTCCGGCCCCCGGGTAATCACCAGCGGCCAGGTGATTAATGGCCCAGCATCACCGGGCCAGCAGGTTTGAATGGGCAGTTTGCCCAGGTCAACCTCATCGCCATCAATCACAATGGCCTGACAGGGTGCTTTTTTTACCACTTTGGCGGCCATATTCAGAATAGGCCTAAACTGATGGCGCTTTTCCCACAGGTCTTTCATGCCGTTGGGCGGTTCAGGTTCTTTCAAAAATGCCAGTAGTTCACCCACTTCTCGCATACCCGACAAGCTCTCTTGGCCCATACCCATAGCAACGCGTTCCGGGGTGCCAAACAGATTGCCCAGTACCGGAATATCAAACCCCTTGGGGTTTTCAAACAACAGTGCAGGCCCACCGGCACGCAGGGTGCGGTCGCAGATTTCCGTCATTTCCAGATTGGGGTCAACTTCCGCTGTAATGCGCTTTAATTCGCCGCGCTGTTCCAGAAAATCGATAAATTCCCGCAGGTCAGAATGTTTTATGGTCATATTGGGTAAAGGCCACAGATATAAGTGTGCAAAGTGTTACGGCAATAGGAGGGGATTGCAACTATCAGCCAGGCCATAATTTTCTTTGGGTAGGCTTTGTGCAGGGAAAGACAATAAAGGCCGGTGACAATTGTTCGTTAATACTATTACTATCTATATTCTTTAAAGATGTATCAGATGGGATAAACGTTTGAATAGCTTGGCCTCAGTCTTTATTTTCAATGGCGTCGTTATCGGCATTGCTGTGCTGGTGCACTACGAAGTGCTGTATCGCCTTGCCATGCTATTACCCTCCTTGCGTATTCCTCCTCGCTTCCGGGTTCTTGCTGGTGTGGCTGGAGCATTTTTTGCGCATGTAGTAGAAGTCTGGATTTTTGCAGTGGGCTACTTCTTGATGCTGAAGTGGGATACTGGAAGTCAGCTGGGGGGAAATTTTGACGGCTCACTACTCGATTGCAGTTATTTCTCGTTTGCGAACTACACCTCTTTGGGGTTTGGTGATATTGAACCCTTTGGGCATGTGCGTTTTCTGGCC
Organism: Porticoccus sp.; assembly: GCA_036960905.1. Classification (GTDB taxonomy): domain Bacteria; phylum Pseudomonadota; class Gammaproteobacteria; order Pseudomonadales; family Porticoccaceae; genus Porticoccus. The sequence goes on from JBALWM010000130.1 coordinate 1,876, forward strand.
GGGTTAGAGGCGCTCACCGGATTGATTCTAATTGCCTGGACAGCCTCTTTCATGTACATCGAGATGCAGAAGTTCTGGGTCTCCGATCGACCCAATTCTCGGTAGATTATGAGGCTATGGTCGCTTCATCCCACTTATTTAGATACTAAGGGGTTAGTGGCATTATGGCGTGAAGCTTTACTGGCGCAGGTGGTACTTTCCGGAAAGACAAAAGGTTACCTGAATCACCCTCAGTTGATCAGGTTCAAGGCTTGTCGTGACCCCTTAGCCAGTTTATCTACTTATTTGTGGGTGGTGGCGGCTGAGGCAGACAAGCGGAACTATTGTTTTGATGTGACAAAAATTTAGTACCCCAGAGGACAGCATAAAATACGTTTGACCCAAGGGCGGTTGGATTTTGAGAGACAACATTTACTCGGAAAGTTAGAGCGTCGAGACACGCAGCGCTTGGACCTTTTTCGGGCGGTTACAGAAATCCAGCCTCACCCGATATTTGCAGTTTTATCTGGTGAGATTGCCGTGTGGGAGAGGCCTTAAGCGCCTTCTTCTATTCAAACACAATGGTTTTGTTGCCGTGCAGTAAAACTCGATCTTCCAGGTGGTAACGCAACCCTCTGGCCAGTACATTTTTTTCCACATCTTTGCCTTTGCGTACCAAGTCGGGAATGCTGTCGTGGTGGCTGATCCGCACCACATCCTGCTCAATAATCGGGCCGGCATCCAGCTCATCAGTGACATAGTGACAGGTTGCACCAATCAATTTAACACCACGTTCGGCCGCTTGGTGGTAGGGGCGAGCGCCCACAAAAGCGGGTAGAAAGCTGTGGTGGATGTTAATGATTTTCCCGGGGTATTTTCCGCATAAATCGGGTGGCAAAATTTGCATATACCGAGCAAGGACGATGACATCGGCCTTGCTGTCATCAATCAATTTTTCAACAGTGGCAAAGTGGTCTGCTTTGTTTTCAGGGTCAACGGGGGTGTGGTGATAGTTGATATTGTGCCAAGAGACATAGCTCTGTAAATCATTGTGATTGGAAATCACGAAGGGAATGTCAAATGCCATTTCATCACTACGCCAGCGGTAGAGTAGATCAGATAAGCAGTGCGACTGTTTGCTGGCCATAAGGACGACACGTTTGGGTACGCTGGTGTCGGTCAACCGCCACTGCATTTCGAATTTGTCTGCTAGTGGTTGGAAGCGGGCCTTGAGTTCAGCAGAGTCATAGGGCAGTGAGTCTGCGGCCATTACTTGTCGCATGAAAAACCAGTTGGTTTCTGGATCGCGATAGTAGTTGGCTTCGGTGAGCAGGCCGCCTTCTGACGCAAGGAATGAGCTGACTGCCGCGACTAAACCAACGCGATCCGGGCAGGAAATGATTAAGCGATAGCTATGGGAGCTCATGGGTGGAGATACCTTTCTATTGGGATACAGACTGTCGCATATTTGGTAATGGATTTCATCTATAGCGGTAAGAACTGGTGAACCTCTTGGCGGTATGAACAGGTAGTTAGTTGTGTGGTTATTTCGGGGTCAGGACTGATGTGTATCAACCATTAAAGGAATAGTTGGGAGCAAAATATAGCTGATAAAGACAACCGATAAATACAGGGAGATTTGTATGATAAAAGAAGTAACCGGAGATATATTACTCTCAAAAGCTGCTGTTGTTGCACATGGAGTTGCGCCTAGTGATAATTTTAATCAGGGATTGGCGCTTTCCCTTCGAGAGCAGTGGCCAGCCATGTATAAGGACTTCAGACATTATTGTCAGACTCAGCACCCTAAGGAAGGTTCTCTATGGGTATGGGGTGGAGTAAATGGTGTTCGAATTGCCAATTTGTTTACCCAAGAGGGCGCTTATAAGCACGGTGAAAAACCCGGGAAGGCTGCTATTAAGCACGTCAATCATGCATTACGTGAATTGCATAAGCTGATCGAAAGCGAAAAGTTAGAGAGTGTCGCTTTGCCCAAGTTGGCGACAGGTGTGGGCGGGTTGAGCTGGGATGAAGTGAAACCGTTGATTGAATCAAAGCTGGGTGATTTGCCGATACCTGTCTATGTTTACACGACCTATGTGAAAGGTCAGCAGGCAGTAGAAAAATAAGCTTTGAATTAGGAGGTGTTAGGGTCACTGCATTGCAGCACGCGTCGTTCTGCGGCATAGTACGCCGCAATTGACCTCAGTATGGAACGCCCCATGGCTGATTACCTGATAGCACCATCTATTCTTTCTGCCGATTTCGCTCGTTTGGGTGAGGAAGTTGATGCGGTTCTCAATGCCGGTGCCGATGTGGTGCATTTTGATGTGATGGACAATC
>JBALWM010000131.1:0-4155 GCA_036960905.1 Porticoccus sp.
GCATCTTCATGGTAGAAATCTGTGAGCATAAAGTTGTGGTAATCCATCAACTCTTTCAGCTTGACCGCAAACTTTTCGCGATTAAACATGTCGCCCAAACGCAGCCCGCGCCGAGCCACCTTATCTTCGTAAGCAGGTCCAATGCCCCGACCAGTAGTACCAATTTTGGCCTTACCACGAGCACGTTCACGAGCTTGATCCAAGGCAATGTGTATCGGTAAAATCAGTGGGCAAGCAGGCGAAAGACGAAGTCGTTCGCGGACTGGGACGCCCTGCCCCTCTAGCTCACCCATTTCTTTCAGTAATGCTTCAGGTGATAGCACCACACCATTACCAATAAGGCAGGTGACATTATCGCGGAGAATACCGGAGGGGATCAGATGCAAGACTGTTTTCTTTCCATCAATGACCAGTGTATGACCTGCATTATGCCCACCCTGAAATCTGGCAACCACGGAAGCCTGATCCGTCAACAAATCAACGATCTTGCCTTTACCTTCATCGCCCCACTGGGTGCCAAGCACCACGACATTCTTACCCATCTGATTTCTCTAACCTACGCTAAGACTTTTTAAACTAGTCGTATTTAAACCGCTGTAACCTGAAACTCACCGCCCACCAGTAGCAACTGACGATCACAGTGTAATTCCTCATAATTGGGCTGCTGGCCAGGAAAGCCACAGACCACACGCTCACCATTTTTTCTCAACTCGGCAATCGCTTTTTGTTGAGCTGTACTTTTATCCTCAACAGCGGGTGCAAATACACCACTCGGGATATGATCCATACCGCTAGATAGCTGAACCAAAGCCTGCAAACTCATATTAAACCCTGTGGCAGGACGAGATCGGCCAAAGGCCTCTCCCACATGATCATAGCGACCACCGTTGCCTATGGCCTGACCCGCACCCGGGGCATAGGCCGCAAACACCACACCTGTGTGATAGTGGTAACCACGGAGTTCACTTAAATCTAAATACAATTCAGCGCCTGGATTACTAACCTTTAACGCATCAACAACGGCCTGCAATTCATCCAGTGCCAGTTCTACTTCAGCTGGGGCTTCCGCAAACAAGTCTCGTGCTCGATCAAGCACCGAAGCATCACCCGCCAAGTCCACCAATGCACGAATCATCGTTGCAATGGCTGTATCACTAATATTGTCCGCTACCCAAACATCCAACTCTGGTACGGACTTACGCTGCAATAGATCAAACAATGTAGCTTCCTGATCTTTGCTCAATCCGGCCTCTTCCAGCAGGTTGCGATAAATACCCACGTGACCAAGATCTAACTGGGGCTTTTCCAATCCGGCTAACCGTAGTGTTTCCACCATTAAGCTGATCACTTCAATATCAGCGGCCAGCCCGGCCTCACCATAAAGCTCCACACCTATCTGAATAGGGGAGCGGCTCGCCAGAGGGTAACGTGGTTTGGTATAGAGAACCGTGCCGGCATAACTCAGGCGACTGGGGCCATTACGCCTCAGGCTATGGGCATCCATCCGGCTAGTTTGGGGGGTAATATCCGCACGAATCCCCATCATACGGCCACTGATTTGATCCGTAACCTTAAATGTCATCAGATCCAGGTCGGAGCCAGTGCCACTCAGCAGCGAATCAGTAAATTCAACCAACGGTGGAATCACTAGGTCGTATCCCCAGCGGTGGTATAGATCAAGAATCTGTCTACGCAAGCGCTCTACCTTAAACGCCTGATTGGGCAAGATTTCTTCAACACCATCTGGTAATAGCCAACGATCAGCGACAGTCATTACATGCACCTATATGATCCACGTTTACCTAATTGATAAAGTACAGCGCACCGGCGCCAAGCAACATGCTGGCCAGCCCCATCTTCCGCATACTACTGTCATCCACTTGGGCCAATAATGACGCCATATTGCGCCAGCGACCAGGAGACAGAAACGGCATAATGCCTTCCAGCACTAACATTAGGCAAAACGCCCGAGCCAAGTCAACCCACATAATTCTGCACTCGCAGTCGTAAAAAAACCGGGGCAACCCGGTTCCGGAATTCTATCACCGTCTCAGGCATGTTGCCGCATTTTTATACGGGCAACATACCTGGAGAGATCAAACGATAATCAGCGGTCAAAAACCCCTAAAAATTACTTACCCTTCTGGCTATTAAGATACCTGAAGAAATCACTTTCGGGGTCTACTAACAACACATCGCCTTTATTGGCAAAGGATTCCCGATAAGCATTTAAACTGCGTACAAAGGCATAGAACTCGGGATCTTTACTGTATGCTTCAGCGTAAGTGGCGGTAGCCTGCGCATCACCTTTACCACGAGTTTGCTCAGCATCACGGTACGCGTTAGCCACAAGAATCGTTTTCTGGCGGTCGGCATCCGCACGGACTTTCTCCGCTTGCTCAGCACCTTCTGAGCGCAGTATTCTAGCTTCTTTATTACGCTCGGCTTCCATTCTGCGATAGACCTGTTCGCTCACCTCGGGAGGAAGGTCAATCCCCTTAACCCGAACATCAACCACTTCAACACCTAATGAATCACGCACTGTCGTATTAAGACTGTCCGTCAAATGCTTCATTAGCTGATCACGTTCACCTGAAACTACTTCATGAAGTGTTCTAGCACCAAATTGGTTACGCAGCCCGTCATTAACCCGACTGGCTAACCGATCCTGAGCAACTACTTCATTGCCACCAGTAGCTCTATAGTAGGTATCCACGTCAACAATACGCCACTTGGAAAACACATCTACGATCAACCGCTTTTTTTCCACAGTGAAGAAACTGGAAGGCTCTGCATCCAGAGTCAGCACCCGTGCATCAAACTTTCGAACCTTTTCAGCCAATGGGATTTTAAAATGCAGCCCCGGCTGAATATCGGTTTGAATCAAACGGCCAAAGCGCAGTTTTACGGCTTTTTCCGTTTCCTGTATCACGTAAAGGGTACTGCTACCCAGCAGCAACAAGACTGCAATCAATACCAATGACCCTGTAGATCGACTAGTCATCTAGCGCACCCCCCGCGGCTTGGTAGTAGAACTACTTTCGCGACGCAATTTTTTGATAACCTCATCCGCGACACTGTTCACATCACTGGTGTTGAATGAAGGCGATTGATTGCGAGAAGAACCCTGCTGAATAATTTTATCCAGTGGTAGATAAAGCATATTGTTGCCCCCTTCCACATCGACCAGCACCTTCGAACTATTGCTCATCACCTCTTGAATTGCATCTAGATACAATCGCTGACGCGTCACTTCTGGTGCTTTTTCATATTCTGCCAGCAGTGATTCAAAACGTTGAGATTCACCTTCTGCCTCGGCAACCACTTGTTCGAGATAACCGTTAGACTCCTCGATCATGCGCTGGGCCTGACCACGAGCCTCCGGGATAATACCATTGGCATAGGTCTGGGCTTCATTAATCAACCGCTCCCGATCTTCCCTAGCCTTGATCACATCATCATAGGCTGCCTTTACTTGCGAAGGTGGCTTGGCCTCCTGAATATTGATCTTCCGAACTTTAATACCCGTGCCGTAATTATCGAGATACGTCTGCAGCCGAAGCTTGACCTCATCACCAATTTTCAAACGACCCGTGGAAACCACTTCATCCAATTTGCTGCTACCCACCACATGGCGCAAGGCGCTATCAGTCGCCTGACGGAGACTTGCCTCGGGTGTTTTTACATTGAGAACAAAGGCTTTCACGTCACTGATGTTGTACTGAACAGTCAATGGCAGCTCAACAATGTTTTCGTCTTCTGTGAGCATCTGACCTTGACTGGAATATTGACGCTCTTCAGTAACACGTACTTTAGTCACGCTGTCTACAAGTGGTGGATTCCAGTGAAGACCTGCCTCCACCGTATCCAGGTATTTACCCAGGCGCAATACAACGGCTTGCTCCTTTTCATCGACCTGATAGAAACCCGATATACCCCAGCCGATGACCAGCACGACAAGAACAATGCCAAACAAACTGCCGCTGGAACCACCACTTTTACCATCTGAACCACCAGAGCCGCCAAAAATCTTATCAACGCGAGCTTTAAAATTTTTCAGCACGTCATCCAGATCCGGGGGGCCATCGCCACCTTTATTGCCACCCCAGGGATCTTTTCCGCCACCGGGTTCATTCCAGGCCATACTGTTCTCCA
>JBALWM010000132.1:0-4154 GCA_036960905.1 Porticoccus sp.
GTGGCATGCCACCAACAGATAAAAGCTGAGGAGCAAACCATGAGTAACAAAAATCCAATTATTGCTGGGATCGAAGCAGAGCAGATGTCCAAAGAACTGCCTCCTTTTTCTCCAGGTGATACCGTTGTTGTACAGGTTAAAGTAAAGGAAGGCACGCGTGAGCGTCTGCAGGCCTTTGAAGGCGTTGTCATTGGCAAACGCAACCGTGCCCTGAACTCTGCGTTCACTGTTCGTAAAATCTCCAACGGAGTTGGTGTTGAGCGTACTTTCCAGACTTACAGTCCTTTGGTTGAAAGTGTGACTGTTAAGCGTCGTGGTGATGTTCGTCAGGCCAAGCTGTACTACTTGCGTGAACTGTCTGGTCGCGCGGCACGTATCAAGGAAAAACTCGCCTGAGTTCTTCTTTAGAATTAAAAAAGACACCACTTGTTGGTGTCTTTTTTTTTGCCAAATTCCTTTGCACTATGTTTATTCCCCGTCTGGGCACAGCTATCCATTTTCATACTGCCTTGTTCGTTTTATCTTGCCCGGTTAGAGTAACCCATGGCTATTAGCTCTTCAGATCAGCAGCTTATCGACACCTATCTGGATGCTGTTTGGATGGAAAAAGGCCTGAGTCAAAATACACTGGATGCCTATCGCCGTGATTTGCATGCCTTTGGTGGTTGGCTTTCTTCCGTCAGCCAGACATTGGTGGGAGCCTGCGGGCCAGATGTGCAACGTTATTTGGCACACCGATTTGAAGAGGGGGTGGCTGCTCGCTCTACGGCTCGTCAGCTATCATGCCAACGCGGTTTCTACCGTTATCTCTTGCGAGAGAATCGCATTCAGGAAGACCCTACAGCCCTGGTCGATAACCCCAAACTGGGTAGGCCGTTGCCCAAGAGTCTATCGGAGTCAGATGTGGAGGCTTTATTGGCGGCGCCGGACACAGACACACCTATAGGATTGCGTGACCGCACAATGCTGGAAGTACTCTATGCCACTGGCTTGAGAGTCTCTGAGCTGGTCGGGTTAAAACTTCATCAGGTGAACACGCGGCAGGGTGTAGTTCGTGTGTTTGGTAAGGGAAGCAAGGAGCGAATGGTGCCTTTGGGTGATGAAGCGCTGAGTTGGTTGGACCGATATGTGAAAGGCGCGCGCCCAATGTTGCTCAATGAGGTTCAGAGTGATGTCATGTTTCCCAGTACTCGTGCACGGGAAATGACGCGCCAGACTTTTTGGCATCGTCTGAAACAGCATGTTCAACAGGCGGGTATCGACAAGCCACTATCTCCGCACACCTTGCGTCATGCCTTCGCCACACACTTACTGAATCATGGGGCTGATTTGAGGGTGGTGCAGTTGTTACTGGGTCACAGTGATCTTTCAACAACGCAGATTTACACTCATGTGGCCAGTAGTCGTATGAAATCTTTACACGAACAACACCACCCCAGAGGGTAACAACGGGTTGAGTGGAACCCTACTTGTCTAATAGACTCCAATACGCATCCCCTTTCACGAAATGATGTGCAAAGCGGTTAATATCCACCGATGGATTACCCGGAAAAGAGACAAAATTTATGATGAAGAGCATTGTTGGTTTTATGGTTGCAACTCTCCTGTGGAGTGCCGCGAATGCAGAGCCAGTATCTGAGGCTATTGCTAAAATTATTAAGGATAACCTTAAAGCGGCCCGACCTGACTTGAGCTACGGTGCTGTAGAAACCAGTCCAATCAATGGGTTATATATAGTACGAGTCAACGGCACTCAGTTTGTTTATGTAAATGAAACAGGTGAATACCTGATTACCGGTGACATGTATCAAGCCCGCCCCGGGCTCTTTATGCCGGTAAAAGATCTAGAGGCAGCCCGTATCCGCAAAGAACTGATGGAGAGTGTCGCCAAGGACGATATGATTATCTTTCCCGCCGTGGATGAAACCAAGGCGGTGATTTACGTATTTACCGATGTGGATTGTGGCTACTGTCAAAAATTACATAATGAGGCGCTGCCTGGTTTGACAATGGGTGGTGTCGAAGTGCGTTACCTGGCATTTCCCAGGGCTGGTATCGATTCTCCCTCCTATCGGAAAATTGCATCTGCATGGTGTGCCGAAGACAAGCAGGCCGCACTGACTGCACTGAAAAACAGACAACCTATCCCCGAGAATGTCTGTAAGGATAATCCCGTTGCAGCACAATATACTCTAGGGCAGGAAGCTGGTGTCACTGGAACACCAGCACTGATTATGGAAGATGGCACGCTGTTGCCCGGTTATCGCCCAGCCCCAGAGTTATTGAAAGTTATCGGGGTGAATTAGCCTTCTGACTTTGATGGGTTTTAGTGCGAGGCTATCACTCACTACCTATTATCCCATTCCTGTTACCAAGAGTCCTTCAGTCACCCGGTTGCCCGCATTGACAGTAGCTTTCCTGCGTTGATGTGGGCCTTTATCTCATTGACAGTGCTCCTGTCGACTATTAAGGTTGCCATCCTTTTATAGTGCTATTTTCAGACTGGTATTTTCAGCCTGAATGAGAATAATTGAGCTTGTGAGCAAGGCTCTATCTATTGCACGGTCATTATTGATTAACGGGGTGCAGGCACTGGTTGTAACTTTGGTTGCGACCTTGGTTTTAACCCTGATATTAACGTTAAGGCGAATACTTTGAATTCTGTAAAAATTGGCATATGCGGCTTGGGGACAGTAGGTAGTGGTGCAGTCAACGTGCTGAGCCGAAATGCTGAGGAAATCAGCGCCCGAGCAGGATGCCAAATCGTGATTGCCCAAGTAGGTGCAAGGCGCGACAATCCTGCTTGTGAGTTGGGTGATATCAATGTATCCCGAGACATTTTTGAGGTCGCCGACAACCCTGATATCGATATTCTGGTTGAATTAATTGGCGGCACCACCGTGGCCAAAGACCTGGTGTTCAGAGCCATCGAAAATGGCAAACACGTGGTTACTGCCAATAAGGCATTGATTGCTGAATTCGGCAATGAGATCTTTGCTGCCGCAAAAGCAAAAGGCGTCACCGTTGCTTTTGAAGCAGCCGTGGCAGGTGGTATTCCCATCATTAAAGCCATTCGTGAAGGCCTGTCTGCCAACCGCATAGAATGGCTGGCAGGCATCATTAACGGCACCAGTAATTTCATTCTCACCGAAATGCGTGATAAGGGCCGTGATTTTGCCGATGTATTAAAAGAGGCCCAAGAGCTGGGCTATGCCGAGGCTGACCCAACCTTTGATGTGGAAGGTATTGATGCCGCCCATAAGCTGGTCATTCTTGCTTCCCTGGCATTTGGGATCCCTCTGCAATTTGACAAAGTATTCACTGAAGGTATCAGTAAAATTGAGCCTCAGGATGTTACCTACGCCCAACAGTTGGGCTACCGTATCAAACACTTGGGCGTTGCCAGCCGAAACAATGGCAGCGTTGAACTTCGTGTTCACCCCACACTGATCCCGGAAAAACGACTGATCGCCAATGTAGATGGCGTAATGAATGCTGTGCTGGTCAATGGCGATGCCGTTGGCCCAACCCTGTATTACGGTGCCGGTGCCGGTGCCGAGCCAACTGCATCTTCCGTGATTGCGGATATTGTGGATCTGGCCCGTACCCTTACCGCCGACCCGGAGCACCGTGTGCCCCACCTGGGCTTCCAGCCGGATCAGCTGAACGATATTGACGTTCTGCCCATCAGCGAAATAGAAACCGCGTACTATCTGCGGATTACTGCATTGGATGTCCCTGGTGTGCTGGCCAAAATTACTCAAGTGCTGAGTGAGGCCAATATCAGTGTAGAAGCTGTTATCCAGAAAGAGCCAGAAGCCGGTAAAGACCACGTTCAATTGATTCTTCTCACTAATCGTGCGGTTGAGAAATATTTGGATGAAGCTGTGGAGAAGATTCAAGCATTGGAATCTACGGCCGGTGAAGTGGTCAGAATTCGGGTTGAAGCATTAGGCTAAGCGCCTTAAGCATACAGCTAATAAACAAAGCGCTATTGAAAGAATTGTTGAGAGAGCTATCGTGAAATATATCAGTACCCGTGGGCAGGCCCCTAAATTGTCCTTTGAAGACGCTATTCTGGCCGGTCTCGCCAGTGATGGTGGCCTCTATGTGCCAGAAACCTTGCCACAGTTCTCTGCGGAAGAAATTGCCTC
>JBALWM010000133.1:0-4091 GCA_036960905.1 Porticoccus sp.
TTGAGTCAACTGACAACTTTTGATTCTTTCGATTACAATTGATCCTTTAGACGACTATTAGATGACAATGACCGGACCTTTTGACCGGCATAGGGGTAGCCAATGAAACGCGTGGTAATTACCGGAATGGGAATTGTTTCCCCCCTGGGGAATGACAAAGAAACCGTCACCGAATCTTTGAGAGAATGTAAGTCTGGTATTGCCTTCCGGGAAGACTTCAAAGAAATGGGTTTGCGCTGCAATGTTGCAGCCAAACTGGACCTCAACCCAGCAGAACATATCGACCGTAAAATCATGCGTTTTATGGGCCCATCTGCCGCCTATGGCTACATCGCCATGGAGCAGGCCATTGCTGACTCCGGGCTAGCTGAAGACCAAGTTTCCAACATCCGGACAGGACTCGTAATGGGCTCCGGTGGCGTATCAGGAGAAATGTTCACTGAGACCATTGATGTGATGCGTGAGCGTGGCATCAAGCGTGCTGGCCCCTATCGGGTAACCCAGATTATGGCCAGCACTGTGTCAGCCTGCCTAGCAACACCATTCAAGATCAAAGGCACCAACTATTCCATCTCATCAGCCTGTGCAACCAGTGCCCATTGTATTGGACACGCCATGGAGCTGATCCAAATGGGCAAACAGGATATAGTATTTGCTGGCGGTGCAGAGGATATGCACTGGTCAATGGCAGGTATGTTTGATGCTATGGGCGCCCTATCCAGTAAATATAACGATACCCCTGAGAAAGCCTCTCGTGCTTATGACGCTGACCGTGACGGCTTCGTCCCTGGCGTTGGCGCTGGCTGCCTAGTGGTAGAAGACTTGGAACACGCCCTCGCCCGAGGCGCGACTATATATGCTGAAATTGTTGGCTACGGTGCCACCTCAGATGGTTATGACATGGTAGCCCCCTCAGGTGAAGGTGCAGCTCGCTGTATGAGAATGGCCATGGAAACTACAGATGGCAGTATTGATTACATCAACACTCACGGTACAAGCACCCCAGTGGGAGACCTGGCAGAACTGAAAGCGATTAAAGACGTGTTCGGTGACGACGCCCCCCCCATTAGTTCCACCAAATCTCTCTCAGGTCACGGTCTGGGAGCAGCAGGTGTTCAAGAAGCCATCTATAGCCTACTGATGATGGAGAATAACTTTATCTGTGCGTCTGCAAACATTGAGACAATTGATCCCGAGGCTGCAGACCTACCCATTGTGACCAAGCGAATTGATAATGCTAACTTACAGCGCATTATGTCTAACAGTTTTGGCTTTGGCGGCACCAACGCAACTCTGACTTTTCAGCGTTATGAATAGCTAGCAAGGGTCATTTTGAAACTGAAGGATATAATTAGGGAGGGCCAACAGCTCTCCCTTTTTTCTATACAACACACAGTGGATCATTAATGCCAGCCACATCAGGATATAGGCCAATATTTGCACCCATTGTCGCCATAATTGATTTTTTAATTGTTGTGGGTGCTAGTGTTTTAGCTCATATCATTCGGTTTGGTGGCGCTCCTATGGAGGCCAAGTTTCAAGCTCTGGCTGGAGGTGCTGCCTTATTGGTGGTTTTTTGTCTCACTATCTCAGGAGTCTACGATTCATGGCGAGGGCGCCGATTACTCACCCTACTAAAGCGCTACACCCTTGGGCTTGGGCTTAGTATTGCACTTCTAACTGCTTTTCTAGTTTTTACCCGGACAGCCACAGAGTTTTCTCGCCTCTGGCTTGCCTACTTCATTCTACTTATCTGGGCTGGAGGTGTTACCTACCGTAGCTGTCATCATTTTTACCTCCGGAGCCTGAGGCAATCAGGAAAAAATTTACGTAATATTCTAGTTCTCACTACAGATATAGATCAATCAAAAGCTCATTTTAATCAGGAAGATGTAGCACTTACAGGCTATAACATTGCTACCTATTTATCTGTTCAAAAGCTTGAGCCAGATATCCGAACCACAACCATTGATAGTGAACTAAAAAAACACAGAGCTGATGAAGTGTGGCTAAATTTGCCATTAAGCATGGGCAGTTTCATCAAAGACATTGTCTATGAGCTTCGCCATCAGACCGTTGATATCCGGTTTTTTCCCGACTTTGAAGACATACAACTGCTTAACCACAAGGCTTCTAATACTGCTGGACACTACGCGATTGATATTAGCTGCACACCATTAGATGGTGTTAATAGGCAAGTAAAACGACTCGAAGACATCATTATAGGAATGGCCATTGGGCTGATAATAATACCCTTATGCCTAACAATTGCTTTACTGATAAAACTGACCAGCCCAGGACCAGTTCTATTCAAACAGAACCGTCATGGGCTGGATGGAAAGCTGTTTAGAGTCTATAAGTTTCGTACGATGAAGGTACATACAGAGGAAGGTGGTAACATCACCCAAGCGCAGCAAAATGACCCTAGAATTACCAAAGTTGGCTCTTTTCTCCGACGCACAAGTCTGGATGAGCTACCCCAGTTCTTGAATGTACTACAGGGCCGAATGTCTATCGTCGGCCCTCGGCCACACGCCCTAGACCACAATGAATACTACAAAGACTTAGTCGAATCCTATATGTGGCGACACAAAGTTAAACCTGGCATCACCGGCTTAGCACAAGTGAAAGGGTATCGTGGTGAAACAGACACGTTAGAAAAAATGGAAAACCGGGTCGAGTGCGATCTGGCATATATCAACAATTGGTCTTTGTGGTTGGACATCAAGATCATTTTATTAACTGTTCTGAAAGGCTTTATTAACAAAAATGCTTATTAAGGATCCCTTTCAGCTTATCCCATATCACCCCCCCTACCGCACAAATTCTCTAATAAATTCAAAAAACACTAATCCCAGAAGACCGTGATTTGATTTCACCAAAAAGGCATACTGTAGAAAGTAGCCACATTGACACCTAACGGAGTGAAGCCATGAAACTCTACGACTATCCTGGAGTACCCAACACTCGTCGTCTGAATATTTTTATGGCTGAAAAAGGGATAGATATCCCTAGAGTTACAGTTGATCTGTTGAAAGGGGAACAACTGGAATCTGGATTTAAAGCAAAAAGCCCCAACTGTGATGTACCAACACTGGAATTAGATAACGGCACCTGCATATCACAACTAAACGCTGTATGCCGCTACCTTGAGGCGGTACACCCCAATCCACCCCTTTATGGTACAACCCCTGAAGAAATTGGTGCCATTGAAATGTGGAACCACATTTGCTTCACCAATGGGTTCCAAGCAGTCGCTGACTTGTTTCGTAATGGACCCGATTGGTTTGAGGGCCGCGCATTAATTGGCCCACATAACTACGATAAGATTCCAGAACTGGTTGACCGTGGTCGCCAACGAATCATGAACTTCTATAGCGATATAGACCGCCACCTGGCTGACCGTGATTATTTTGCAGGAAACCAGTTCTCAGTGGCGGATATTACTGCGCTAGTAACGATTGATTTTGCCCAGTGGGCCAAGGTTGAGGTTCCAGATACCCATAAGAACTTGAAACGCTGGCATACCCTAATGTCGGAGCGGCCTAGCGTAAAGTCAAACACCTAGTGATACAGATTTAATGTCATCCCCCACGGGACGGACATCCAAAGCACACTAGATCATCCTAAAAATGGGAGTTTAACCCTGACTACCTTCCCCCAATGACAGCCCTAACATTCCAAGGTAAACTTGCGCACTTATTCAGTAAATTTCAAATTGGGGCAAGTTATGGCTCGGGGTATTAATAAAGTTATTTTGGTCGGCAATCTGGGAAAAGACCCAGAAGCTAAGTTCATGCCCAACGGTAATGCAGTGACAAATATCACTATAGCTACCAGTGAAAGTTGGAAGGATAAACAGACAGGTCAACAACAGGAACGTACCGAATGGCACCGGGTGGTTTTCTTCAACCGACTGGCTGAGATAGCCAGTGAGTACCTGAAGAAAGGCTCAAAGGTTTATATCGAAGGCTCTCTACGCACCCGCAAGTGGCAAGGTCAGGACGGACAAGATCGCTACACCACAGAGATCGTTGCCAGCGAAATGCAAATGCTGGATAGCCGTGGAGGTTCTACAGGTTATGACAACC
>JBALWM010000134.1:0-4053 GCA_036960905.1 Porticoccus sp.
CCGGGATTCAACATAAGAACAGTCAAATGAATCATTATCCTCTCTGGAAATACCTGCTTATTCTTCTTGTCGTCATTTTTGGGACGATTTACGCCCTGCCGAACCTTTATGCCCCTGACCCTGCGATACAGGTCTCTGGTCAAAGCAGTAGTGCGAACATCGATGATCAGGTGATGGCAACAATGACGGGTGCCCTGAAGGACGCTGGCATCGAATACTTTGGTGAAGAAGCTAATGGTGAGAACGGGCTTATTCGCCTGAAGAGCCGTGAACAGCAATTGCCAGCTAAACGGATCATTCAGCAAGCTCTGGGCAGTGATTATATTGTGGCGCTCAACCTGGCTCCTACGACACCGGACTGGCTTGCGTCGTTAGGCGCTTCTCCCATGAAGCTAGGGTTGGATCTCAGTGGCGGTGTGCACTTTCTGCTTGAGGTGAATACCGATGAGGCTATCGGTACACGTTTGGAATCGATGGTTCGTGAGGTTCGTAGCGCCATGAGGCAAGAAAAGCTACGTTACCACTCCGTCAAGTTGATTGATGAAAAGAGCATTGTCAGTGTTTTTAAAACGTTAGAAGAGCGGGATCAGGCCATTGATATCCTCCGCCAAAACTTTCGTGATTTGAGTCGTCAGTTGAGGGAAGAAGACGGTTTCTTTGTGATTCGCTCGGCAATGACGGAATCATCGGTGAGAGAGATTGAGGATTACGCTCTCAAGCAGAATCTGACCACCTTGCGTAACAGGGTGAATGAGCTGGGTGTTTCTGAACCAATTGTACAGCGCCAGGGCCGTAACCGGGTCGTCGTAGAGTTGCCTGGGGTTCAGGATACTGCTGAAGCCAAGCGTATTATCGGTAAGACAGCCAATCTTGAGTTTCGCCTCGAGGCTGAGTCTGACAAAACCACCAACCGTGAAAAGTTTGAGTTTAAGGATTCTTCCAGTCGTAGACCCGGTGCCTGGTTGGAAAAATCGGTGGTCATTACCGGTGACCATGTTTCAAATGCTGGAACCGGTTTTGATGAAAGCGGATTGCCTCAGGTTGATATCACGCTGGATAGTGAGGGTGGTGCTCGAATGCACCGGGCTTCGCGTAAAAGCATAGGGCGCCGTTTGGGTGTGCTCTTTATTGAGTACAAAACCCACACCGAATATAGCATTGATGAAAATGGTGAATCGGTGGCGACACACAAACGTTATGTGGAAAAGAAAATTATCAGCCTGGCCTCTATTCGAAGCGCGCTTGGTGTTTCCTTCCGCATTACCGGGCTAGATAGCCCCAGAGAAGCCTCTGAGCTCGCATTGTTGCTTCGGTCTGGCGCATTGGCTGCACCGATGTATTTTGTGGAAGAGCGGACTATCGGACCATCTTTAGGTGCTGAAAATATTGCATTGGGTGTCAAGTCGGTCACTATCGGCATGGTTTTGGTGCTGGCTTTCATGTTTGTTTACTATCGAGTTTTTGGCATATTCGCCAATACGGCATTGGCGGTTAACCTGATCGTTCTGGTTGCCGTGATGTCAATGCTCGGTGCCACCCTCACACTACCGGGTATTGCAGGTATCGTGTTGACCGTAGGGATGGCGGTGGATGCCAACGTATTGATCTTTTCGAGGATTAAGGAGGAACTGGCCAATGGCCTGCCTCCACAGTCAGCCATTAATGCCGGGTATGATCGAGCCTTTGTATCGATTGTCGATGCCAACCTCACAACACTCATCGTGGCGGTGATTCTCTATGCTATTGGGTCTGGTCCAGTACAGGGCTTTGCGGTGACCCTTTCCATCGGTATTTTGACCTCTATGTTCACGGCCATTGTGGGTACTCGGGCGTTGGTGAATCTGGTCTATGGTGGCCGAAGTATCAAGAAAGTGTGGATTTAGGAGCTGACCATGACAACACAACACATTATAGATTTTATGGGTCACCGGAAATTGGCGGCTGCTGTTTCCATTTTATTAATTGTAGGCTCCCTTTTATCCATGTCTTTTAAAGGCATTACTCTGGGTTTGGACTTTACGGGTGGTACTCAGATCGAGGTGGGTTACTCACAGCCAGCAGATTTGGAAGCTATTCGCACACAGCTAACAGAGGCCAAATTTGATAACCCTGTCGTGGTTCACTTCGGTTCTGAAAGGGACGTGTTGATTCGATTACAAGGTAAGCCAGAAGCTGGTTTGTCTGATGAGGTGCTAAAAGCACTGGGTAATGGCGACAGTGGTATTGAGCTTCGTCGGGTGGATTATGTGGGTCCACAGGTGGGCGATGAACTACGCGAGGATGGCGGTCTTGGTATGCTTGCCGCGCTGGCCATTGTCATGCTCTATGTGGCAATCCGTTTTCAGTACAAGTTCTCTTTAGGTGCAGTGGCAGCTTTGGCTCATGATGTGATTATTACCTTAGGGTTCTTTTCATTGACGGGTATGGAGTTTGACCTCACCGTGCTTGCTGCGATATTGGCAGTCATCGGTTATTCCCTCAATGACACGATTGTGGTTTCAGACCGTATTCGTGAGAATTTCAGGTTATTGCGAAAGTCTGATGCGTTGTCTGTGATCAATGAATCCCTGACGCAGACCCTGGGGCGTACACTGATTACATCATTAACCACATTGCTGGTACTACTGGCATTGTTTATATTTGGTGGTGAGATGATTCACAATTTTGCCATTGCTTTGATCGTCGGTGTGTTGGTGGGTACGTACTCCTCTGTTTATGTAGCAGCGAATATATTACTGAGCCTGGGTATGACTCGTGAAGATCTACTGCCTCCTGAGAAGGAAGGTGCCGAGTTTGATAATTTGCCCTGATGTAAAGAGAATCGATGAAAACGCCGCTTATTGCGGCGTTTTTTTATGGGGGGAGTTTGTTAATGAGAGCGGCTGAAGCTCATAGTGATTCCTTGTAAAGAAGGGCTTTCTATCTAGCAGGGATTCATTGGTTAATCAAATACTAAGTTGAGCGGCCATTAAGTTGACTTGGTCCATTACAGGTTTCTTTTTGTGTTTTTCTGCGCATCTTAGATGAATATTTATCGCCAATATTCCCAAGCAACCAAGACCTTTTCAGGGTACCAGGTCTTTCCGTAGCTACCGTTGTATCGCGCCAGTGCATGCGTTAGCTTCCCTTTTTCCCTGTCGAGATAGTATTTTAGGATCGTGCAGCCATAGCGCAAGTTGGTGTCTATATCGATCAGGTTATCTTCGGGATGTCCTATTTCATTTTTCCAGAATGGCATCACCTGCATCAAGCCTTGGGCGCCGGCGTAGGATAGTGCGTAGTGGTTAAATCGGCTTTCAATCTGAATGACAGCGAGTACGACCTCAGGGGATAACCCGGCACGAGTAGCGGCGTGATGGATTTTCCTGAGCAGATTTAGCCGCTCTTCATTGTCAGGTATATAACGTTCAAGCTGACTTGATTTGGAGAACAACCAAACTTCTGCATCAAATTTATCTTCAAAGCTGTCAGAGGCCTCAATAGTTTGCTTTAGTAGGGCGACGAGCGTTTGGTCAGTCTCGGGGGAGGGCTGCTGATCGGCGATAGCGGGGGCGCTTATCATCAGGGCGGCACAGAGCCACCCTGCAATCATCAATTTTCCCGCAGTTGTCATCATCCAATGGCCTGTTTTAGGAAGCTGGGTAATTCGGCTATATCCACTTTCTGATTTTCTCCATCACGGCGGTTGCCATATTCCACCTGCCCTTCAGCCAAGCCTCTATCACCTACGACAATTCGGTGGGGCAAGCCTATGAGTTCTATATTGGCTAACATAACACCCAGTCGAGCCTTCGCTTCATCCATAAAGAGTACATCGTAACCAGCTTCTTGCAGCTCTAGATAGAGTGTCTCGCAAGTTTCTCGAACCTGTTCTGATTTGTGCATATTAATGGGCACCAATGCAACCTGAAATGGCGCCAGTGCATCTGGCCATATAATGCCTTTGTCATCGTGGTTCTGCTCAATGGCTGACGCGACCACTCGGCTGACACCAATACCGTAGCAACCCATGAGCATGACTTGTTCACGGCCTTCCTCATTGAGTACCCGTGC
>JBALWM010000135.1:0-3983 GCA_036960905.1 Porticoccus sp.
TCATGATCAGAGGCAATTATGGCAAGACAAAACAACAGGGCGCCATCCTGCTGATTTCCATTATTTTTTTACTGCTTCTTAGTATGTTGGCATTGGGGACCATGCGTTCAGGCACACTGGAAATACTCATGGCAGGTAATGAACAATCCAGAATTGACGCCTTTGAGCTGGCGGCAGGCGTCAACGAATCCGTGATCAGTCGTTGGCAGGGTGGGGGGGGTACTGAGCCCAGTTTTAAAACAGACAAAATTCTTTGCAGTCCCGGTCATACTGACCCAGATTGTGATGAACTTACCCTGACGATTGATACCACACTTTCATCAGCCATCAGCACCGCAGGGGCTGAGAATGATTATGCGACACATTATCTGGGTGAAGGGCAAGCGCCACCTGGTTTTGGAGAACAAGTAAACACCTGTGCGTTCTATTTTGATACTGAAGCGGATTATGATAATTCTCTGAACAAACAGGGTGTATCACATCAGTCGGAAGGCGTATTTATTATTAACCCAGTTGCAACGGATTGCTCAGGATTGGCGACCCAATCAGCAGCCGGTGATTTGGATAAGTATACAAACCGAGAGGCTTACTTGGATTTTTAATCACCGTAATGAAGTCGCTTTATACAGGAGACCGTCACCACAGACGGAATAGCATCATGAAAAAACTCAACTTTTGGCAAATTACAGTCTTGATTCTGAGCCTGTCATCTATGCCAGCGTGGACAGATGACACTGAAATATTTTTTGGGGCGCCACCCGCTGAGGATGAAGTCCCCCCTTTCGTCATGCTGTCACTAGATTGGCGCTCTAACCTTGGGGCTCCTATTTGTACCTTCCACACTGATCCTGACCAGACTGATTGTGATGAAGGCGGTGAACTGGGTGACGAAATTTATGCTGCTTTAGTTGATGAGGGTCGCTTGGAAAATGGTGATGTAGTCACGCTATTTGATGTCCTCCGTGGTGTATTGATTGTTGTTTTTGAAGAAATTCAAGACGATGGTTTCTCCATTGGCTTTATGATGAGTCACGAAAATGAAAATAACTGTACTGCGGAAAATGGAGATCTGCTTAACGGCAAGGGTTGTAGTGATGGTGGCTATATATTGCGTGGTTTTGATGTGGTGGACGGGTCTGCTGCAGGTATAGCTTCCCAAGAAGAATTAATCGAGATTTTGGCAAATATCCCCGTACCCCAAGGAAACCTAGCCCATCCCTACCAAGGCAGGGAGTTGTTTTTTGAGTTTTACCGTTATCTGACGGGCGGTGCCGTTCTTAATGGACACAAAGGCTGGTCAGATTTTGATAGTGATAGAACGGGGGGCAAAGGTCTTTATAATCTGGATCAAGAGTATGCCGATGGTAGCGGCGGTGGTAGTAGTACTAGCGGGCAGGGTGTTTGTGATTTTGATGCGGACAGGGGGTGCGAAAATACTGAGCCTACTGTAGCTGAGAATACAGATAATTCTGGTGATGTTATATCCCCTTGGACAACCTGGGATATGGATATCGATAATGGTGAGAAGTACACCAACCCTTACAGCGTTGGTGACTACTCTTGCAGTAAAACCTATACCATTAACTTTTTGTTCCAGGTGTCTCAGCAAGATGCTGACTGGAACACAGCGATATCCAAGGATATTGGCAATGAAGACGATGAGCAGGGGCTGGAACTGGCTAACACCTCTGGTGACAATGCATTTCCTGAAATTATTTCCAAACTGCACTCATTTGATCATGCCAGTAATGATGTTGGGGTACCTATTGAAGGTAATCAGAATGTCACTTCTTACTTTATTGTCGATCAGGTCAATACAAAAACACGCGCCTATGCAGAGGCGGGTGGCACAGAAGCACCGATCGATGCATCGGAAAATCCAGAAGTGCTGCTTGAGGCTTTAAGGAAAATTTTCCGTGATATTGCTTCCGTCAGCACTACGTTCACGGCGGCATCAGTACCCGTCAATGTTCAGAACCGTACTGAAGCGCTCCCCGACATGTATTTGGCACTTTTTAAGGTGGATGAAAATGGCTACCCCTTGTGGCCGGGTAATGTTAAAAAACTTCAGATTGAGTCAGAAGTTTTAGATGATGGTTCAACAGTGGTCACAGTTGCTGATGCACTTGGCATTGCCGCGTTTAACCCAACCACAGGTCGTATTAGTGATTCGGCACTGACTTTCTGGACGGATCCGAATGCAAAAGATGTTATTGATGCTGATACCGATAAGGGTGAGATTGCGTATAAAGATGGCAGTTCCATTACTCGGGGTGGCTCTGGTCATCGTCTACCGGGTTATCGGGTGGATTCAACGGGCACGCCGGTGACGACTGACCCCACTGCAGTAAATACCTCGCCTTCCGTAGCCGGAGATAGTGATGGTCGGCAGCTATTTCTGAGCCCAGCTACCGTGAATGGTAAGTCATCTACGGCTAATGCGCTGGTTCCATTGGATGCCGATAGCGTATTAGCAGGGTCGCTGGCTGCTGATGATGAGATTCAGAAATTACTTGGGCTTCTTATTGAAGATACGGTAAACCCCCCAACCGACCCACTGACCTATATTAGTGACACTGATTATATTGCTGATATTGAAAGTGCTGCCGGGCAAGATTTTTCTGCATTGACTGATGCAGAGAGCAGGGCTGCCTCCGCTCAAATTCTTTTAAAGTGGGTTAGGGGTATCGACGTGTTCGATTGGGATGGCGATACTGAATTTGATGATGCTCGCCCCTGGATGATGGGTGACCCGCTACACTCCAGGCCCCTGACGCTAAACTACGGTCCTTTGGGTGGCTATGATGAGGACAATCAAGACATTCGAATTTTGTTTGGTACTAGTGATGGTTTTCTTCACTCACTTCGTAATACGACCTCGGGGGGTGGCGAGTCTGGGGTAGAAGAGTGGGGCTTTATGCCCAGAGAATTGTTGACTCACGTGAAAGACTTAACCAAGCGATCTTTTGTTGGGGAAGATAAACCCTATGGGATCGACTTGCCTCCTATTGCCCTTGTTATCGACAATGACCACGATGGCATTATTGAGCGTGGCTCTGGTGGTAATGATTCCTGGTGTGAGCCTGGGGGGGATGACCAGTCTGACCCCACCGACCTCAATTGTGATAAGGCCTATACCTACATCGGCCTTAGACGAGGAGGGAAATCCTACTATGGATTGGATATCTCCGATCCTGATGATGAGCCAAGGTTATTGTGGCAGATTACCAATGAGGGCCCGGGAACCGATTTTGAGGAGCTGGGTATGAGTTTCTCAACACCCCGGCAGGCTTGGATCCGGTATGAAACGGATGGAAATATAAATACCTTTAACGGTGAAAATGTTCCCATTCCGGTATTGATCTTTGGCGGTGGTCTCTACGGAGGCTGGACGGATGATCGTAGTGGGCGTGTGGGGCGTGATGACCTATCCTATGATGTGACTACCGATGCGGTCGATGGTCATGACCCGGAAGGTGCGGCACTCTTTATTGTACATGCTAGAACCGGGGAGCTGATTTGGAAAGCTACTTGGGGGGCATCGGAAGGTGGTGTATCGGCTAATGAATATCACCACGATGAATTAATTCATAGTATTCCCGCAGCGGTTACCCCGATTGATTCAGATGGTAACGGTATTACTGACCGAGTGTATGTGGGGGATACGGGTGGCAACGTTTGGCGCTTCGAGTTGCCTGAGTTTAATCCAGCAAATACCGACCCTAACTATCAAAATGACTTCCGTGAAGATTACTGGCGTGCAACCAAGCTCGCTGAATTAGGTGGTAGTGTAGGCTCTACAGACGACCGTCGTTTCTACCACGGACTGAGCATTATTCAGGGGCGTGATTCTATTGGTCGTTACGATGGTATTGCTATTGGCACTGGTGACCGAACCCACCCGCAGTCCGCTCCATCAACGATTGATAACCAGTTTTTCTTTATTAAAGATCGGTTGGTTTATGCAGATGATGATTTGACGG
>JBALWM010000136.1:0-3961 GCA_036960905.1 Porticoccus sp.
AAGAATTGGTTTTTTCATCATGCCTTGGCGACAGATAAAACTCATCCTTCCCTTCAACTTCCACTGATGCCGTCAAGTTATCCGTAATATTAACTTCGGTACCAACGGTGAACTGGTAGGACGGCGCATGGGCCTGCTCTCGCCCACTAAGGTCTACAGAAACACCGCTTTCAGCATCGGCGTCTGAATGAGTATAACTATCAAAGTCTTTTAACTTTGCCTTCAACAGGCCGAGACTACCGTAGAAAGTGAATAAATCCGTGGCAAGCCAGTTGTACTCCAGCTCTAGCCCGTAATTTTCACCTTTCGCCGCATTATCGAAGAAATCGATAAAATTACAGGGGCAATCAGTACCTGAGATAGGCACCACCAGCGATTGCTTGACCTGCATATCCTTCCGCTTCTGGTAAAACAGTGCCAATTGAACCTGTAACTGCCCATCGAGCCAGTCACCTTTAACACCTGTTTCAAAATTCCACATGTACTCGGTGTCAAATTCACGCGCCGAAGGATCTAATGAAGAATTACTATTCACACCTCCTGCCTTATAGCCACGAGAAACCAGACCATAGAACAGTGTGTCATCCGCAATCTGGTATTCCAAACCTACACGTCCACCCCAGAGTCTTTCACCGTTGTCATGGTTAACGAAATCACTGTCATCATAATCCGCATCACGGTATTCCAATCGTAGCCCTGTGATCAATTTCAGGTTATCGGTGAGCTGGCTTCCGAGCTGGCCGTAGATTGCATAGTTTTTAGTATCGAAATCACTGGTGAAATCACTCGTTGCATAGGTGTACTCACGCGATAGTGATTCCTCTTGGTCACGATAATAGACACCGATCAGCCAATCGGTAGTGTCTCCAAATAACCTGCCCTGCTCTCGCGACACCAACCGCAGATCGACAGTGCTGGTTTCACGATCACGGAGGTAGTTATCAAAAGAGGAGTAGGCCCAACCATCACAGGGTTCGCCAGTACAGATATCTTCGTAGCTCCAGTCTTCATCGTAACTGTATTCCAAATTGCTATCGGCATAGCTCACCACTCCAACCACATCAAACTGTTCCGTGGCTTGCCAGGTAGTTTCAATACCAACAGCCGTCGATTCCTGGCTATCATGACCGGGTTCGTCAGATAAGGTATGACGAGTGTTGTCCAATGAGAACCCATCGTAACCATTATCAGCATCCACATAAAAACCGGTTAGTTTGACCTGTAGCTCATCACTCACCTGCCAGTTTAATTTTCCCCGGATAGTTTGCTCATCAATATTGTTGGTGTCATGGCGGTTAAAAAAATCATTGTCCGTATAGCCATCACTCTTATGCTGCTGAATAGCAAAACGGTAACCCAGATTATCGGTCACAGGCCCACTGACCACACCACTCACAGTACGGGTTTCGTATTCAGCAATAGAGGTCTCAATATTCCCTTCAAATGACTCGGTGGGGTCATTTGATGTCAGGTTAATCAGCCCAGCCAGAGCATTAGCACCATGCAGTGTGCCCTGCGGCCCCCTGAGAATTTCAATTTGTTGTAAATCGAGTGTGGTAGCTGCACCACCAATACCACTGAAATCAATACCATCAATAAGAATGCCCACAGAGGGGTTTAACGGTTCGATAAACTGACTGCGTTCACCAATGCCGCGGATTTGTATGAAACGGCCTCTCGATGCTCCGCTGGAATAATTCACATTGGGTACTAAGTTGAGCACTTGTTCCAGATGGCGCGCTTCACGGCGAGCGATGGTCTTGCTATCAATGACACTGATACTGTTGCCGGTATTCAACAGAGAGACATCACGGAAATCAGCCGTGACGACTATTTCTTCGAAAGCATCTTCTTCTTGAGCGTCTTCCGTGGACTGTTCTGTAGCCAACTCTGTGGTTTTTTCTACTGTATCGTCAGTCAATATCTCGGTGACATCAGTGGCAAAGCTGCCATGAGAGATAAAAAGTGCCACAGCCAGAAGACTGGTTTTGATACTTGTGTTCATTCAGTTGAGCCTCATTAACGTAGGTTAAAGAGACCCGGATATGGAGAGGAGGGAACGATACTTACTTCAACAATATAAACTGTTGCGCCCTATCCCTACGCCGGTACTATCCGGATCAGGTTCAAAGGGTCCATCCGAAGATGTCTCAGGCTTACGCCTCCCCTTAGGAAAATCCCGAACTTCTTATCTGGAAGATCGAGAGGTCGCCATTCTACTCAAATGGCCAAGTAACTCAACCAGGCAACCCAAATGTTCTGCTTAGCTGTTTAAAACACTAAATGATTTTGGAGTAGCGAATCTCAGTGGTTTTCTTTATATAAGCATCAAATGTCATGCAAATACGACGAATCAGTAACCGCCCAGCCAGACTGACACGAATATGGTCTTCCTCAATCTCTACCAGGCCATCCTCCACCATAGACTGTAATTGCTCCAGCTCCTCGGAAAAATACTCCTTAAAACAGATAGAGAACTGGGTATCGATATCGGCAAAATTCAGCTCAAAATGACAGATCAATTGTTTAATCACTTCCTGCCGAAGCAAGTCGTCATCACTCAGCTCAAAACCACGGGCCACCGGCAGATTCCCAGCATCGACAGCACCCTGATAATCGTCTATTTGCTTGTGATTCTGGGCAAACACATTATCGATAGCGCTAATCGAAGAGACACCAAAAGCCACGAGATCACAACCACCATGGGTGGAATAACCCTGGAAGTTACGCTGCAACACCCCTTCTCGCTGGGCCACGGCCAATTCATCATCGGGCTTGGCAAAATGATCCATACCGATATACACATAACCGGCATCGAGTAGCTTTTCAGTCATCCTCTCCATCATCAACAGCTTTTCTTCAGCACTTGGTAGCGCTGATTCATCCAACTGCTTTTGCACTTTGAACAAGTGCGGCATATGCGCGTAATTAAACACCGATAGGCGATCAGGGTTGAGGTCAATAATGCTATCCAGGGTACCGTTAAACGTCTGCCACGACTGGTGCGGCAACCCGTAAATCAAATCCATACTGACAGAGTGAAAGCCCTCCACTCTGGCGGCATCCACCAGATCTCGCACGTCACCCACCGAGTTAAAACGGTTTACCGCCTGTTGCACGGTGGGATCAAAATCCTGGATACCCATACTCAGACGATTAAAGCCCAACTCCCTCAAACAACGAATCGTACTCACATCCATATCACCGGGATGAATTTCGATGGAATACTCACCCGTGTCATCATCCAGCAGATTAAAGTGTTCTCGGGTTGCCGCCATCAACAGGCGTTTTTCATCATCACTGATATAGGTGGGCGTGCCACCGCCCCAGTGCAACTGGTGCACAGGCCGAGAGTGGTCAAAAAGCTTGCCCTGCATAGCAATTTCTTCAATCAATCTCTCCAGATAAGGCATTGCCCGCTTGCGATTGGCCGTAATAATTTTGTTACAGGCACAGTAATAACAAACCGTGCTACAAAACGGGATATGAAAATACAGTGACAGCGGACGACCGGAAGCATTACTCCGTTCAATGGCACGACACAGCTCTGCCTCACCAAATTGCTCATGAAACTGTGGAGCTGTAGGGTATGACGTATACCGAGGGCCGGATAGATCGTAACGATCGATCAAACGACGATCCCAGACGACAGAACTTGAACCCACACTGGAATGCGATGAAGTCACTGGTGATAGAGTCCTGAGGAGTGATAAATAGAGACGTTTATTGTAACTGACCGACCTAACACTGTCTTGATACCCATCAATTCATCCCCTGTCAGGCTACCAGTACACTTCAGCCCGATTAGACCAAAGTGCAACTGGCAATCGGTTGAGTCCATAAGTATAATTCCGCCTCTCTTGGAAACCGCCGACCGGACTGTGTTCTTTAAGAACATACGGATGTGCATTTCCACTGCCATCCCCAACTGCGAGATAAAAGAAGACATGAGCTACAACAA
>JBALWM010000137.1:0-3957 GCA_036960905.1 Porticoccus sp.
TCGGCTAGCGCTTCTCGAACATCATCCAATTTGAAGGGTTTTACCACGGCTGTAATAAGCTTCATATAACTACCTTATACTTTCCAGTATTGCTAAAAAATCTTCAGAAAAGATACACGTTCCACTATTGAATTGCACCCTTGAATTGAGCGCTTAAGCCAAATCCATATTCTAAGCTCTTCATCAACGATAAAAAAAGGGACTGGCCTTAAATGGCCAGTCCCCTAAAGTGGAAATAAAAAGTGAGCAAATGGTGGAGAGATTACTTGATGCTAGCAAATTCAGGATAGGCATCAATGCCACATTCTGAGGAATCTACACCCTCATACTCTTCCTGCTCACCTACCCGAATACCGATAACAGCTTTCAGGACAGCCCAAACGATCAGACTGGTGACAAAGGTCCAGGCGAAGATCACGCCAATACCTGTGAGCTGACCCACTAGGGTCGCATCTTCGTTTCCAGAGAGGCATACAGCCAACAACCCCCAGATACCGACCACACCATGGACGGAAATAGCACCCACTGGGTCATCAATTTTCAGCTTGTCCATGGTGGTTACCGAGAAGACAACGATGACACCACCGATGGCACCAATCAGCGAAGCGCCAAGGCCACCCCACGCCAGAGGTTCAGCGGTAATAGCAACCAACCCTGCCAACGCACCATTCACGGCCATGGTCAAATCCGCCTTACCAAACATAATGTGGCCGAGAAGCAATGCTGCAATCAAGCCACCGCAAGCTGCCGCATTGGTGTTGACGAAGATATCTGCAACTGCATTGGCTTCGCCAATATCAGATATTTTTAACTCCGATCCTCCATTAAAGCCAAACCAGCCCATCCAGAGAATAAACATACCAATGGCCGCCAGTGGCATATTGGCACCTGGAATCGCATTGACGCGCCCATCTTTGGTGTACTTGCCTTTACGTGCGCCGAGTAACAATACACCGGCCAACGCTGCAGTAGCGCCACACAGATGCACAACACCCGATCCAGCAAAATCCTGGAAGCCCGCAGCATCAAGGAAGCCGCCGCCCCATTTCCACATACCCTGCATAGGGTAGATGAAGCCAGTCATCGCGACAGCAAAAATCAGAAATGCCCAAAGCTTCATCCGCTCAGCGACAGCACCAGAGACAATTGACATCGCCGTGGCAACAAAGACCACCTGGAAAAAGAAATCTGCAGCGCCGGAATAATAGGTTTCTCCACCGCTGGCAAGGACTTCTTCAGGGCTGGCGTTAGCAATGCTATTACCAAACCAAAGGTCAGGCAGAATACCTCCCTCACTACCACCGTACATAATGGTGTAGCCCATTAATAGGTACATGACACAGGAAACAGCATATAGCGCCACGTTTTTGGTTAGAATTTCAGTGGTATTTTTGGCGCGAACTAGCCCCGCCTCCAGCATGGTAAAACCCGCAGCCATCCACATAACCAGTGCACCACACACGAGAAAATAAAATGTGTCCAGTGCGTACTTTACTTCAATAATTTCAGGACTCATTGTTCAAGTCTCCCTTATTTATACAATATGAAGTTAAACTGCTTCAGCACCCGTTTCACCGGTACGAATTCGAATCACTTCCTGTAAATCTGAAATGAAGATCTTTCCATCACCAATTTTTCCGGTATGGGCAGAAGACGTAATTGCCTCAATGGCGCCGTCAACCATGTCATCATCAAGAGCCAGCTCCAGTTTTACTTTCGGCAGAAAGTCCACCACATACTCAGCACCCCGATAAAGTTCGGTATGCCCTTTCTGTCGACCAAAACCTTTTACTTCAGATACCGTTACACCCTGTACCCCAATGGCGGCGAGAGCTTCACGCACATCATCCAGCTTGAAGGGCTTAACCACTGCTGTGATCATTTTCATTTTATTACTCCTTAAGATTGCTCCTTAGGTATCACCGTGTCCCCTTATAAGGGGGAGCACCGCCTATTTCACTATCTGTTTAGTTACAGAGTTTTACTAATGGCAAAGACAACAGAACTGTCACACCAGTCAGTATCCCAACACGCGTCATCATCAAGATCGGTATCAACCCAGCTGAGGCTGAGATCCACACCCATCCAAGATTTGTTCAGCGTAATGGAGTAGTCGGAATAGCTATCTTCCCCATCACCCAAAAAAGCTTGTTCAGCATCTTTGGGATTACTGTCATCACTATCGAATTCAAATGAGTTATAGCCGTAGTGAAAATCCAGTGAAAAC
Organism: Porticoccus sp.; assembly: GCA_036960905.1. Lineage (GTDB taxonomy): Bacteria > Pseudomonadota > Gammaproteobacteria > Pseudomonadales > Porticoccaceae > Porticoccus. The sequence goes on from JBALWM010000137.1 coordinate 2,228, forward strand.
TCCTGCGGCAGACTGAAACTGTAATCACCGTAGACATAGAAAAACTCGCCCGTCTCCAACCAGTAATCGTCAGAGTAGGCAACACCTAGAGTGGCATCTGAAAATGAAACACTGCCGGAGATTTCCTGATAATCAAGATCACGCTTGCCTGTCAGCGTGAATTCTGTGGAGTCAGAAGAAGGGTAATCGTAGTACAGGTAACTTACATCGTAAGAAATGTCTTCAGAGAAATTACCAGCGTAACCCACGTAGTAATCAAGCTCCATATTTGCATCGGATCCATCAGGATCCTGGAAATCAACCACCGAGGCCCAAGCACCTACATAGATCCCACTTTCAAAAGCAACATCAAATCCACCTTGAATAGCTGGGCTTGTATCGTTTTGAGAAATACCACGAAACTTATAGTCAGTGGTTAATGTCACATTGCCTGACACTTCCGCGGCAGTAGCAATAGAGGCAACCATCGGCACGGTCAGTGCGAGAGTAGTTAAAGCGAGAGTTTTTTTGAAAGCATTCATGAGCTTCTCCAAAATAGTAACAACAGCAAATAATAAATTCGTGATAACAACCAATTAGATGGTTTCAAATGAGATAATGCATTTGGCATGCCAATAACCCTGAACCCCCTGTTATATCTGAGGCCTGCGATAGACGCACTAATATAACGCTCCAGGTTGGTGCGCAAATTTAACGGGGGCCACCTGATGCGCACCAAAAGGGCTCAATGAGAAACAACTACATGACCATACCATTGTTTACTGACGCCTTAGGAATAGGCTCATGGTGTGCTGGAAAAATATTCGAGCTAGAATAGCCACTGTTTTACGGGAGCCATCAACCAATGAAGCCAGACGAACTACTCAACCAATTTTTACATCAGCTGAACAGTGTCATCACCCCAGGTGCCGAAGCACTGGGCAGTGAATTTCAGCAAAAGATGCGCACCGCTGCTCAAGCAGCCTTTGATAAACTGGATTTAGTGACCCGAGATGAGTTCGATGCACAGCGCGCAGTGTTGACACGTACCAGAGAAAAACTGGAGGCACTGGAAAAACAACTGGCTGAACTGGAGTCTCAGGTTGGTGATCAATAAAATCACCCAGAAAACCGATGATTTAAAGACAGGGTGATGGACAGGAGTACCGCCACAGGTCTTTCAGGAAATGGACACACTGAGAAGCTGACAGCTTAGGAAACAGGTAGCTCAGAGAGCTACATAGCATAGAGAAATGATTCTCTACTCAAATACCACGGAGGGTATCAATGGCACTTGCCATTATTCATACACGCGCCAAGTCTGGCATCGACGCACCACCCGTCACGGTGGAGGTTCATCTTTCCAACGGGTTACCCAGCCTCTCCATTGTCGGCATGCCGGAAACCGCCGTTAAGGAAAGCAAGGACCGTGTTAGAAGTGCGCTACTCAATGCTCATTTCGAGTTTCCCGCCCGGCGAATCACAGTCAATTTGGCACCCGCTGACCTTCCTAAGGGAGGTGGTCGCTTTGACCTTGCCATTGCCCTGGGGATTCTAGCTGCTTCAGAACAGATTCCCGCTGATAGACTTAACGACTATGAAGTTATTGGCGAACTGGCCCTTTCCGGTGAGTTGCGTGCAGTAGATGGCGTACTACCCACATCACTTGCCTGTGCCCGCGCCAAACGGGACCTTATTTTGCCCGCGCAAAATGCCGATGAAGCCGCCTTGGCAAATAATATTGGGGTTTA
>JBALWM010000003.1:0-20040 GCA_036960905.1 Porticoccus sp.
CGCGATCCAAACGCTCGGCAAATTGCAGCGGTGACCCTATCCATTGATCATCAACCCGTGGTCTCTCCATCTGGTTTTAATATTGTCCCCTCAGTCACCATTGCTGATACAGAGCCGTACGACATCATCAGCCTACCTGCACTGTGGCGAAACCCACGGCATGCACTCAATAAATACCGCGACTATATTCCCTGGCTGCAACAACAGGTGAAATTAGGTGCAACTGTAATCGCCGTTGGTACTGGCGTCTGCTTTCTGGCCGAAGCAGGGCTGCTGGATAATCAGCCTGCCACTACCCACTGGCATTACTTTGATCGCTTCCAAAAGGACTACCCACAGGTTGAGCTTAAGCGGCAGTACTTTGTCACTCAGGCAGGAAATCTCTACTGTGCTGCTAGCGTCAACGCCATGGCTGAGCTGATGGTACACCTGGTCTCACGCCTCTATAACCGCCAAGCGGCTACACAGGTAGAAAGAAACTTTTTCCATGAAATTCGTAGTTCTTTTGAACCTACCAGTTATTTTTCTGATGACGTACAACAACACCCGGACGAACAAGTCGTGCAAGCACAAATTTGGTTTGAGGATAATTTTAGTAAACCGGTCAAAATTACTGATGTGGCAATACAGTTTGGTTTTAGTATGCGCACTTTTGATCGACGGTTTAAACGTGCTCTCGGGAAAACACCATTGCAGTATTTACAGACAATTCGCTTGAATAATGCTCGGGAGCTACTACAAAAATCAAATCTATCCGTGTCTGAAATAGCAACTCACTGCGGTTATCAGGGCGCCGCGTCTTTCAGCAAAATATTTAACCAGCTCTTCGGAACCTCACCGACAAAATACCGCGAGACCGTACGTGCCAAGCTATTTAGCACCCATTAATGAAATATCATGAAGACAGATAACCCGTTCCATCAGGTAATATAGAGCAGCCATTCACCCATCAATGCCGGCTTGTTGCCACCCTGAATATCCATAACAGCTTCAACCGTCAGTAATCTTCCGTCACCTTTGGCCTCGTCTGAAAGCACTTTCCAGTTGAGTCGAACACTGCTTCCCTCATGGACCGGCGCAATAAAGCGTAGTCGGTTCATACCATAATTTAGAATGGTTACCTGACCAATCTGATTGAGCAGTTCATCCAGCATTAAATGAGGAATGAGTGAAAGGTACAAAAACCCATGTGCAATAGTGCCACCTAGGGGCGTTTTAGCAGCCCGCTCAGGATCAACATGAAGGTACTGATGGTCTTGGGTGACATCCGCAAATTGATTAATCTGATCCTGATTAATGGTAACCCAATCAGACTGACCACATAGTTGTTCGTTCATGGCTACCCCTTCAAAAGTGAGTTTGAGCCCGTGTTATTTATTGAAATATCTGGGTGCTCGCTAGGCGCTCATTATTCCCACCTAATGGCACCAGTGTCACGCTGTATTCACCAACATGAACATTAGCCATAAACGTCAACCATAAATATAGGTGCCAGGAGCCGCCTCCTGTGGTTTTAAGCTTCGACACCCCAGTGACTTTGGCGCAACTTTCTTACCACCAGAGCGTACCGACAGCCAGGCCGCCCAATCATTCCACCAAGAACCTGGGTGCTGCTCAGCCCCCACTAGCCAGTCGTCTGCAGAGGCGGTCAAATCTTCGTTACAAAAATACTTGGCCTTCTTGTTGCTCGGTGGATTAACTAAACTCTGAATATGACCACTGGAACTGAGCACAAACTTGATGTTGCCACCCACAAACTGCGTTGTCTTGTAGCAAGCTTTCCAAGGAGTAATATGGTCGGTCAGGCCCGCTGTAATATATTTATCGCAATCCAGTGCCGTCAAATCAATCTCTGATCCCAGTACTGTCATCCCAGCTTTCGGTAGAGGGTTATTCTCATATATATCCAGAAAATCACTGTGCAATTGGGCCGGCAGATTTGTTGAATCACTGTTCCAGTAAAGGAGATCAAAAGCTGGCGGCGCCTCGCCCAACAGATAGTTATTAACGTGATAATTCCACACCAAATCATTGGGGCGCATCCAACTGAACACTTTGGCCAATTCCGCCCCTTCAAGCATACCTTTTTCCTGTGACCTGGATCGTGCCAGCTCTAATGTCGCTGGCGAGCTGTAAACACCCAACTCTAATTCATCAGAATGCATATCGAGCATGCATACAGACAGACTCAGACTATTCACCACAGGGGTTTCAACCTGCTTTAGGTAGGATGACAAAATGGAGGCAGTGATTCCCCCGGCACAGGCGCCTATGATGTTTAAGTCCTGGCTTCGAGTAATACTTAGAATAGCTTTCACCGCTTCAGCCGCAGCCTCAATGTATTGATCCATACCCCAGTGACGATGCGCTTTTGTCGGATTGCGCCAGCTGATGGCAAATACCTGAAAACCCTCCTGAAGACAGAACTGAAAGAAGCTCTTTTCCGGGGTTAAATCATAAATATAAAACTTGTTGATTTGAGGCGGCACTACTAACAAAGGCCTCTTATAGACTTTGGCAGAGAGCGGTTTGTACTGAAGCAACTCCAGAAGTTCATTGCGAAAAACCACCGCACCTTCAGAAACTGCTAAATTTTTACCCACCTCAAATTGGCTTTTATCCACTTGAGCAGGCATCCCGTTATTATTTTTCTGATCATCCACATAGTTGCGCAGCCCTTTCAGTAAACTTGAGCCTCTAGTCTCAACAGCACGACGTAGCGCCGTAGGATTACTCAGTAAGAAATTGGTGGGCGCCATAGAGGTGGTGATCACCTCCTTAACAAACTTGGCTTGGCGCTCATCTACCGCATCCAGTTCTAACTCATCCACAAGCTCTCCCATGGACTCATCCCAAGCAAAATAAGCCTGCTTCAACTTACGAAAAAGTGTATTTTCCTCCCAGGCTGGATCATCAAAGCGTCGGTCGCCATTCCTGTCATCATACTTGTCCGTACCCTTGAGGATATCGACTACTTTGCTGGCAAGATGCTTACTGTTGTGTACTAGCTTGGATGGCTGAGTAACGGCCTGCTTAATGGTTTTTTTGACAGAGGCTTTCAGTTCCTCAGTACTTACCCCAACCAATGGGTTCAACGCTACCGTCGCCTCAATAGCTTTGACTAACAATTCCTCCTGTTCCTGAGCAGTAGATTTTTTGCTCTGTTTGGACATTGCTTAACCCTCAAAAACTATTAGCGCTAACAGCCAGCCCACACCTAAAGAAGGAGCTCACACCAATGGCTGCTCTCTAGAGATTTTCCGACAAGTATTTTTCCAGACTATCCAAATCTGGAATAAGCGCCACCCACTCATCCAGCCCAACCTTCATCATTGTGTGCGGAATCTCCAGGGTTCCAGCAACTTCCTGCAACTGGTCATCTTCAGAGATTCGCACCAAATGGGGGAAAGCTTGTATTTGAATGGCATAAAAAGCAAACCCAGAGGTAGAATTCGGGGAATCGTTCAGGGTGTTCATCACCAAGGCTAACGAAATATCAGAGTCCCTTTGCTCACCCACTCCGGAGAGGGTTTCAAATGAGATCAGCGGTATGCGCTGTTTCCGCCATTCCACCCAACCCTGTAGCCAGGCCGGTGCATCAGCTTGCGGTTCATAATTAACATGCTGCACAACCTCAGCCACAGCTGACATGGGCACCAGTAAGGAGTCGCCACCCAGCTGAACAAACAAACTATCAACCTCATCTCGTTGATTCTTTTGCTGCATCATCAATTCATCCATGGCATTACTCCGCTGTCATGCCTATGAGCTCTGAAATAGCTTCGAGCAGCGTGTCTTCTTGGTAAGGCTTACCCAAGTATTGCTCAACACCTAATGCAAATGCACGATCCCGGTGTTTTTCGCCTGTTCGGGAGGTAATCATAATAATAGGTATGTTCTTTAGTTCGTCATTGCCCTTAACCCGGCGGGCCACTTCAAAACCATCCATACGTGGCATCTCAATATCCAGCAACATGACATCCGGTAATTGGTCTTGCAACAATTTCATTGCTTCAACCCCGTCTCGAGCTGTGCTCACATTGAAGCCTTCACGCTCTAGGAAACGACCGGTGACTTTTCGCACCGTTACAGAATCGTCCACCACCATCACAGTAGGTGCCACAGACTGCTTCAAACCTCCCTGTGTATTGAGTACTTCAATGCTGGCTCTGGACGTAGACTGAACTCGCAACAATGCAAGCAAATCTAGGATCACCACTACGCGGCCATCTCCTAGCAAGGTAGCTCCAGATAAGCCAGGAACCCGACTAAACTGAGGGCCTAGGCTCTTCACAACAATTTCATTACTGCCCGCCAAACCATCTACCTGAACAGCATATAAGCGTGTTTTCGAATGCACCAGTACCATCAGGGCAGATTCAGTAGACATGTCGACCTTTGGTGTCAGCTCATCACTTACCAGGCTGCCAAGGTAGCGTACCTCGTAATGACTACCGGCATATTCCAATCGTGCATCCGGGAAACGGTAGTAATGCTCCAATTCCTTGGCACTGACACGCACGACCCCATCTACACTATTCAATGGCAGAGCAAACAAGTCCTCTCCAACCTCAATCATCAATGCCCGATTAACCGACACTGTAAAGGGCAGGCGCACGGCAAACTGAGAACCTTCACCTTTTTTGGTGATAATCTGCACAGAACCACCCAGTTCCCGCACCTGACTATTGACCACATCCATGCCAACACCCCGGCCTGAAACATGGGTCACTTTTTCGGAAGTGGAAAAACCTGACTGGAAGATAAACTGAATCACCTCTTGGTGATCCAGATCGCTATCTTCCGCCATCAAACCAAGCTCTATGGCATGCAGGCGAATTGCTTCAACGTTGAGGCCACGCCCGTCATCAGACAGCTGCAGCAGGATATCACCACCCTCACGAACCAAACCCACTGAGATAACACCGGCTTCTGGTTTGCCAAGCTCACGTCGTTCTTCTGAAGATTCAATTCCATGGTCGATGGAATTCCTGATCATATGCTCCAGAGGTGGCAGCATTTGCTCCATCACTGAGCGATCCATCTCACCATCCACATTGGCCATGATCAACTCGACATCTTTACCCAGCTCATCACTAACCTGGCGCACCATCCGCCGCAACCTTGGCACAATTCGAGAGAAGGGAACCATACGGGTGCGCATCAAACGTTCCTGCAGGTCCGTATTAATCCGGGATTGTGTCAATAACTGTGACTCAGCGCCTCTCGCCTTGTCAGCCAGAGTGCCTTTTAAATCTTTTAAGTCTGAAGCCGATTCCAGAAGCGCCCGAGACAATTGCTGCAACTGCGAATAACGATCCATTTCCAGAGGATCAAACCCCTCTTCTGTCTCAGCCGTAGACATAGCTTCAATTTGCTCCTGACGGAACATCACATGGGCCTCGGTTTCCATACCAATACGACGGACTTGATCTCTGAGACGAACAATCGTCGAGTCCATCTCCTCCAAGGTAAACGCAAACTCACTCACCTGCTGCTCAACACGGCCTCGAGAAATACTGGTTTCTCCCGCCAAGTTCACCAGGCTTTCCAACAGTGGTGCTGGAACTTTTACCATCTCCTGCGGCATTGCCTGGCGTTCAATCTGAGGAATATTTGCCTGAACCAATGTGGAATTAAGTGGAAGGTCTACCACCACATCGACCACATCAGGTGACTCATGTGGTGTTGTCTGAGGTGGCTCTGTAGAAACTATTTCAGCCTCAACCTCGGGCACGCTCTGATCATCCCGATCAAACAGTTGCCTAGCTGCGGTCAACGCTGAAAGCAAATAATCCTGCTGTCGGAGTAATCGGCTAAAGATAGCGGTACTGAGCTTCTCTCGATTATTTTCTAATACAAGGATGTCGCTCTCTAAGTCATGACTGAAAGCACCCAGCTGCTCCAGACCCGCCATACGAGCACCACCTTTTAGGGTATGCAACGAGCGCTTGAGCGATTCCACATGATCCTTGCTTCCCCAGTCACGCTCCCAACCTTGTAATGCCTGATCAACTTCTTCCAAAAGCTCATCAGCCTCGGCAGTAAATGTTTCCAGAATATCGAGATCAATATCATCTCGACTCAGCGGCTGGATAGCGACCTCTTCCAGTTCATCAAGAATCGGCTGCTCAGGTTCATGCTTAACATTTGACTCAACGGGTACATCCGCAGACCCCACTTCAACCGTCAAGGCCTCCAGCTCGTCAATCAAAGAAGACGAAACTAGCGGTAATTCCTGATTGGCGGCCACACAATCAATCATGCCAAGCAAGACCTCATGAGCCTGCTGCAATGCTTGAATTGGCGTATCTATCGGTGCTAAATGTTGCTGAATAATATGGTTATGGACTCTGCTCAGCAGCAAGGACAACTGGTTCAGTGTCACAACCCCCGCTCTATCCGCTGCAGATCCCAATTGATCCAGTTCATCACGCAAGGTAATTAAAGGTAACTCACCCTCAGGTTGCTGTTGCCACTGATGCAAGATCTCAACCGCATTTAACAACCCTGGAATACCCTCCATCATGAGAAGATTCAGTGAATCTGGATCAACCTTGGGCTGATCTTTCTCCTCCTTACTAATGATGGGGCCGATATAACGCTCTCTAAGCTCTGCCAGACGAACCAGGAATTTCTCTAGCTCCGGAATGTCTCCCACCTGAGATTCTGTATTTATCGAGGCAACCGACCGACGACAATAATTCACTGCATCAGCTAACAAGCTGACAACATCTTCATCCACATCAAGCTGATAGGTATAAAGTTCTCGGACGTACTGCTCTAGAGGTGTCACAAGATCACCTATAGGCATCACCTCTGCCATACGAGCACTACCTTTCAAAGTATGTAGCGCACCTTGAACAAGGCTTGTGGGTGGCGCATAAACAGGTGCCTCACGGAGCTGTTCTTCGACGAAGTCTTGCACCACTTGCAAGTGCCCCTCCGCCTCACCGGAAAAAATAATCAGTAATTCTTGACCTTCAAAAGACTCAGGCTCCACCACAACACTATCTGGAACCTGTACTTCTGTATCTGATGGGAGCGCACCCTCAGTCTCTGTCACTTCAGGAAGCGCCGTCTCTTCACCCTTGGCGAGAGCATCTGCAGCAACCACAAGCTGCGCCACATAATCACCACGGCTGTAACTGATCTCATGCTGGAAGGCCGCACATAACCCCGGCATCACCTCACGAGCCAAATCTACAAAGGCTATCACCGTTGGCGTGATCGTTACTCGATTTGCTATCACCTTATTTAGCAAGTTCTCAACAGCCCAAGCCAAGTCGCCAATGGTCTCTGCACCAACCATTCGACTGCTGCCTTTGAGCGTATGGAAACCACGACGTATCTCAGCCAGAGACTCTTCGCCTCTGGGGTTATCAACCCATTTAAGATAGGCGCTCTCAATCAACTCGAGAACCTCCGCCACTTCCTCTACGAAGATGCCAATAATCTCCTGATCGGCAAAGTCATCTTCTACTATAGTGGGCTCTTCTGAAGTAGCGTCTTCTGTAGAGGCTTTTCTTGCAGAGTCCTCCCCTGTAGAGACCTCTATTAATGACTCATCCATTACTGGTGCTGATGACTCAACACCTTCAGTGGAGACCACAGACTCGCCAGCTGAAACAGGATATCCCAGCTTGGCCACCCCTTCCTCAGCAAGCCCAAGAATTGTCTGCTCAGCTTGCTCATCTTGGCGACCAACATAGTCAAGATAGTATTCCACACTGGTAATAGCATCCGCCAAGGCATCGAGCATATTCCAATTAGGCACACTATCTTCAGCCAGAACCTCTGCCACCAAAAACTTATGGCAGGCATCCAGCACTGCAGCAGCTCGATGTAGCGTCATCATGTTAAGAGCCCCGTGAACATCACGGATCAGCTCTGGCACACCATCAAGATTTTCCCTCTGCCACTGAGAGGCAATAAACTCAACGATGGAATCTTTTACTGACCCAAGGCCCTTCTGGACTTCATGTAACAATGCTTTCTGAGCGCGATTGACCTCCACCTGCATCTCACCAGAAGCAGCTGAGCCTTCAATGAGTTGCCGATTGTTATCTAACCAACCATGGAGGCTAGCCTCTCCATCCACCAGCTGAGCCGCCACCAATACCAAGCAACCCTTCGCCGAATCTGAAGGATTATTTCGGAAGGCAAGTACTTGTTCCCGCGCTTGCTCCATAGAAATACGAAGCTCATCACGCCCCACTACGGCCAGAGAGTCACTGATTCGTCGCAACCCATTACTGGCAGCATCCAAGAGCTGTTCATTATCACCGCCTTCAATGGTATAGCGATCCAGGCTCTCTTTGACTTGACTAATTTCCTCATCCAACGCGGCCACAATTGCCTGAGCAGTTTCAGGGTGGAACATCGGAGACAGCCCATCCTCGCTGTCCTCTAACAGTGCTTCAGGAAGAGATTCATCCAGATGGTAATCTGCTCTCACCAAAACGGCACGAGGCTCTTCACTGCGAGAGTAGGCAATATAAAATAAGATGTTTTTAAGCAGTATTTCCGGTAATGGCTGGGACAACCCCTCTACACCAGCTTGAGCAAGCTGACGGATTTCACTATCCAGTTCCCGCAGCAGCATCTTAACGGAATATCCCAGAGGAATTTCTTTGGCCGCAATACCTTCAAGTAATGCCAGCACGGCAGTCCATAACGGCTCTCTGGGAAGCCCCTTGCTCAGCTCCTTTAAACGGGAGAAAACCTTGTCGAGGTAGCCAAAGTTTTCTTCTATTTTTTCACCCTTGACGACCCCCAGCAACGCATACTGATACATCTGCCGCAATTTGCGCAGCAAGTTGGTCATGGACACAGGGTCTGGCTGGCGATTGTATGGCTTGCTCAGTTTTTGAGCTACGTCCATCTGCGGTGCAAAAAAAGCCGTTTCAGATACCAGCTGTTCACCACGTACAACACGCAACTCATTGAGCAACAATAACAGGACTTCTGGTTGATCACGCCGACTGGTCATAACCTGACGCAGGTAGGCAGGCAACTTGAGGATTGCCTGTACCATCACATCACAGGCATCGGCTACATTTTTAACATGCCCTTCGAGCATGCTTACAGCCAGCGCTTCCATTTCTTCAGCTAACAGCAGCGGACCATGGCACTCGGCAATTTTCAGAGAACCATGTACTTGATGAATATAACTTAGACAAAAACGGATTTGCGACTCATCAGTTGGGTCGACAAGGTAAGTCTCAAGCGCTTCATAGGCCTGATGCAGACTGGTTTCGACCTCGTCGATCAGCCATTCAAGCCCCTGTAGCCTTCCCCTTAACTCCATCAAAAACCCTCTGCTCTACTTCGCTGAGCAAAACAATAGGTGGGTACTGGACAACAATCTCACACCCGTGACTAACAGCGTGCTGGCTATGCGTTCAAGCCAAACTTCATCCAATTTATTCATCAACGACTAGGTCCTTTTTCTTTTCGTCGTCGAGATCATCTTCCTCTAGAGTCAGCTCATCAACAGAGGATCTTGCTTGATCCCCTTCAGTATCTATAGCCTCACTGCCATCGTCAAAGCTCCAACCATCATCGGCATCATCATCCGCCAGCAATTGCTCCATTAGCTCATCTTCTATTGAGAGGTCGTCTTCATCCAGCCCAAGATCTGACTCCAGAGCAGCATGAGCAGCTTCAGCCTCTTCCAATACGCTATTAATTTCGTCAGATTCTGTTGTACCCTCATTGTCAGGTACAGGATCATTCTCAGTACTACGATGTAACGCTTGATCAACCATTGTGGCTTCCTCTTCTGAAAGACCATAACCTCTCACAGGTGGCTCTTCTTTCGGCGGCTCTTCCTCAACAGGCTGGTCGGTAGATTCAATCTCATCCTCTTCAAGGTTAGTCGCTTCCTCTGCAGCCTCATCATGGTCAATAGACTCTTCTATCCCAAACTCATCGTAAGCGAAACCAGCTCCAACCTCTTCGGACTCTTGTTGTTCCTGCTCCATTGATTCAGGAAGCTTGAAGCCAGAAACTGAATTCCTGAGCTCTATCGCCAGTTCAGCCAGCTCGCCAGTGGAGTGCGCCGTATTATTAGTACCAGACAACGTTTGAGAAGTGATGTCTTGAATGACATTCATGGTGCTGGAGATATGACCAGCAGTCGTAGACTGATGACTTGCCGTCGCAGAAATATCCTGAATAAGTTCTGCTAGGTCTGCAGAAACTGTTTTAATTTCTTCCAGAGCGCCACCAGCAGCATGCGCTCGTTCAGCACCCTTGACGACCTCTGAGGTTGTTTGCTCCATAGAGCTCACCGCCTCATTAGTATCGGTTTGAATCGTCTTCACCAGAGATGCAATCTGCTTGGTCGCTGCTGCAGATCGCTCTGCCAGGCGCTGCACCTCATCCGCCACGACGGCAAAGCCGCGGCCCGCATCACCCGCCATTGAGGCCTGAATAGCCGCGTTAAGTGCCAAAATATTTGTCTGATCAGCAATATCATTAATGAGGGATACGATATCGCCAATCTCCTGAGAGCTTTCACCCAACTGCTTGATTCGCTTGGACGTATCCTGAATCTGTTCACGAATAGTATCCATACCAGCGATGGTATTCTGTACAACCTCCGCACCTTTTTTAGCAATAGATACCGACTTTTCGGCCACCATGGCTGACTCAGATGAATTGGCCGACACCTGATCGATGGTAATGGCCATTTCGTTAGTCGCCGCAGAGGCTCCGGCAATCTCTTGCGCCTGGTGTTCAGAAGCTTCCGCTAGTTGTAAAGCGGTGGCTCTGGTCTCGTTGGCTGCCGCTGATACATTTTCAGAGGTATCCTGAATCTGGGCGACCAAAATTCTCAACTGATCGATCGTATAGTTAATCGAGTCAGCAATGGCTCCCGTAAAATCTTCAGTGACGGTTGCATGGCTTGTCAGATCACCTTCACCTAGGCCAGCAATTTCATCCAGTAATCGCAAAATGGCCTGCTGATTATGTTCATTTGCTGTTGCTGTTTCACGGAGGCGACGACGAGTTTCAGATGAAATCAGCACCCCTATGAATGCCATCAAAATCACACCAAAAACACCGGCATATAATGCGGTCTGGTAAGAGAGGCCAAAACTTTTAGGGGGTGCAGCAATAGTATCAGACAGATGACTGATTTTTTCTTGCAAAACTGGAGACTCCTCCAGAATCTCATTATTCGCTTGGCGAGCACTAAAAAGTGCCGGTGTCGCCTCAAAAATCTCTTGAATAGAGCTGCTCACAAAGGCGAAACGCTTGGTAATACTTTCCAGACTGGCCTTGGCTTTCAACCCTGTTACTCGACTAATACCTAATTGAGCATTGCCTGTTTTCATACCCTCCAGAACCCGCCCAAACAGGTTTGCATCACTAGTAAATTGCTGCGCAGAGGTTTCAGCGTCAGCGCCACCTGCCAGCATTTTATCGACATTGCGACCTATCCTTTCTGCGCGCCAAGATTGTGCCTGAGCCACAGCCACCTGCTCTGCAGGCGCTCTACTTGCCAGCAATATTTCTACAACCTGAGTATGCTCCTGTTGTAACTCTGGCAGGGTATCGTTCAGTGTCGCAGCAACCTGATTCAGGAAAATGACCGTGTCTTTATTATCAATGATCGTCTGGGCATTTTTACTCGCTTTTAGCCAAGCCTCTTCCAAACTCGCGAGTTGAGATGAGGGGGTTGCGGAGGAAATGTTCGCATTTAGCGTACTCCAACTTTTCTGCATTTGATCAACCACATTCTGTAACTCACTAAATGCACTTTCCTGACCAGATGTTGCTTCACGGGACAAACCAACCAATCGATAGGACTGCGCTCGCATCTCTGAGGCTCGCTGAAGGTTTTCCTGATTTTGGGAAGTCTGCTGATAGACTGTCAGCAAATTAAAGCCGAGAAAGACAATCACGACGACAAGCATCACTGACAATACAACTGTCAGGGTATTGGTTTTTGGTTTCTGGCTTCCTGTTTTCATCTCAATCTCACTCCGAACAAGTGATGCTGGTGCATCCCAGCAATTCTAGGGAATATCTATACGATGAACCGCCTAAACGGCCACCTCCATAAAGCATTGATCACTAAGTAACTGACCAGGGCGTAGCAACACCCAGGTTTTATCGGCTTGCACAAATCCACCTGCAGCGTACGGGGAAAGTACTTCCGGAACATTCTCAAGTTGTTGCTGAAAGGTATCGACACCAAAATGGCGCATATCATAGACCTGATCAACCACCAGACCCACAAAAACCCCCATCATATCGATCACTAAAACACGCTGGGTTTTAGGTGGTGCAGACAGGGCACCGCCAAGAAATTCAGCGAAATTAATCACCGGTAACAATCGTCCACGCAGGTTTGCCACCCCCAAAACCCAAGTATTCACCCGAGGTAGGCGAGTACACTGTGGCAACTCTATAATTTCCGTTAGCTCTTCAAGAGCCATGGCCAAGTGTACGCCCAAGAGAGAAAAGCAGGCCACTTTTCGCGTGGGTACAATATCTTCCTGTGCAGGCAACCCTCGAGCAGTTTCAGCAAACTGCTGAGAAAGTGATAGAAGCGTGTGAAATGCCGGACGATGCTGAGTCATACCTCATTAGTAATCAGCCTTTAGCTGATCACCTCCTTTAGCACATCGATCAGGTTTTGCTCACTGACGGGCTTGGTAAGATACGCCTTCGCCCCCTGGCGCATACCCCAAACCTTGTCTGTTTCCTGATCCTTGGTTGTCACCATGACCACCGGAATATGCTCAGTCTCTCTGGCCTTATTTAACTGGCGAGTGGCCTGAAATCCGTTAAGTCCGGGTAAAACAATATCCATCAAAATGGCATCTGGCTGCTCACTTTTGGCAACTGTCATACCCTGTTCACCACTCTCTGCCGAGAGCACTGCATAGCCATTTTTTTCTAACAAACCCATGAGCTTATGCATTTCAGTCGGTGAATCATCTACGATCAGTACTGTGGCCATTCTCTCCCCCAAATGGGTTTACGGTAATTTTAGGTTTGAGTGTCCGCGTCAGCTTTCGATGAGAATTTCTCAAGCACTTCAAACAATTCCGTCTTACTAAAAGGCTTTGTAAGATAATCATCAGCACCAACTATACGCCCCTTTGCTTTATCAAAAAGTCCATCCTTACTCGATAACATAATGACGGGGGTGTGCTTATAGTGGCTGTTGTTCTTAATCAAAGCACAGGTCTGATAACCATCCAGGCGCGGCATCATAATATCCAAAAAAATCACTTCCGGACTCTTGTCAGCAATTTTGGAAAGCGAATCAAAACCATCTGTCGCTGTAATAACCTCACACCCTGCTTTAGTGAGCAGGGTCTCAGCCGTACGCCGGATGGTATTGCTATCATCAATAACCATTACCCTGAGGCCTTTTAGGTGTTCTTCCATTCGTGCATGTCCCGCCTTGTGATTGTGCTCAGCCGATAATTCCCAGAAGAACCTTATTTAACACAACCTTCAAGTTTAATCTATAACTGGCTGACAACCCTGAAACTTGTGAACTGTTTTTCCATATGCAGGTTGTCTTCTAGAGCCGCTCCCCGTAAGTTACGAACATTAATCACAATCACTCGGTATACAATCATAATTAACAAGTCGCCCCTAATGGCGTGATGCAGGTAACAGTTATGACGAGAACTCTCGGGGTTGTTATGGACCCCATCAGTGGTATTAATGTTAAAAAAGACACCACCTTGGCACTTCTACTGGCGGCGCAAAGTAGGGGCTGGCTTCTGGTGTATATGGAGCAGGCAGACTTAGCACTGGAAAACAACAATCCTGTTGCCACCCTGAGGTCACTCCAGGTAAGGGACGACACCACTGACTGGTACACTCTGGGAGAACCTCAACGGCAACTGCTATCTGAACTCGATGTGCTATTAATGCGCAAGGACCCACCCTTTGATAGTGAATACATCTATTCCACTTATATGCTAGAAGCGGCAGAAAAGAGTGGCGTGCTGGTGATTAACAAACCACAAAGCCTTAGGGACTGTAATGAGAAAGTATTCGCTACGCTGTTCCCTGAGTGCACACCCCCACTGCTGGTCAGCCGTGATGCAACGCAGCTAAAGCAGTTTCATAAAACCCATGGCAATGTCGTTTTCAAACCCCTCGACAGTATGGGCGGCACATCTATATTCCAAGTCCGTCAGGATGATCCCAATCTGAATGTGATTATTGAAGTGCTGACCATAGATGGCACACGAACCATCATGGCACAGCAGTTTATTCCTGATATATCCAATGGCGACAAACGCATTCTCATGGTGGACGGCGAACCCATACCCTATTGTCTTGCTCGAATTCCGCCTGAGGGTGATATTCGCGCCAACCTTGCCGTGGGCGGTACGGGCGTAGTCCGGCCATTGACTGAAAGGGATCAATGGATTGCCCAGCAGGTCGGCCCTGTATTAAAGGAAAAGGGAATACTGTTCGCTGGGCTGGATGTGATCGGCGACTATCTCACCGAAATCAACGTCACAAGCCCTACCTGCGCCCGTGAAATTGATCGCGCACAAGCAACTGATATTGGCGGAAAACTGATGGATGCCATAGAGAAGCGACTCCGGTGAAAGGGATATCCATTCCCGAAACCCGGCCACAGCATGAGCCGGACCGTTTCGGCTTCTCTCTATTTCTGGCAATTGCTGTACACGCACTGGTTATTTTTGGCTTGGGCTTCAAGCTGTACCAGCAACAACAGAGTTCGCCCACACTAGAAGTGACACTGGCACAACACCGCAGCGAAAACGCTCCGGAAGAAGCAGACTTTCTGGCACAACACAATCAACAGGGCAGTGGCGACCAAAGTGAAACCCGCGAACTTACCACTGATAGCCTGCCTGAAATCAGTGACTCGGAGCTAAAACAGCTTGGCGCTCCTCATCAACAAGAAGTACAGCAACAGACCACGCAAGGAGATACACCAGCCCTTTCCACCACCTCAGACAGCCTCTCCAGCACATCAAAGCAGCCATCAACACCTGAAACCTTCAATAGCATCCCCACACCGCTGCCACCCGCCTCTTCACTGGAGTTTGCCAGCCTGAAAGCCAAGCTGGATCAGAAACAACAGGAATACAGTAAATTACCCCGGGTACTGAGAATCACCTCTGCCAGCACCAAGTCTGCTGAGCACGCCTCTTACTTACGCTATTGGGTCGACCGTATCGAAATGGTCGGGAATAACAACTATCCTGAAGAAGCTCGCCGCAAGGCAATGTACGGTGATTTACGGCTGGCCGTAACGATACTGCCTAATGGTGCAGTGGATAGTGTTGAAATTTTACTGAGCTCAGGGCAACGAGTATTAGATCAGGCCGCCGTAAGAACCGTTCGACTCGCCTCACCCTTTGCCCCTTTTCCAGCCGAGATGAAACAATGGGATAAACTAGAAATTATTCGCACTTGGCGATTTGTACCTGGCAACCGCATGAATACGGAGAATTGAAGGCACAAGTGTAAAAAAATGCGCTTAAAATAATCTAACCAGTCGCGTTCAATGCTTGTTTTCCTGCACAGGAAACCCATACTCATAGACATGAACCCACCATCCGATCAACGTCCATTTCAAACCCTCAGCAATCACTTTCTGGTAGCGATGC
This sequence comes from Porticoccus sp., assembly GCA_036960905.1. Taxonomy (GTDB): domain Bacteria; phylum Pseudomonadota; class Gammaproteobacteria; order Pseudomonadales; family Porticoccaceae; genus Porticoccus. The sequence continues at coordinate 15,633 of JBALWM010000003.1, forward strand.
CCGGACTACTTGACCCCAATTTTTCACATGCGGTTATCTATATCTGTGAGCATACAGAAGAAGGTGCTATGGGGCTGGTAGTCAATAACCCTCTGGACATTCCTCTCAGTCAGGTTTTTGAACAATTTGAGATTGGCTATTCACCGAAGGTGGGTGAGCAGCCCCTGTTATCGGGTGGCCCGGTTCAAACAGACCGAGGCTTTGTGCTGCACCGGCCCGCTAAACAGGCATGGGAATCCACTCTGGCCATATCCAGTGACATCAGTCTTACAGCGTCAAAAGACATTATTCCTGACATTGCACGAGAACAAGGCCCAAACGATTTAATCATTGCCTTGGGCTATTCAGGGTGGGGGCCGGGGCAACTGGAAGAAGAGCTTGCCAACAATGCCTGGCTCACAGTACCTGGCGATGCCAGCGTCGTTTTCAATGTACCTTTTGATCAGCGCGCTCATGCAGCGGCAGCCATCATTGGTTTTGATCTCAACCAACTCAGCACCAATGCTGGTCACGCATAAGGACAACCTTATCTCCGCTGAAATCTGCACCCTGCTAGCCTTTGACTTTGGTACACGCCAAATCGGCATTGCCGTCGGTCAAGCTCTCTCAGGAAGCGCCAACCCACTAACGGTCATTAAAGCCCGGGATGGCATCCCTGACTGGGCACAAATCGAATACTTGCTAGCCGAATGGAAGCCTGACCATATACTGGTTGGTCTGCCACTCAACATGGATGGCAGTGAAAGCGAATTTTGCGCAAGAGCAAGGAAGTTTGCCCGCAGGCTTCATGGCAGATTTGGGCTAAAAGTCAGTATGGTCGATGAGCGACTGTCCACCTTTGAGGCAAAGCAACTCGCGCGAGAACATAACAGACAACAGGGAAGCTATCGAGACCAGCCCATCGATGACCTAGCTGCAGCCCTGATTTTACAAAGCTGGATGTCGGACCCCGAATCAGCTATTGACCCTTAAAAGGATTAGCGGCCACATCCTAAATGAAGCCACTTCGCTACAACTTAATAGAGCACCTGCTTAGAAACGATTGATCCTGTCATCACGATCTTCTTCTACTTGCAGCTCATCTGCGGCATGGGAGAGATACCCCGGGTCAGTTTCAGATTGGAGCTTAATAAGTAGGCGTAAATCATTTTTCGAATCTGCATAGAGCATAGCGTCTTCGTAGGTAATCAAGCCTTCTTCATAAAGCTCATACAACGCCTGGTCGAAGGTACGCATGCCAAGTTCGTTTGATCGAGCCATTAATTCCTTGAGCTTGTGCACTTCACCTTTGCGAATCAAATCACCCGCCAATGGTGTATTAATCAAAATCTCGATCGCTGCCCGGCGACCGCTGCCATCCGCCAATGGAATCAACTGCTGCGCAATCATTGCCTTCAGGTTGAGGGACAAGTCCATCCATAGCTGCCCATGACGTTCTGCCGGGAAAAAATGCTGGATTCGATCCAGCGCCTGGTTAGCATTGTTGGCGTGTAGAGTAGCCAGAACCAAGTGGCCCGTCTCTGCAAACGTAATCGCATGCTCCATGGTTTCCGGGGTCCGAATCTCACCAATCAGAATGACATCTGGCGCCTGCCGCAACGTATTCCGAAGAGCTACTGCAAATGACTCGGTATCCACACCCACCTCGCGCTGGGTAACGATACAATTCTCATGCTGGTGGACAAATTCAATGGGATCCTCAATGGTAACAATATGGCCTTTGGTGTTTCTGTTGCGGTAACCAACCATTGCTGCCAGTGATGTGGATTTACCCGTGCCGGTTGCACCTACAAAAATAATAATGCCCCGTTTGGTCATCACCAAATCGTTAAGTATGGGTGGAAGCAGCAAATCTTCGACGGTTGGAATCACCGTCTCAATTAGACGCAACACCATGCCGGCTTCATTGCGCTGGTAAAAAGCACTGACCCGAAAGCGGCCCACACCCTCACGCGCTATGGCAAAGTTCAGCTCCTTGTGACGATGAAAATCCTTTATCTGATCCTCATCCATGATACTTTCCACTATCTGACGAGCCTTCTCAGATGATAGCGGCGTTTTTCCAACCGGTGTGATCGTGCCATTGACCTTGATACTGGGCGCCACTCCGGTAGTAATAAAAAGGTCAGATGCACTCTTTTCAACCATCAATTTTAACAGTACGTCAAAATCCATTACTTTCTCCCAAACACAATCTCTTTACTCTTTAACAGGCAGGGCATTTATTAGTCCTGACTAGTGGCTATTCTTTCTTCCAGCATCGAAACTCCTATACAGCACTCCGTTAACAACAGGGTGTCATAGGTACAGAAGCAGGTTAAAAATCATCCGGTATTTTTGCTTTTTCTTGTGCAATTTCTCGAGTGATGACTTTTTGTTGCACCAAACGGAGTAAATTCTGATCCATGGTCTGCATACCATATGATGCCCCGGTCTGAATCGCAGAGTACATTTGCGCGACCTTGTCTTCACGAATCAGGTTACGTATGGCCGAGGTGCCAACCATGATTTCGTGAGCAGCAATCCGACCACCACCAATTTTCTTCATCAGTGTTTGCGATATTACCGCCTGCAAGGACTCCGACAACATGGCGCGAACCATTGACTTTTCTGCCCCAGGGAAAACATCAACAATACGGTCAATGGTTTTCGCTGCCGACGTGGTGTGCAACGTACCGAATACCAAGTGGCCCGTCTCCGATGCCGTTAGTGCAAGACGAATGGTCTCCAAATCACGCAACTCACCCACCAGGATAATATCCGGATCTTCTCGGAGCGCAGAACGTAACGCTTCACTAAAGCCGTGAGTATCTCGATGCACTTCACGCTGGTTGACCAAGCATTTCTTACTTTCGTGAACAAATTCAATAGGATCTTCAATGGTCAGGATATGCTGGTAACGATTTTCATTAACATAATCCACCATCGCCGCTAGTGTTGTTGACTTACCAGAGCCCGTGGGCCCGGTCACCAATACCAGCCCCCTTGGCAGCATGGATAGGTCACGGAATACCTGACCAAAACCAAGGTCTTCCAGTGTAAGCACCCGCGATGGAATGGTTCTGAATACCGCGGCAGGGCCCCTGTTTTGATTAAAGGCATTAACCCGAAAGCGTGCAACACCGGGCACCTCAAAGGAGAAATCTGTCTCTAGAAACTCTTCATAATCCCGACGCTGCTTATCGTTCATGATTTCATAGATCAGGGAGTGAACTTCTTTATGCTCCATCGGTGGCAAGTTTACCCGCCTCATGTCGCCATCAATCCGTATCATTGGTGGTAATCCTGCTGAGAGGTGCAAATCCGACGAGCCCTGCTTCACACTAAAGGCCAACAGCTCCGTAATATCCATGAGTCATTCCTGTTATTCTGGGTTAATCTACGGTTTTCTACAAAAAGCCTAGCAACACAATGCCCCTAAGCCAAGTATATGCCTAATATAATTGACAATCTCAGCCTTGTTTACCAAAAAATCGATCAATTCGCAAAAAAAGCAGGGCGTTACCCATGCGATATCACCCTGCTTGCCGTGAGCAAGGGCCAGCCGGCCAATGCTATTCGGCAAGCCTATGCATTGGGTCTGCGTGACTTTGGTGAAAATTACTTGCAAGAGGCTTTGGACAAACAACAGCAGCTCGCTGACCTCACTGATATTCGCTGGCATTTCATTGGTTCGGTCCAATCCAATAAAACACGTAAAGTGGCGGAACATTTTGATTGGGTTCACAGTATTGATCGAATCAAAGTGGCCGAACGACTTAATGCATACCGTCCTGAAAAATACACCCCCCTGAACATTTGCTTACAGGTAAATGTTGATGGTGAGGAGAGAAAATCTGGTATTCCGACACATCAGGTTAAACATCTGGCGCAGGCAATTATTGAGCTGCCAAACCTGAAACTTAGAGGGTTGATGGCGATCCCGCAAAAGCGTCAAACCGTATCAGAACAACAAACATCCTTCGCAACTCTTGCCAAGCTGTTATCAAACATCCAAAGCAGCTCCCTTCAACTGTCAACATTAGATACACTCTCAATGGGAATGTCTGGCGACCTGGAAGCTGCGATCACAGAAGGTGCCACCATCATTCGTATCGGCACAGCCATCTTTGGCCCTCGGCAAACTCCCAGATAACCGACAAACCAAGCGTATCTTTAAGGAAAACAACGTGAACACAGCAACATTGACATTTATCGGCGGCGGAAATATGGCCACCAGCCTGATAGGAGGCCTGCTAGAAAAGGGCTATCCTGCAAACAACATCACTGTCAGTGACCCCCTAAAGGAAAACCGGGACAGGTTATCTCAACAATTTGGTATCAATACCACGAGCGACAATAATCAGGCAGTTGCAGGTGCCGACGTCATCGTCCTGGCGGTCAAACCCCAGGTCATGCAACAAGTCGC
>JBALWM010000003.1:20140-36350 GCA_036960905.1 Porticoccus sp.
CAGGTGCCGACGTCATCGTCCTGGCGGTCAAACCCCAGGTCATGCAACAAGTCGCCCAAGGAATTAGGGCTGCCTTGGCACACCAACCCCTGGTTATCTCCATTGCTGCAGGTATCACTATGTCATCCCTACAGGCATGGCTGGGACAGGAGACACCTATTGTTCGCTGCATGCCCAACACCCCCGCGCTGGTACAAACTGGTGCTGCTGGATTATTTGCCAACGCACAAGTTGACCCTGCCCAGCAAACACTGGCTGGAGAGATTATGAATGCTGTGGGTGTTTCCTGCTGGCTGGGAACCGAGGATGAAATAGATGCCGTCACTGCCGTATCAGGTAGTGGCCCCGCCTACTTCTTTCTCGTTATGGAGGCCATGGAGCAAGTGGGCGTAGAGCTTGGACTCACACAAGAAGTTTCCCGCAAGCTCACCTTGCAAACTGCACTGGGGGCGGCAAAAATGGCCATTGAAAGCGATGTGGATTCAGCCGAATTGCGCCGCCGTGTGACCTCTCCGGGCGGAACAACACAGCGTGCTATTGAAACCTTTATCGATGAGGGCCTCACCGACCTCTTCCGAAAAGCCATGACGGGTGCCGTTGCGCGGGCACAGGAAATGGCAAAGGAAACCGCCAGTTAACAACCACAACATTGATAACTACACCCATTATTATAAAAATAGGAACGCTATGAACACATTCACCCAGGCCGGCACTTTCCTGATTCAGTCTCTCGGTAGCCTTTATTTGTCTGTTGTTTTGTTGCGGTTCTTGTTGCAGTGGGTCAGAGCGGATTTCTACAATCCAATTTCACGGTTTCTGGTCAAAGCTACACACCTACCCAGCAAGCCGCTCCGCAAATTATTTCCCACCTTTGGCTCTTTCGATATGGCCAGCTTGGTTCTGGCCCTGTTGGTTCAGTGGTTAACCATTCAGCTCACCGCCTCCATCAATGGTGCAGGGCTTATTAATATTCTATTGGTACTATCCTGGGGAGCCGTTGGCGCAGTATCACTAGCACTCAACCTGTACTTATACGGTCTTCTGGTCATCATTATTGTCAGCTGGGTCGCACCGCAGAGCCATAACCCAGTGCTACTCTTACTTAAGCAGCTACTCGCCCCCGTCATGGAGCCTTTTCGGCGAATTATTCCGCCTCTGGGCGGACTCGACCTGTCCCCAATCTTTATGTTTTTGGTGATCCAGATGCTACAGATTTTTGTGCATGGTATCGCCGGCTACCTACAATTACCGACGCCTATCGTACCGGGCATCTGATGACCAGTGAAAATGACGTGTCTGTAGAGACGGAAACGCTTAAATAGTGAGCCCTCTAACAAAGAGCCACTATCAATGACAAGAAGGGGCTCTATTACTGCACTGTCTGTTACAGCCCAGAGCCTCAAAAGATGAGATCGCCGGTATCCATGACAACCGACTGAAAATTCGCATCACTGCACCACCAGTGGATGGAAAGGCTAATCAGCACCTGATTGGTTTGGCCAGTAAGTGGTTCGGAACACCCAAGGGAAAAGTATCCATAGTCCGCGGTGAAACTGGTCGCCAGAAAACACTGCTGATAAAGGATCCACGCCGAACCCCTGAAGGATCCAAAATTACAGTCCCCAAATCTTAGGGGCCAGCGTACCTATTACCACCATCAACTCGGATTACAGATAACAGCTGGCACAGCGGCTTTCTATTTAGCGCTATACCATGGATATCTGTGGTGGCCCTCTACTGTGCCAGAGCCATCTGCTGAACTTTTACCAAATCAGCAATACCGCGCTTGGCCAACGCCATCATCTGCTGGAGTTCATCTTCGGAGAAAGGCGCTTCTTCAGCGGTGCCCTGAACCTCAATAAAGCCACCGGCACTATTCATCACAACATTCATGTCAGTTTCAGCATTGGAGTCTTCTGCATAATCCAGATCCAATACAGCTACACCCTTATAAATACCGACAGACACGGAGGCAACCATATTATTCAGTGGATTCTCCACCACTTTGCCCGTTTTCTGTAAATAGGTGATGGCATCCATCAGTGCCACACAGGCACCTGTAATCGATGCCGTACGCGTTCCACCATCGGCTTGAATCACATCACAATCTATCGTTATGGTATTTTCGCCCAGCGCCTCAAGGTTAACTGCAGCCCTCAGCGACCGACCAATCAACCGTTGAATTTCCATGGTTCGCCCACCTTGCTTACCACGAGAAGCTTCCCGCCCCATCCGCGAACCCGTGGAGCGAGGTAACATTCCATATTCTGCGGTAACCCAGCCTTGCCCCTTACCTCGTAAAAACCGAGGCACGGAATTTTCAACACTGGCAGTACAAATCACCTTTGTATGACCAAACTCAACCAGCACCGAACCCTCAGCATGCTTGGTGTAATTGCGGGTAATTTTTACCTTACGAAGTTGTTCTGGACGGCGGCCGCTGGGTCGGGACATGTGTATTTCCTGTGAGATGAAAAAAGGGATGCCATTTTAGCCGAATTATTTCGCTTATGTGGCTCCGTGTTACCATATGCGCCAATTTTTGACCCACGGAGATCAATATGCCCAGCAGTATGACTGCCTTTGCTCGCCAGACAATCGAATGTGACTGGGGAACGGCGGCTTGGGAGATTCGATCCGTCAATCACCGCTATCTCGACACTAATTTCCGCATGCCTGAAACCGTGCGTGACATAGAGATGGGACTACGCGAACTGGCCCGAAAGCATTTACAACGAGGTAAGGTTGACTGCTCACTACAACTCAATATTGCCACGGGAGCCGGGAAAGTCGCCATCGACCAGGAGCTAACGGAGCAATACATCTCCGCTTGTGAACAATTGGCTCGCCAAATGGAAAACCCTGCACCCATCTCACCACTGGATATTCTCAAGTGGCCGGGGGCATTAAAAGAGCCTGAGGTAGATCGGGATGCTCTCAAGCGGGCACTGACAATACTCTTTGAAGATACCTTAATACAGCTCCAGCAGGGCCGAGATCGTGAGGGTGAAAAGCTCAAGTCACTTATTGAACAACGGCTTGAAGCCATTTCCTCTGAGGTTGATGCCGTTCGAACCAAATTACCGCAACTGCTGGCCGCACAGAAACAAAAAATTATTGACCGCTTACACGAAGTCAGTGCCGGCCTCGATAGCGATCGATTAGAACAAGAGCTGGTATTTCTAGCCCAAAAAGCGGATGTGGATGAAGAACTGGATCGCCTGGACACACACCTGAGTGAGATTCACCAAGTACTTAGTCGTAATGAACCCATTGGCAGGCGCCTGGACTTTTTAATGCAAGAACTTAACCGTGAAGCGAATACCCTTGCCTCAAAATCCATCGCCAGCGACACTACCCAGTCTTCCGTTGAGCTTAAGGTATTGATTGAGCAAATGCGGGAACAGATTCAGAATATAGAATAGACGGAGTACTCAATACCCATGTCCAGTAGAGGCACCCTGTACACTATTTCCGCACCATCCGGTGCGGGTAAAACCAGCTTGGTAAATGCTCTGCTCGAATGCTGCAACAATGTCTGCGTGTCAGTTTCACACACCACCCGCCCTAAACGCCCGGGTGAAGAGAATGGTATCAACTACCATTTTGTCGATGAAGCCACATTCACTGGCATGCTCAACAAGAGTGCTTTCCTGGAACACGCCCAAGTATTTAATAACTACTATGGGACAGCCCGGGAGTGGGTTGAAAATATTCTAGCCAGTGGCCAGGACGTTATCCTTGAAATTGACTGGCAAGGTGCAAAGCAAATCCGTCGACTGCTTCCTGACTGTGTGGGTATCTTTATTCTTCCCCCCTCGCTCAAGACACTGGAAGAAAGACTGACCGGTCGCAATCAGGATGACCCCGACGTTATCCGTCACCGCCTGGCAGAAGCTCAGAAGGAAATGTCTCACTATGTAGAGGCAGATTATCTCGTTATTAATGATAACTTTGACGATGCCCTTTCAGAGCTGAAATCTATCGTGATCAGCCAACGATTAACACGAGACAACCAACAACAAAGAAATAGTCATTTACTCAAGGACTTGTTGTCCTGAAACCCGCAATTTTGTAAACTGTGAGGTCCCGCGGTTTATCCGCGGTGTTTTTTCTTTGCTTGTCAAAAAGAAAACCCTCTCTAAACTGAAAACGAACGGAACAGCATATGGCCCGCATTACTGTTGAAGACTGCCTCGATCATGTCGATAACCGCTTTGAGCTTGTCATGGTGAGCTCTAAACGAGCACGACAACTGGCTACCGGTGGAAAAGACCCACTTCTTCCTTGGGAAAATGATAAGCCCACTGTCATGGCATTGCGTGAAATAGAAGCAGGTCTGATTGATGCAAGTATTCTCACCGAAAAAGAGCAGCCCGAAGAACTGCTGATGGAGTCGATTGAGGAAGACGAGGAAACTACTGCTTCTGAAGCGAGCAGCGATGAAGAAAGCACTGTCGCTTCTGAAGAAAGCAGCCCTGTTTCCGAGCAGCCCGCCGAACCTGAAGCAGAGTAACCTTCATCGGGAGGAGGAAACGCCTTGGAAGCTATCGATGCACTGAGCCACAAGCTTTCCTCCTACCTCGAACCCAAGCAAGTCCAGGGCATCATCAGCGCCTACCAATTTGCGGGCAAGTGCCACGAAGGTCAGATACGCCAAAGTGGTGACCCCTATATTACCCACCCATTAGCCGTCGCTAATATTCTGGCCGATATGCATCTCGATCATGAGAGCTTGATGGCCGCACTATTGCACGATGTCATTGAAGATACGAATGTCAGTAAAGCTGCTCTGTCCAAACGATTTGGCAAAACTGTCGCCGACCTAGTGGATGGCGTCAGTAAACTCAGTGAAATTGAGTTCACCTCCAAGGCCGAACAGCAAGCAGATAACTTTCAAAAAATGACTTTGGCCATGGCCAAGGATATTCGTGTGATGCTGGTAAAACTGGCAGACCGGTTGCATAACATGCGCACATTGAAGGTGCTGAGTCCGGAAAAACGTCGCCGTATTGCCAGAGAAACTCTGGAGATTTATGCGCCCATTGCCCAGCGATTAGGTATCAACGATATCAAAATCGAATTTGAGGAACTGGGTTTTTCGGCTATGTACCCGGTAAGACATGCTCGGATGCAAGAGGCCCGAAAAGCTGCCCGGGGACATCGCAAGGAGATCGTGGATGAGATCAAGGACAGCATCGAGATCCGCTTAGAGAAAGAATCCATTTCGGCAGAGGTCACCGGTCGTGAAAAGCACCTCTGGAGCATCTACCAAAAAATGAAGAGCAAGAAAAAATCGTTCCGTGAAATAATGGATGTATTTGCTTTTCGTATTGTTGTTGATTCAGTGGACGACTGCTATCGCACCCTCGGGATCATCCACAACCTGTTCAAACCCGTTCCTGGAGAGTTTAAAGACTATATAGCCATACCCAAAGTGAATGGCTACCAGTCATTGCACAACATTCTTCTTGGCATGCACGGCGTTCCTATCGAAATTCAAATCAGAACCCGGGATATGGATGCGATGGCCAACGCTGGAATCGCCGCTCACTGGCTGTACAAATCCAAGGAGGAAGGCACACCAAGAACCAACCGCTGGGTTCAGGGTCTACTCGAAATCCAACAGCAAGCGGGCAATTCACTGGAATTTATTGAGCATGTCAAAACCGACCTGTTCCCGGATGAAGTCTACGTATTTACCTCCAAGGGCGAGATAGTTTCTCTCCCCTCTGGAGCAACACCGGTAGACTTCGCCTATGCAGTACATACCGATGTGGGCAACAGCTGTGTGGCTTGTAAAGTCAATGGCCAGCTCAGCTCCCTTTCAGAACCCCTTCAAAGTGGCAACAAGATCAAAATCATTACCGCCAAGGATGCTCAACCAAATCCCTCCTGGCTTAACTTTGTCGTGACTGCCAAGGCTCGAAGTGCTGTTCGTCATTTCCTGAAGCACCAGCAGCACGAAGAATCTGTGGAATTGGGAAAACGACTGCTGGACCGGGCGCTGGAGAACTTTGGTACCAACTACAAGAGCATCAGAAAATCCTGGATCAAGCGCATTCTCACAGAAACCGGGGCCGCAACATTTGAAGAAGTCTTGCAACAAATAGGCCTTGGAAACAGCCTTGCCTATGCTGTGGCCAACTTGATGGCGCCACCATCAAAACGCCAGGAAACAATGCCCGAAGAATTTAAATCGCCCATCATGATTGATACCAGCGATGGGCTGGTGATCAACTATGCACGCTGTTGCCATCCTATTCCCGGCGACCCAATTTTGGGACACCTCAGCCCCGGTAAAGGATTGGTGGTTCACCGAGAGTCCTGTAATAACCTCAATGAAATTCGCACGAATGTTGAAAAATGCATGCCACTTAACTGGTCTCCCAAGGTCAAGGGCGACTTCCCCGTAGAGTTCAAGGTTGAGCTGGTTTCCGAGCGGGGTATTATAGCCACCCTCGCCTCGCGCATCGCTGAATGCGAGGCAACTATCCATCAAATTAGTGTTAAAGAACGCGACTCCCACTCCGGCATTGTCGACTTAGTCATTGACGTGAAAGGGCGTGTTCACCTTGCAAGAGTAATGCGCCGTATCCGCAACCTAAATCAGGTGCAACGAGTTTACCGCATTAAAAGCTGATCAATAGAGGACACCCCCATGATAAACAAAGCCGTCATCAGCACAGAAAATGCCCCCGCTGCTATTGGCACCTACTCACAAGCAATAAAAGTTAACAACACCGTTTACCTCTCTGGGCAAATCCCACTTGATCCGGAAACGATGACCATAGTGGAAGGGGGTATCGGTGCAGAAATTGAACAGGTCTTTAAAAACCTGACGGCTGTCTGTGAAGCCGCAGGTGGTGAACTAAAAGATATCGTCAAACTCAATATTTTTCTCACTGACCTCAGCAACTTTGCCACCGTCAACGGCATCATGGCCCGCTATTTTTCAGAGCCTTATCCAGCACGTGCAGCCATTGGCATTAAGGAACTTCCCAAAGGGGTAGGCGTAGAAATGGATGGCATTATGGTCATCTAGAACCCAGGCGTAGCAATGAATGGTAATAAAAGTAGCGACAGGAGCAACGGCTCCCTAACCATCCACGCCAATATCCGCTAACAATGCACCATAACCCTCCTTATAGGTAGGGTAGCGAAATAAGTAACCGCTGGTGCGCAACCGCTGATTACTACATCGGCGGTTGCCCGCTTGTCGGGCTTTATTGCTCTCCAGTGGTTCAACCTCAAGCCGCTCAGCCAACCAACTCTGCACCTTATGGGCAGGGACTGGCTCATTGTCAGTTGCCAAATACGAATGCTCTAAAACTGCTCCCTGACCAAAACTGTTCAACAGGTGTGCCAGGACACCAGCACAATCCTCCGAATGAATTCGGTTGCTCCAGTGCTCAGGTGTCGCTGCAGCGATGACACCTTGCCTGACCTGATTAACCAGCCGACTTCGCCCTGGTCCATAAATTCCAGAAAACCGCACCACAACAGAGTTCGCCGTCAACTGCTGTATCACCTGTTCAGCTTCTAGCAACCGCTTTCCCCGAAATGAACTGGGATTTGTTGCCGATGATTCATCGACCCACTCTCCGTTGCTCTGATGATATACCCCGGTACTCGACACCCAAATAACCAATCCTGGAGATGTCCCGCTCTGCTCAAGGGCCAATTGCAACGCCTGAGCACCTGCCACATAAGTATCGGCATAACCCTGATCCGTCATCTGATCTGCCGTTAGAGTAACAACGATGGCATCAAAACAGTTGCTGGCCAGCAACTCAGAAAGCATCTTCGTATCTCTGAGGTCTACAGCAACAGAATTGATATCGGGCGGCAACCCTGTGGGATGTCGGCGCATAGCTAGCGCCTGCCAAACCAAATCACTATGGGAACACCCCAGCCGATGAATTGTTCGAATGCCTATATCACCACACCCAATGAATAAAACTTTCAGTAATGACTTCTTCAATGAGCTTTTCCTTATCGATTTGTTTTAGCTATCATTAATAACACTGAGGAAATTGCCATGACCCTAACCGAATTACGCTACATCGTCACACTAGCGCAACAGCAGCATTTTGGCCAAGCAGCAAAACTGTGTCACGTTAGCCAGCCCACGTTAAGTATCGCCGTAAAAAAACTGGAGCAAGAGCTGGGGGTCGAATTGTTCGAACGCTCCAAAAACAGTGTCCGCGCTACCCCCATCGGCGAACAAGTTATTGCCCAGGCCCAGCGAGTTTTAGAAGAAAGCGCCGCCATTAAAGATATCGCTTCAGCAGGACGGGATCAGCTCAAGACTCCTCTCTATGTGGGGGCCATTTTTACCATTGGCCCCTACCTGTTCCCACATTTTATTCCTGCCCTACAAGAAGCTGTCCCACAAATGCCCCTGGTCGTCGAAGAAGGATTCACTGCCACCCTGAGGCAGCGACTGCGTAAGGGTGAATTGGACGTCATCATTGTCGCCTTGCCCTTTAATGAACCCGATGTTGTCACCCAACCCCTCTACTCAGAACCTTTTGTAGTACTGATGCCCGACAACCACCCTTTGGCTAAAAAGAAAAAAATTAACCCCGATGACCTTGAGAGGGAAAATGTTCTATTGCTGGGAGAAGGACACTGCTTTGGTGACCAGGTCCGTGAGGCGCTGCCAAATTTAAATAAACATCAGGATGACAACCAGACACAAATCCGAACTCACAGCGAAGGCAGCTCTCTTGAAACTCTTCGCCATATGGTGGCCTCTGGTCTCGGCATTACTATTTTGCCCCTGTCCGCAGCGCTCAGTGTCGGTTATAAAGAAGGCCTACTGGTAACTCGCCCCTTTGCTGACCCCGTGCCCTGCCGCACCTCAGCGCTGGCATGGCGAGCCAGTTTTCCCCGACACAAAGCGATCGATGCACTTAGAAGCGCTATCAAACGGCACTCTCTACCCCAGTGTCCAGCTATAGAATGACCAGCCATAGAATAACCGAACACAATCTGGATCAGATGCCCGTCACACAGCTCAAGGGGGTGGGAACCCAGCTTTCTGGAAAATTAGCCAGGCTCGGCATTCATACCATTCAAGATATTCTGTTCCACCTACCACTGCGGTATATGGACCGAACCCGGATCACCCCCATTGGTAGCATGCAACCCAATACCGAGGTTGTTATAGAGGGCGAAATTCGCGGCTGTGATCTTGTCTATGGCCGACGCCGCAGTTTGATGTGTCGCATCCAAGACAACACTGGCATCATCACCCTCCGGTTTTTTCATTTTAGTAGTGCACAGCAACAAAACTTGAAAATAGGCAGTCACCTTCGTTGCTACGGAGAGGTAAAACGCGGCAGCTCCGGACTCGAAATTTACCACCCGGAATATCAATTTCTTGATCTACATAAACCACTGCCACTGCAACAGCACCTGACTGCTGTGTACCCCGCTGCCGAAGGTATTAGCCAACAACGGTTACGTACTATTGCCAACCAGGCACTGGCATTAATGAGCGAGCATTCGCTCACTGAATTACTACCAGAGGCACTACATAAAACGACGCTCAAAGAAGCCATCAACTTTATTCATCAACCACCTAAGTCGGCGCCCCTAGACCTGCTGGCTAGCGGCGAACACCCGGCCCAGAAACGATTGGCCTTTGAAGAGCTACTGGCTCACCATCTCAGCTTGCTCCACCTTCGCCAAACATTTCAGCAACAGAGTGCACCGATTCTTGGTAATGATGAGAAGCTTCAACAGGCATTTCTTACTTCACTGTCATTCCACCTCACAGAGGCTCAACGCCGAGTCACGGCTGAAATTCAACAGGACTTGGCAAAACCTTTTCCAATGCTACGATTAGTTCAAGGTGATGTGGGTTCCGGTAAAACCATTGTGGCGGCATTAGCCGCGTTACAGTGTGTAGCCAACGGCAAACAAGCGGCCATCATGGCCCCCACAGAAATTTTAGCGGAGCAACACCGAAACAACTTTGAAGCATGGTTTAAACCCCTGAACATCCAAGTGGCCTGGTTAACAGGAAAGGTCAAAGGTAAGGCCCGCGAGAAACAACTACAGGCCATCAACGATGGCTCCGCACAAGTAGTCGTGGGCACCCATGCTTTATTTCAAAAAGAGGTCAACTTTAACGATCTGGGCCTCACTATCATCGACGAACAGCATCGTTTTGGGGTTCATCAACGTTTGGCTTTTAAAGAAAAAGGGCAGGGCAATAAAGGGCAAGCTAATAACTACGCACCTCACCAACTGATCATGACAGCAACACCAATTCCAAGAACCTTGGCTATGAGCGCCTATGCCGACCTGGACTGCTCTATTATCGACGAATTACCTCCGGGCAGATCGCCCGTCAATACTGTGGTTATCGCCAACCATCGACGCCAGGAGGTCATCGAGCGAGTACGAACCGCCTGTGCAAAAGGGCGTCAAGCCTACTGGGTATGCACCCTCATTGAAGAATCTGATGTACTCGAGGCTCAAGCCGCAGAAGCAACCGCAGATGAGCTGCACCTACTGCTACCTGAATTACACATTGGTCTAATCCACGGACGGCTGAAAACCGGCGAAAAAGCGGCCACTATGGAGGCCTTTAAGAAAGGTCAGATTCAACTACTGGTTGCCACCACGGTGATTGAAGTCGGTGTCGATGTCGCCAATGCAAGCTTGATGGTCATCGAAAATCCCGAACGTCTCGGGCTTGCCCAGCTTCACCAATTACGTGGTCGGGTCGGGCGAGGGAAAGAAGAAAGCCATTGCGTTCTCCTCTACAGCACACCTCTTTCCCAACCGGGTACAGAACGCCTAAAAATCATGCGGCAAACGACCGATGGATTCCAGATAGCAGAGATGGACCTGAAGCTTCGGGGTCCAGGAGAAGTTCTGGGCACTCGACAAACCGGTGAGATGGAATTGCGTATTGCCGACCTGCAGCGGGATGCTCATTTACTACCAAATATCAAAAAAACCGCTGAAACAATGCTGGCTCAACACCCCTCACAAGCCCACGCTATTATTCGCCGCTGGCTAGGCGGCAGTGAACGTTATGGTCTAGTATAAAAGTTTGTGACGAACATGTGACATTTTCGTTACAGCTTCATATACTCGCGGCCTATATTCATAGGAGTCCACTCCATGGTTTTTAGTAAAACTATCTTCAACCTTTTTGGTAAGTCCCCCATCAGTCCACTGCAAGCTCATATGACGCTGGTTGTGGCCTGTGCAGAAAAACTGCAAGACTTTCTTAATGCAGCTATTGCCAATGATTGGGAGCTGGGCTCGGAAATCTTCGATAAGATTTCCAAAAAAGAAGACAGAGCAGACGAGATGAAGCGTCAGCTTCGTCTGCAACTACCAAAAAGCCTGTTCATGCCCCTTGATCGAGGTGACCTGCTAGACCTGCTAACCTTGCAAGACCGTATTGCCAATCGCACCAAAGATATTGCCGGTCTGATGCTGGGCAGAAAAATGTCTATCCCTGAACCACTCCACCAACAAATGACCGACTTTGTCTCTTCTTCAATCGAAGCGGGCCGTCAGGCACTAAAAGCGATCAATGAACTCGATGAGCTTCTCGAAGTTGGTTTCAGTGGAAAGGAAGTAGACTTTGTCGAAAAAATGATCGGCGAACTAGACCAACTGGAAGATAAGACGGACCAACTGGAACAGGAAATCCGCCATAAGTTATTTGATCTGGAACAGGACCTCCCTCCAATCGATATGATATTTCTCTATCAGGTGATTGACATGATTGGTGAATTGGCCGACCTAGCCGAAGGTGTCGGTGGCCGCCTACAACTACTGCTTGCCCGATAACTGGGTTGATAATAACAACTAGGAAATCCAGACATGACGCTATTTGCTGAATACGGCCAAATACTGATCATCCTTGCCTGTCTTTTCGGGCTGTTTATGGCCTGGGGTGTCGGTGCCAATGATGTGGCCAACGCAATGGGCACCTCGGTGGGTGCGGGAGCACTCACCATCAAGCAAGCCATCCTCATTGCGATGATTTTTGAATTTGCCGGCGCCTACCTGGCGGGCGGCGAAGTCACCTCCACCATACGGAAGGGCATTATTGATCCCGGCATCTTGGAGGGAACACCGGAATTACTGGTGTACGGGATGCTGTCGGCACTACTTGCCGCAGGCACTTGGTTATTAATTGCCAGCATGATGGGTTGGCCCGTCTCCACAACCCACTCCATCGTTGGTGCCATTGTGGGCTTTGCCGCAGTGGGTATCTCACCCGACGCCGTTAACTGGGGCAAGGTGGGCAAAATTGTTGCCAGCTGGGTAGTATCACCTGTATTGGCGGGCACCATTGCCTACATGCTGTTTCGCAGCGTACAGAAACTGATCCTCACCCAAGACGACCCTTTTAATCGCGCCAAGAAATTTATCCCAATTTATATGTTCGCCGTGGGCTTTTTAATTGCGATGGTCACCATGCTCAAAGGGCTCAAGCACGTCTTCAAGGACACCGGCGTCGCCATGAGTTTTGGGGAGTGTGCAATGCTGGCAGCAGCTGTAGGTGTCGTTGTCGCCATCATTGGCTCTGTGCTTCTAAACCGCGTCAAGCGTGATGAAGAAGCTGAGCACTACAACCGCTTTGCCAGTGTGGAGAAGGTGTTCGCTGTACTGATGATATTCACTGCTTGTGCGATGGCCTTCGCACACGGCTCCAATGACGTGGCTAATGCCGTTGGTCCACTGGCGGCTGTTGTCAGTGTAGTGAAATCTGGGGCTGTTGGAGCAAGCAGTGTCATGCCCAGTTGGATCCTGCTACTTGGTGGTGTGGGTATTATGTTGGGGCTTGCTACCTATGGCTTCAAAGTCATGGGCACTATTGGCCGAAAAATTACCGAACTTACTCCCAGTCGTGGCTTTGCTGCTGAACTGGGTGCTGCTGCCACCGTGGTGCTCGCATCGGGCATTGGTCTCCCCATTTCAACCACACATACCCTTGTAGGTGCGGTACTGGGTGTTGGCTTGGCTCGTGGTATTGCTGCGCTCAATATGCGGGTCATAGGGACCATCTTTATGTCCTGGCTGATTACTTTGCCTGCTGGCGCCGGCTTGGCAATCGTATTTTTCTTCTTCTTTAAAGGGATCTTTGGTTAACCAAGAATTTCTTTTCACGGAACAAAAAAGCCCGGCTCTTAGGCCGGGCTTTTTTATGAGTTAGTCCGAGACCCTATCCCGCCAGTACCCCCTCCTCACCTTCTGTTCTGGCAATAATCACCGCAGCACAGGAATCACTGAATACATTCACGGCTGTACGGATCATATCCAGGATACGATCCGTCACCAGCAACATGCCTATAGCCTCCAGAGGCAACCCAACCACCCCCAAAATAACAGTAATCGCCACCAGGCTCGCTGCGGGAATACCAGCAACGCCAATAGAAGTCAGCAGGGCCACCAGTACGATGATAAATTGGGTAACAAAGCTAAGCTCTAATCCATAGGCTTGGGCAATAAACATTGCTGCCACACATTCATAGAGCGCCGTGCCATCCATATTAATAGTGGCGCCCAGTGGCAGCACAAAAGAGGTCGTGCGATTTGAAACGCCGGCATTTTTTTCCACACACTCAATAGTTACCGGCAGGGTGCCCGAAGAAGAAGCCGTTGAAAAAGCCGTTAACAACGC
The DNA here is from genome assembly GCA_036960905.1 of Porticoccus sp. Classification (GTDB taxonomy): domain Bacteria; phylum Pseudomonadota; class Gammaproteobacteria; order Pseudomonadales; family Porticoccaceae; genus Porticoccus. The sequence continues at coordinate 33,807 of JBALWM010000003.1, forward strand.
TGGCAACATGGCCCTGTAATGCTTGAGTGGATTCACCCCCGACAGGCGAAGCATCAAGGTCAGATTAAAAAATACATGAATGGCCAGCGCCAACACTACCGTCACAAAGAAAACCAATAACGGCTGAAATGCATCAAACCCGGTAGCTGCTACCGTTTTGGCCACCAAACCAAATACACCAATAGGGGCAAACTTCATGATAAACATCGTGACAGCCATCATGGTTTCATAAACACCCTGCCAGAAACTCAGCATCGTTTGGCTGAACTCCTTGGTGATCCGGGTCATAAAGACACCGAACAACAAGCTAAAGAATATCAGCCCCAACATCTGTCCATCAGACGCTGCCTTCACGATATTAGGTGGCACCATCCGCAGGAAGACAGCCGTAATATCACCCGCACTACGGCCTTCAACCCGCGCTAACTGTTCTGTAATGGCATCCGTTGAACTGAGGTTCAAACGACCGCCTGCCGCTTCACCATCAATGATTCCCGGTGCTAAGAGGTTTACTAATATGAGCCCGACGGAAATCGACAGCAGACTGGTCAGCATATAAAACGTAATGGTTTTAGCGCTGAGTCGCCCTAAATTGTCACTGTTCCCCATGCCCGCCACCCCGACAATAATGGAGGACATCACCAATGGTACAATGATCATTTTCAGGGCATTAAGAAACAAAGTGCCGATGAAGCTGAAGACATCATAGAGACCGACACCCAATACCTGGCTATCGGTTCCCGACCAAAGCCCAACCATAATCGCGGCAATAATGGCTATCAACATTTGCCAATGTAATTTTAGTTTACCCATCGTAATTGCTCACTTCCCAATTTAAGTCATACCCATTTGAATCATGTCCGTCTTAGCGATAACTTCCACGCAGACCTGTCACCATTTCCTGCAAAGTCTCAGCCGTCACTTTCTCGGGGAGAATCGATGTGCCTGCCAACACCTTAATGTGCCGCCACTGTGGACGAAAAGGCTTTTTAAACACACCGCCGTGGCTGTGACTGAAAAAACTGCCCCACAACCCCTGTAATGCCATCGGCACCACTGGTACTGGGGTGCGCTCCAAAATACGCTCTATCCCGGCCTTGAACTCATTTATTTCACCATCCTGAGTCAGTTTTCCCTCAGGGAAAATACACAACAAATGTCCCTGCTCCAATGCCTCGGCAATTTCATCCATCGCCTGCAGGTAAGCCTGTTCATCATGCTGCCGTGAACAGAGGGGAATCGCACCTCCCGTTCTAAAAATAAAGTTGAGTACCGGCAGCTCATAAATGGGTTTAAACATAATAAAGCGGATGGGTCTGCGTACTGCCCCCGCCAACAACAGAGCATCTACATAGCTCACGTGGTTGCAGACGATCATCGCTGCACCCTTTGAAGGGATGTACTCCAAACCCTGGTGTTTTACCCGATAAATTGTATGGCTCAACAACCATACCAAAAAGCGCATCGTGAACTCGGGTACTTGCTGAAAGATAAAGACAGCAATCGCAATATTCATCAGTGCCACCGTCAAGAACAAATCGGGAATACTGAACCCCGCAACACCCAAGAATAAAATGCCCAACAGGCTTGCAAAGACCATAAACAGTGCATTGAGAATATTGTTACAACCGATGACCCGAGCACGTTTTTCATCATCAGTGCGGGCCTGAACCATGGCATAGAGGGGTACGATATAAAGCCCGCCAAACAAGCCAATCATGAGAATATCAAGCAATACTCGAAAACCGCCGGATTGCACAAAAAAACTGAAGGGGCCAACTCCATCGATACCACTGTAACCGTGAGCCGCAAAATAGAGGTCGATCCCAAATACACTCAAGCCAATCGAGCCCAATGGTACTAAGCCAATTTCCACTCGGTGCCCACTGAGCCTATCGCAGAGTAATGAACCTGTGGCTACACCCACCGTAAATGCGGAGAGTATGAGTGCAATAACACCGGGGCTACCTTTTAATACGGTCACCGTAAAATTTGGCATCTGTGTCAGATAGCTAGCACCCAACATCCAAAACCAGGAAATACCCAAAATGGCCAGAAAGACTGTTCGCTTTTCCGATGCAAGCTTGATCAACCGCCAACTGATACGTGGGACATTCCAATCAATTTTTAGATTGGAGGCTTTAGACTCAGCAAGGGGAATCCCCCAACTGCTCAACCAGCCCACCACAGCAACAGACACAACGGCCAGGCCAACCAACCATATGGCATGTTCAGCACCACCCAGCAAGCTCCCACTAATAGTGCCGATTAAAATGGCCACGAACGTGCCCATACCCACCTGAGCATTTCCAGCCACCAATTCGTCTTCATGTAAATGCTGGGGCAGAATTGAATACTTTACCGGCCCAAAGAAGGTGGATTGAACACCCATTAAGAACAGCACTACCATCAACAACCACAAGGCCTGACACCAAAGTGCCACAAAGCCCGTCAGCATAATCAGAATTTCTGCCAGTTTAATCTGGCGAATAATTCGTGACTTCTCATACTTGTCGGCCAGCTGGCCAGAAATTGCAGAGAATA
>JBALWM010000138.1:0-3928 GCA_036960905.1 Porticoccus sp.
ACTGTTGCCATTGTTGATGTTCTTCCTGATGACAATTGCTGCAAGATTTAGCTCCGACGTAAGCATCGTGGACAATCTGGTCGGCCAGTAATTGAATGCTGGTGCATAAGCTGAGGCTTAATATTACCAGCCTGTGAAGAACAGAGGTTTTTAGCATAAAACTAATTGCTCAGAAATATCATTTGTCGGGTGTATTGTGGCACAAAATTTTAGGATTTCAGTGTTGTTAGTTTTTACTGGAAACAATCACATGACGAAATATTTTAATAACCTTCAAATTTAACGGTGATATTACTGAGTTTATGAGGATGATTGAAATATACAATACATATACCGCTGCCGTGCGCTAGTTGTTCAGTCCCAAAGAAAAGGGCCGCTAAACGGCCCTTTCTGGATCTAGCTAATTTTCGCTCTTTAAACGCTATATGCCTGGCGTTTTCATCATATAGAGAAACTCTTGTACCGCTGCTTTGGATTCGGGTCGCAGGTTATCAATGCCCTTATATGGCATGCCTGTTGCTGGAGGTGCATCAGGGTACTTGACCTTACGTCCCATGTGACGCTTGACCATACGTACAAACTTGGCTCCACCCCAAGCACCAACTTCGGTAGACACTGGCCATTCTTCACGAGTGTCGCGGAACAAATCATAGAACTTCGCCAATATGGCATTCTCGGCGCCTGAAGACAGATCCAATTTATATTGCTCTTTAATCACAGCTTCCAGCTTATTGATGTTATATAAGAAAACATAATCGCGGCGGCTATGGGTTTCGCCGTTAAGTAGAAGGGAGGTCTGGTCAACCCCGTCGATGACACGGTCAGTCGGGATCTCGTCTGTACCATCGCCCAATCTGGCGATAGTGGTAAACAGGTCGCTCACATGAATAATATCACCAGCCACTGTATCGCCCTGAATCATTCCCGGCCAGCGTACAAATGCATCAACGCGAACTCCGCCTTCCTTCGTGGAGCCTTTGCCGCCCTGAAAGATCATTGGCGTATAACCTGAGGCAGGGGAGTACTTGGTGAAGTGACCGTTGTCACCCATAATCACTAGTAAGGTGTTGTCAGCGATGCCAAGAGCATCCATCTCGCTCGTCAACTCTCCGATCCACTTGTCTACTAATTTCATTTTTTCCACATAGACTCCACCGTTAGCTGTGGTGTATTGATCCGTGGTGGTACGAGGGCCTGTTAATGGATATAAAGGCCAGTATTGAAGGAAGAAGGGTTTGTCTGCCTTGGCGAGCTTACGCAATTGCTCTATAGCTTGCCGCTGATAGCGTACGTTCATCTCGTGATATTTGGCTTCTGTCCAACGCTCACCGGCCTTCATTTCTACTTCTCGTACATTCTTACCGCGCTCGCCTTCAACGCCGGTTACCATAGAAGAAGCATCGGTGCGAAACCACTCATCCATCGTGTAGCGGTCATCGTAGTTATTTTTACCAATACCCACACTAATCTCTTCATCGGCAGCATCATCATGGTAAATAGTCAGCTGGCCTTGCTGGTGTATAGGAAAGACGGCATAGTCAAAGCCTTGCATAGTGGGCCAGGCTTCCCTGATGTCGCCCATATGCCATTTGCCTACATGCGCGGTGTTATAGCCGCTGTTAGAGAGAACTTCTGCCACAGTCACTTCACTGTCAGCAAGGCCAAAGCCTGATATATCGACAGCAGTATTGCCCATGCCATTGCGGACGGGGTGCCGCCCTGTCATAAACGCCACACGGGTAGGCGTACAGGAAGGCTCTGTGTACATGCGAGCGAGACGCATACCTTCACGTGCCACTTTGTTGATATTGGGTGTCTTGTATCCGCGGATGGAATTTAAGGTTTCGCTACCTAAATCACCAAAGCCTATATCATCAATCAATATGTAGAATATGTTGGGTGACTTGCCATCATTACTCTTACGGAATGCTTCTAAGCGCTTGTCCAAGTCTTTATCTTCCAGCGACCATTTCTCGCCGTTCTGCTTTTCCAGAATGTAATATTCTGCGTCGTGAACAATATCGGCGGCACTGGCAAAAGCAATATGGAATGTTAGCCCTAGTGCGAGTAGCGAAATGGTCACGACTCTCATAACAGACTCCATTTTATTAATACTAATTTATAAGAAATTCTAGTTGATAGCACTTAAATAGCAATTCAAGACCAAGCAAAAGGATTCAAACCTAGATCAGCGACCACATTCAGCGCAAGCGATAGCTTCCATCGTAGGGAAATAACTTAATGCTTGTTACTGAATGGGGCTCACTCCAGCACAATCTCTTGTAGCACATCACCTTGCGCGGCAGCTGGCACACCCACACCTAAATAAGCTGACATTGTTGGGGCAATATCACGGGGCCGAATTAGACGGTGCACGGTTTTCTGCTTAATGCCTTTTCCAGCAAACATCACCGGTACATGGGTATCATACTTCCAGGGCGATCCATGCATGCCGGCCACTTTTTTCTCTTCAAACAAAAACCAATACGGCTTTTGGGCCACATATATATCGCCAGATCGTTCTGCGTTGTGATTGTTGGCTATTTGGTTACTGACAATATTGGCATTCTTCATTACGGTGTTACGTGAAGGCGTAGCAAGGTAAATACCTTCGAGTGAAGAAACGTACGCTGATGTCTGATTGATTAGTGATTTAACATCAATATTTTTCTGACTGACGGATAGTTTATCAAGATATAGATAAGGTCGAAAAAATGTCTTGAATGCTTTTTCAATACCAAACTCTTTCTTCGCAAAGGCATTGGCTTCCAGCAAGATTGAATCATGATCTACGCGACCCACCTGATAGCCCTGAGATGTTATTTCCTCGGGCATATCAGCCATACCGTGATCTGCTGACAATACCAATAATACATTTTCCAGACCCACGTGATCATCAATAAAATCGATCAAATCTTCTAGTGTTTTATCCAGCTCTTTTATGACCGCTTCATTTTCCAGACTGGATGGACCAAAGAAATGGTTCACCGCATCAACCCCTGAAAAGCTCACCGAAAGAAAGTCGGGTACATCATCATCACCCAAGCGCTCTTCCTGTAAAATTGTTTTGGCTAAATCGCTAGCTAGTCGATCACCAGCAGGGCTTACTAATAAGCGGGTGTAAAACAAGGGGTGTTCTTTAGGGCCAAAATTATGAGGAAAAACTTTCCCATAGCCTTTTAGGTCAACCTCAAAACTTCGATCGTCGTTGTCTAATAAAACATAGGATTTGGGGTCGCCGCTCAACTCCCATTTCGTACCGGCATAGTCATTGGCTTTGCCTGCACTGTTCCAGTCTAATAACCAGCGTGGCTGTTCTTGGTAATAATAACTGCTAGTGACAAATTCTCCGGATTTTGCATCGTACCAAAAGGCTTTCCCGGTATGGCCAGCCAAAGGGATGGCACCACGATCCTTGCCTGATACGGCATAGACTTTTGAATTTCCGGTATAGAAAGCCTGCAAGCCATCTGAAAAAGTACTGACTAATAGATTGTTGGGGGAGCGACCATTGGATTTGATGGTTTTTTGTGAAGGGTCAAAATCTTCGAGCCCTGATGAGCTGTCTTTTTGTTGATTAAGTAGCGGATAATTACTATCTTCCACATTGTAGACAACACTTCCTGTTGCCTCGTCAAACCAGGCATTACCGATCATACCGTGTACCGAGGGAGAAGCTCCCGTAGCTAGTGTGGCATGACCGACGATAGTTTCAGTGTTGGCGTGGGCATAGTGAGCGTTCTTATAAACGACACCGTTATGAGCAAAGTAATTAAAGCCGTTTTTACCAAAACCATCCTGATAACGACCCAACAAATCACCACGTAATCCATCCGCGGTAATCTGCACAACTAATTTTGTACTGGCGTTGGCAGTAATTGTTAAGCTAGCCAGTAATAGGGCTAACAAGCTGAAGTAGAAACGAAAA
>JBALWM010000139.1:0-3872 GCA_036960905.1 Porticoccus sp.
GGCGGGCTTACTCAGCTTCACTCTCAACCCCTTTGTTGCCGCCGTCTGACGCATGGCCATAATCAGTTTCTGGCGAGGTGACTGCCGGAACCACATCAGTGGCGACAGGATGATGGCCAATACAAAGGCTATTAACAAATAGGTCATTGTCTGCTACAACTTCATAAGAACTAATTAATTTTAACTCCCGACAGTGGAAGTAACTCTATGTCTGCCTATAAACATATACTCGTTGGCCTTGACTTATCTGAAGAATCACAGCAAGTAGTTGACCGCGTCAAGGCTCTCTTTACAGATGGCTCTCAGAAAGTGAGCTTGATTCATGTCCAGGAGCCACTCTCATTTGCGTACGGCGGCGATATCCCCATGGACCTTACCGATGTACAAAACCAACTCGAAGATCGCGCTAAGGCTCGTTTAGGGGCTATTGGTAAGGAGTTAAATGTCGCTCCTGAGGATCAGCATGTCATTATCGGTCAACCCGCCCATGAAATGCATCGTTTTTCCACAGAAAACAATATTGATCTCGTAGTGGTAGGAAGCCATGGACGTCACGGCATAAGCCTACTATTTGGCTCTACTGCCACAGGTGTTTTGCATGGTTCCAACTGTGATGTACTGGCAGTTCGAGTTTAACCAATACCGGCAATTCACCCTGTTTTATCCGTCACTAACTGACTATCATAGACCGAGCACACAACCCAAATACGGAATTGCTTCGTTTTTACTGACGAGCTCTTAACAGGCAATGATGCGAATCACCATGGTCCGATGCACTGGCTTAAGAGCCCGTAAACTTCAATTATCTACTCTGCTTCTCTTGGCACTGTTATTTGTAGTGCCCGGTTTATCCTTTGCTGGCAGTTTATCTCTTAATGAACAACGAGAATTCTACCAAGAAGCAAAAGTCGCCCTGTCAAAGGGTGATCTGAGCAAATACAAGAGCATCCTCTCTCGCATCGGTAATTACCCGCTTCGACCTTATCTGGAATATACCGAACTATCTGATCGACTGAGACGACTCCCCAAACGAGACGTCCAGAATTTCTTGTCTAAACACGATGGCACTCCTATCGCAACCAGACTCCGTTACCGGTGGCTGGAAACGCTTCGAAGCAAAGATCACTGGCAAGACTACCTCAGAGACTACCAATCCAATAAAGCAACGACAGAGCAACAATGTTATTACCACTTGGCACGTATCCGCCACGGTGATCAGTCAGATGCCATTCCCGAAGGACTTAAACTCTGGTCTGCGGGAAAGTCTCAGCCCAAGGGCTGCGACAAACTCTTTGGCTGGCTGATTGAGAATAATCAGATTACAGAATCTATTGCCTGGCAACGGTACACCAGCTCAGTGCTCAACCACCAGTACAAGCTTGCTCGCTATCTTCAACGCTTTTTTACCTCCACTCGTTATCAGGAACTGGCAGAGAAATTTTACAGTATCGACCGCAATCACCGATTGGTTGGCGACTATGCTTTTTTCAATAAATACACACTAAAAAATAATAGCCAAGAGGTCTACGAAGTCATCACTCATGGACTCAGGCACCTCGCACGAGTGGATGCTACGACCGCACTCAAACACTGGAGTCGCTACCAACAGATACACACCTTTACACCCACACAAAAGAATCAAATCATCACTGCGTTGGTGAAAGGGCTGTACGCTCAAGAACACGTGGCATCTTCCGACAGCTACCTGACAGATAATCTGGAATATGTCGATGTGGCACTTCTTGAGTGGCGTGCGAGAGAGGCTATGCGTGAAGCCAGCTGGCATGATGTATTGCAATGGATTGACCGTATGCCCAATGAGTTACAGCAAGATAATCGCTGGCGCTACTGGAAAACACGGACTATCCAACTCAACACAATTACCGCTGACAAGCAACCACCACCTAAAGATGATACTTATGAGCAGCTGTCTGTCACCCGCAGTTTTTACGGCTTTCTTACCAGTGAATGGCTCGGCTATGACTACAGTATGGCTAACCGTAAAACCGCTGTCAGCTCAGAGCAAATAGCCCAACTTGAACAGTTACTAGGTTTTATTCGCACTCGCGAACTTATTTATCATGATGAATACTTTTTTGCTCGACGCGAATGGCGCCATGCTACCCGTAACTTCAATGAAACGGAGTGGATCACTGCCGCCCATTTAGCCCGACGCTGGCAATGGCACAATGGTGTCATTACCAGCATGATCAGTGCTGGCTACTGGGATGATACTGATCTGCGTTTCCCCCTGGCATTCAAAGAGAGTTTCGAGCGCCATGCCAATGAAACCGACGTGCCTATTCACCTGCTGTTTGCTGTAGCACGACAGGAAAGCGCTCTAGCCCACGATGTAAATTCCCCCGCTGGAGCAAAAGGGCTTATGCAATTGATGCCCGCTACGGCAAAAGAAACTGCTCGTAAAAATAATGTTCGTTACCGGGGTAGCCATGAGCTCCATGAGCCAGAAATGAACATTACCCTGGGCAGTCGCTATTACAGTGAAATGCTCAAGCGCTTTGACAACAACCGAATACTTGCCACCGCTGCCTATAATGCTGGCCCGCACAGGGTGGACCGCTGGCTGAAAGAAACAGACAGCAAACTTCCCTTCGATGCCTGGATAGAAACCATCCCCTTTCGAGAAACCAGAAACTATGTACAAAATGTGCTGGCCTTCTCCGTGATTTATGCCCATCACTTGAGCAATCATGAACGGATACTCAGCAAGCAAGAAAAAAGCCAGTTGCTATGACAGGCCTGCACACTAGCCCTGCCCCCCTTGTAGATATCGGCGTCAATCTCAGCAACCAACGTTTTGAAAAGGATCTAGAACAGGTACTACACCGAGCACAACTTGCCAATGTCAGCCAGCTCATTCTCACAGGCACCAGTGAACAAGAAAGTGAAACCATTTTCGCTCTCACCCAAAAACTGGCCGATGATTTTCCCAACATGCTGTTCAGCACCTGTGGAGTACACCCTCACGATGCCAAACACTTTAACAGCGACACACTAAATCACCTGAAAGCACTGGCAGAGAATCCATCAGTCGTTGCCATCGGAGAAACCGGACTCGACTTCAATCGTAACTTCTCTACACCAATAGATCAGGAAAGGGCCTTTGAGGCCCAGCTTGAGTTAGCCATTGAATTACAGCTCCCGGTATTCATGCACGAACGAGATGCCCACCAACGGCAATTTGACATACTCAAACAGTATCGAGATCACTTGGTTGATGGTGTTATTCACTGTTTTACGGGTGACAAAACTGCATTATTCAATTACTTGGATATTGATCTTCATGTTGGCATTACCGGCTGGATCTGCGACGAACGCCGTGGACAAGAGCTCCAACGACTGGTTAAAAATATTCCCCTGGAAAGACTGATGTTGGAAACCGATGCACCCTACCTGACACCTCGAACCATCACACCAAAACCTAAAGGCGGACGAAATGAACCGGCCTATTTACCCTGGGTATTAGATGGCATAGCTGCACATCGCGAGGAAACCACTCTCGTTATTGCAGAAAAAACCACTGCCACAGCCCACGCTTTTTTTAAAACTAATGAAACTTAAACTTGAATTTAATGCTTATTTAAACCTGGCCTTCACTCAGCCAGACTGACTAACCTGAAGGCCAAATATTGTTGGATTTCCATTCCGTTTGTAAATACAGCGCCTCAACTTTTTCTCTAGCCCATGGAGTTCTTCGCAAGAATTTAAGGCTAGAATTAATACTTGGATCATTGGTGAAACATTTTATCTTAATCCTGCGACCCAACTCCTCCCAGCCATACTTCTTCTCTAGGCGGGTAACCACCATTTTCAGGGTTACCCCATGCATTGGATCCTGTTGAGTTGAATTA
>JBALWM010000140.1:0-3855 GCA_036960905.1 Porticoccus sp.
TTTGATGAAAGCAGACCGTTTGGAGTACTTAAGTAAATTGGGCATGGCTTATTTTGATGCGGATATTGGTGTTTCATGCCTAAACCAATTTGGCTAAGATCAGCATTCACTCTATTTCTTATAGAGCATTTAAAGGGGCTGCACTAAGTGCAGCCCCTTTTTTTATAACCTATTTGGATATTTTGCTCTTTGTCTGGCTGTGAAGATAATCAGCCAGAGCTGCCCTCTCAGTGTCAGTCAGCTTCTCAAAGGATGGCATCTCACGGTGCTGATTGCTTCCCTTTATCCATTCCATTAATTCGTGCTGTGATTTTCTAGTCAAAAGTGTGGCGGGAATACGTTTTAGATAATCACCACGGCCACTTCTAGGGTGGCATTCAGAGCAGTTCTCCTGAAACAGTGCTTCTCCAGCGACAACAGAGGGGTCAGGTGGTGATTTCTTGTCACCACAGCCAATAAGAGCGGCCGCAATTCCAATAGCAAGCATTGATTTCATATTTGTCATCAGTTTCTCCTTATAAAGCAGCGATCAATCTCAATGTTCTTTTTACTTATTACATACCCGCGAGATTAGCACACAACATATCAATAACGACGAAGAGCATGCAAATGCGCTGCTTCAGTTTTCTAATGGTTCATTCGACACTATGACACCATTGTTGTCTGCATAAACATAGTCACCAGGATTGAAAGTCACTCCACCAAAAGTAACCGGGACATTGTAGTCACCAATACCACGTTTATCCGTTTTCAACGGAATACTGGCAAGAGCCTGTACTCCTAGATCCAGAGTCACCAGAGCATCTACATCGCGTACACAGCCATAGATGATGATACCTTCCCAGCCATTCTTAACAGCATTTTCAGCAATCATGTCACCCAGCAATGCCCTTCGAAGTGAGCCACCTCCATCCACGACCATAACCTTTCCTCGGCCTGGGTTTCCAGCATGTTCCTTAACTAATGAGTTGTCCTCATGACATTTAATCGTAACGACTTCACCACCAAAGGATTCTCTGCCACCAAAGTTACCCATCATTGGTTCCAGTACTCGAACCAGTTCTGGGTAGTCATCGCATAAATCCGGGGTTGAGAAAGACATATGTGCTCCAGTTATTATTTAATCAAGACGCTTAGTTAATCCAGATGCCAACTTTTCCATCCTCTTCCACCAGCTCGTATCGTGCAAGTGGTGATATATCAGCAACAGCCTCGCCACCAAGGGGTTCGCCATTGTCCAGACGAAAAGTAATCTTGTGCTTTGGGCATTGTATGCAACCGTTGGTAAGCCGTCCTTTTTTAAGTGGAGAGCCATCGTGGGGACAACGATTGGGAATTAATCGAGTTTGACCACCACTGTGAACCAACAACATATCCTGCCCAGCGACAGCAACACATTTCAGATAACCTTCACTGATACGACTGATATCTTCTAGGGGGTAAAAATTCATAATGATGGCGAGATTGCCACCTTACAGTCTATGGAGCAATGGTTAGCATCAAATAGTTTTGATTAGGTGAGCAGTACCGTAGACTAGCCCCCCATGAAACAGGTGGATATTGTTGACTTTCCCTACCGCCCAGATGCCGAGCAATTATTTGGTGCTGTTCGTGATCTGCCGGACGCGATTTGGTTGGATAGCGGTAAACCTCGTAGCTTATACGGGCGATTCGATATCATCAGTGCTCAACCTGATACCGTGTTGGAAACTGTCGGGAAAACAACTCGAATTATTACCTCGAACACCACGATTTCAAGTGAAGAAGATCCCTTTTCACTGGCTGAGGATTTACTCTCATCTACCGGTAGCGTGGATGCAAGTTATAACAGCTACCCATTTATTGGTGGTCTAGCAGGCTATTTTGGCTACGATTTAGCCCGCACCATTGAGGTGCTCCCTCATACGCTGAGAAAGGTGGATAACCTTCCAGATATGCGAATCGGTAATTACAGTTGGGCATTGGTTTTAAATCACTCTGAGCAAAAAGCCTGGCTGTTTTTTCGCAATAGCTGCCCTGCCAGCCTTCGCCAGGAAATTACTCGTCGACTACAGCAGGCAAGCAATGTCATCGATGACTGTGTTGTTGAAGACCCCATGCCTAATCGCCATTTCAGTTCCTCTATTCCCAAAAATGATTACCTGCAAACTATTGAGAAGGTGAAGCAGTATATTTCTGAAGGGGATTGCTACCAGACAAATATTTCCCAACATTTTTCAGCACCGTTTAGTGGCGATAACTGGGCCTTATATCGATTCCTACGTAGAGCATTGCCCGCAGCCTATAGTTGTTTCTACCAATGGGGTGAGGACCACCAGGCAGTGCTTAGTTTTTCGCCAGAGCGATTTCTAAAATTATCGATGGGTCATGTGGAGACCAAGCCAATTAAGGGGACGGCTCGGCGGGGTAATACGGTTGATGAAGACCAGCTCAATGCGATTGCCCTGATGAATAGTGCCAAAAATCGTGCTGAGAACCTGATGATTGTTGATTTATTGCGCAATGATCTGGGCAAAACCTGTGAGCCAGGCTCTATTCGTGTTCCCAAGTTGTTTGCGTTGGAGAGCTTTCCCAATGTGCATCATCTTGTCAGTACAGTCACGGGTCGACTGCGCAGTAATGAGTCAGCATTGTCACTGTTACGGGGGTGCTTTCCAGGCGGGTCAATTACTGGTGCCCCTAAAAAGCGAGCGATGGAAATTATTGAGGAACTGGAGGTGTGCCGCCGCTCAGTCTATTGCGGCAGTATTGGTTATATTAGTGCAACTGGGCGTATGGACAGTAACATTGCCATACGAACCCTGATAGCTGATGGTCAAAAACTTCATTGCTGGGGTGGTGGTGGTATTGTCGCTGACTCTATCGCCGAGAGTGAATTTGAGGAAACCCTGGATAAAATCAGGGTATTAATCCAACCCTAACAAGCCCTGTTCATTCGAAGATTTCCTTCTATTTGGCTACAGGCTCAAATCCCGATTACTTGCTTTAATAAATTCTTTTTTTAGTGACTCAAAGTCGTGTACCGCAGGAAATTGTGGGAACTCATCGATCACATTTTGTGGTGCATGGAACAGAATCCCTGCATCTGCTTCAGCCAGCATGGTGGTGTCATTGTAGGAGTCGCCAGCAGCGATAGTTCGATAGTACATACTTTTGAAACCTACCACAGCTTGGCGTTTGGGGTTTGCCTGACGTAGTTTGTAGTCGGTCACTCGACCATTCTCGTCCACTTCCAGTTTATGGCATAGCAGTGTTGGGAACCCCAGCTGTCTCATTAACGGTTGAGAAAATTCATAAAACGTATCGGAAAGAATCACCACCTGGAAACGCTCGCGTAGCCAGTCGATAAAATCTCTGGCACCTTCCAAAGGTGAAAGTGTGGCGATCACTTCTTGAATTTCCTTCAGTCCCAAACCATTTTTTTCAAGAATGTCGAGTCGATAACGCATGAGTACATCGTAATCAGGTTCATCGCGGGTGGTTTTCTTTAGTGCTTCAATGCCAGTCTTTTCAGCAAAAGCTATCCAGATCTCCGGTATCAGAACGCCTTCCAAGTCCAAGCATGCGATTTCCACAATGTATTCCTCAATTAATTTTACAGGGCATAAAACGGCGCAACTCTACCGATATCAGGGGAATATCGCAACAAATGAGTATGGCAAGCGCAGTGTATCTCCAGATGGAAATGATGAACTATATCACTGTGCTTTATCCCGGAAAATGGGAGTGGTCACAGGAATTACATGTGTCTATTTTTGTTAATGTCGCCCTTAATAGCTGGATGTATGTAGATTATATTTTCTGATTATTTTTCCTTTAGTTAAGGCTCTGGTATTATTCGCGACCTTAAGAATA
>JBALWM010000004.1:0-33310 GCA_036960905.1 Porticoccus sp.
ATTCTAAGGGAGCACTGGCTTACCTTGGGTTAGCCGGTGAAATCATTCGTCGAGCAAAGGCAATTGTTAGGGTGCCGGCAGAAACAACAGGTTAAGTTATGGTAAAGAGAAAAGGTTTGGGTAGAGGCCTTGACGCCCTTATGGGTGTGGGGGACGAAACAGGCACAGCAGAAGAGCATTCGGTGGTTCAGCGGGATACGCTGAATGAGCTGCCAATAGAGTTTATGACCCGGGGCAAATATCAACCGCGCAGGGATATGCACCCGGAAGCATTAGAAGATCTCGCCAACTCTATCCGGGTTCAAGGTGTGATTCAGCCAATCATTGTTCGGTCAATTGGTATTGATAGCTATGAAATTATTGCGGGAGAGCGTCGGTGGAGGGCTGCTCAGCAAGCGGGACTGGACACAATACCAGCACTGATAAGAGATGTGCCCGATGAATCAGCTGTCGCCATGGCGCTGATTGAAAATATTCAGCGTGAAGACCTCAATGCAATAGAAGAAGCGCAAGCACTGGTTCGTCTACAGCAGGAGTTTGGTCTTACTCAACAGCAAGTAGCAGATGCCGTAGGAAAACCACGTAGCACAGTAACCAACCTGATGCGCCTGATGACCCTTGAACAAGAAGTGCAAAAGCTGCTGGAACATGGTGATTTGGAGATGGGCCATGCCCGAGCCTTACTTGGTCTGGAGGGGCATAGTCAGGTTGAAGCGGCAAGGACTACTGTTGCCAAGGGCATGACCGTGAGGCAAACAGAAGCGCTGGTGCGGCGGTTACAACAACAGCAAGAAAGACCGGAGCAAGTCTCAACACATCGGGTCGACCCGGATACTAAGCGTCTACAGGATGAACTATCTGGCCAGATCGGAGTACCGGTATTAATACAGCATAACGCTAAAGGAAAAGGAAAGCTGGTCCTTAAATACAACAGTCTGGATGAGCTAGAAGGCATTCTCAATCACATCAAATAACAGCAGACTATAATTCTAATCAATGATCGTTATTGCTGATTTTACGTTTTATACATCGACTTACATCAAAGTTTTGTTGAATCTACTTGTGGGACTACCTATAATTGCCGCCCGTTTGGGCTAGCGTTAGGTGTTGGCCCAAGCATATTGTGCGGAAGGGGGGTAGCAAATGAAGGCTACCATAAAGGCTCCACCGGTAGGTCAGATAGCAATTACTCAATTGATCGTTTTAGTGGTCATAGTAGTTGCCATATCCCCGGTAGATGCAACCGCAGCCTATTCCATACTGATTGGTGGAGTGATACAGATAGGCCCTCATGCCTATTTCACGCGATTTGCCTTTCGGTATTCAGGTGCTAGGCAGGCCCCGGAAATACTTCGCGCCATACACAAAGGGGAAACGGGCAAGTTATTGCTCACCGCGGTGTTGTTTGCACTGGCTTTTAGTTTTGTAGAGCCGCTTCATCTACCCGGTCTGTTTCTGAGTTATGGCGTTATGATTATTGTGCAGTGGTTTAGTGCCGCGAGGGTGCTAAACCACCGATAAATTAGACCTTGCTGGTTTGAGAGAAAAAGAATGGCAGGCGATACCCAACAAACGGGCTCTGAATATATACAACACCATTTGACCAACTTGACGTTTGGTCATACCGATCATGGATGGGGTTTTGCGCACAACGCACAAGAAGCCGCTGAAATGGGTTTTATGGCGGTAAATGTGGATAGCCTTGGTTGGTCTATCGGTCTTGGGTTAATTTTTTCCCTGTTGTTTCGTTGTGCAGCAAAGCGAGCCACCACTGGTGTACCTACAGGGTTTCAAAACTTTGTAGAGATGATGGTTGAGTTTATAGATGGCACCGTAAAGGATAGCTTCCACGGTCGTAACCCCTGGATTGCTCCGATGGCTCTGACGGTCTTTGTCTGGGTCTTCCTGATGAACCTGATGGATTTGATACCGGTGGATATTATTCCCTGGTTAATGTCGTTTGCAGGTATTCATTTCCAGAAAATTGTTCCTTCTACCGATCCCAATATCACCTTAGGTATGGCGTTGGCGGTGTTCGGTATGATTCTTTATTACAGTATCAAGGTTAAAGGTATCGGCGGCTTTGTCGGTGAGCTAACCTTGCAGCCCTTTGGTGCAAAAAACCCGGTTGTTCAAGCTATCTTTGTTCCTATCAATCTGGCGCTCGAGTTGGTTGGCCTTCTGGCCAAGCCGTTCTCCCTGGGCCTTCGGTTGTTCGGTAACATGTATGCTGGTGAGATGATCTTTATTTTGATTGCCATGATGTATAGCGCTGGCTGGGTCTTGGGTGCATTTGGTGGAGCGTTACAGTTGGGCTGGGCAATCTTCCATATTCTAATTATTACATTACAAGCGTTTATTTTTATGGTGTTGACCGTCGTGTACCTCAGTATGGCGCATGAAGATCACTAAATAATAAATTTTAAATTACTACTTAACTATCGTTATTAGGAGAAGAAAATGGAACTTGTCATGATCGCAGCTGCAATTATGGTTGGGTTTGGTGCACTTGGTGCTGCCGTTGGTATGGGCTTGTTGGGCGGTAAGCTGCTGGAAGGCACTGCACGTCAGCCAGAATTGGGACCAATGCTGCAGGGTAAAATGTTCCTGCTGGCCGGTCTGATCGATGCGATCCCAATGATCGGTGTTGGTATTGGTATGTACCTGATCTTTGCTGTTGCCCCAGGTGTGGCAGCTTAAGTTTGACATCCCGATTCTTAACTATTAACTCCAAGAACGAGGTGTTAGCGTGAATATTAACCTGACCCTGATCGGACAGCTGATCTCTTTTCTGTTCTTTATCTGGTTCTGCAAGAAGTTTGTTTGGGCCGCTCTCATCGGTGCGATGGAAGAACGTCAAAAGAAGATTGCTGACGGTCTAGATGCCGCAGATCGCGCTTCACGTGATCTGGAGCTGGCGCAAGAAAAAGCGCTGGAGCGGCTTAAAGAAGCCAAGCAGGAAGCAGCAGCAATGATTGAGCAAGCGAACAAGCGTGCCAGTCAAATTGTTGATGAAGCCAAAGATTTGGCTCGAGCTGAAGGCGATCGCTTAAAAGTGGCTGCCCAGGCAGAAATCGAGCAGGAAATTAACCGTGCTAAAGAAGAGCTGCGCAGCAAAGTGGCAACTCTGGCCTTAGCGGGTGCGGAAAAAATCCTGCAGGCAAACATCGACGAAAGCGTTAATCGTCAGTTGGTCGACAATCTGGCAGCACAGCTGTAACCGAGGTTTGATATGGCTGAATTGAGCACTCTGGCTAGGCCCTATGCAAAAGCGGCATTTCAATATGCTGCAGATGCAAGTGATCTTCAAGGTTGGTCAGACAGCCTTGCAGTTGCTGCGGTCGTAGCATCGCAGGATGCAGTAGTAAAACTGCTGAGTTCGCCAAGCTATACAGCAACTCAACAGGCAGAAAAAACGATCGAAGTTTGTGGTGATGCTTTAAATGAGAAAAGCCGCAGCTTTGTTCAGGTTTTGGCAGAAAATCATCGCCTGCAGCTACTGCCACAGATTTATCAACAATTTGAAGTGTTGAAGGCCAACCGCGAAAAAACCGTAGAGGTTAGTGTGGTGTCAGCCAGTGAAATCAGCACGGAACAACAAGACAAGCTGGCTAGTGCGCTCAGTTCCAAACTTGAGCGTGAGGTCAACATGCAGGTGTCAATCGATGACAGCCTGATTGGTGGTGTAGTTGTTCGCGCAGGAGATACCGTTATTGACGGCTCTATACGCGGGCGCTTGGCCAAACTAGCCGAAGTATTAAATTCATAGGATTGAGGACCAGAGCAAATGCAGCAACTGAATCCATCCGAAATCAGTGAGATCATCAAGCAGCGAATTGATAGCCTTGATGTTTCCTCTGAAGCGCAGAACGAAGGCACTATTGTATCCGTATCAGACGGTATCATTCGCATCCACGGCCTAGCCGATGTGATGTACGGTGAAATGATCGAGTTTGATGGCGGTATCTACGGTATGGCCCTTAACTTGGAGCGTGACTCCGTTGGTGCGGTAATTCTTGGTGATTACCAGTCTCTGGCTGAAGGCCAGAAAGCACGTTGCACCGGTCGCATCCTTGAAGTACCAGTAGGTCCAGAGCTGGAAGGTCGGGTAGTTAACGCTTTGGGTGACCCCATTGACGGTAAGGGCCCGATAAATGCCAAACTAACCGATGCAATTGAAAAAGTTGCTCCTGGTGTAATTGCTCGTCAATCTGTTGATCAGCCGGTGCAAATTGGTTTGAAGGCAATTGATGCCATGGTGCCAATTGGTCGTGGTCAGCGCGAGCTGATCATTGGTGACCGTCAGATTGGTAAAACAGCCGTTGCTGTTGATGCCATCATTAACCAGAAAGATTCTGGCATTAAGTGTATCTATGTGGCAATTGGCCAGAAAGCGTCTTCTATTGCTGCGGTTGTACGCAAGCTAGAAGAGCATGGTGCCATGGAGCACACTATTGTTGTTGCAGCAACAGCCTCTGATCCGGCAGCCATGCAGTTCTTAGCCCCATTTGGTGGCTGCACCATGGGTGAGTACTACCGAGATCGCGGTCAAGATGCCCTGATTATTTATGATGATCTGACCAAGCAAGCTTGGGCTTATCGTCAAATTTCTTTGTTGTTGCGTCGTCCGCCAGGCCGTGAAGCTTATCCTGGTGATGTGTTCTATTTGCACTCCCGCTTGTTGGAACGCGCAGCACGTGTAAACGCAAATTATGTTGAAAACTTCACCAATGGTGAAGTAAAAGGCAAAACGGGCTCACTAACAGCGTTGCCTATTATTGAGACTCAGGCTGGTGACGTATCTGCATTCGTACCAACCAACGTGATCTCCATTACTGATGGTCAGATCTTCCTTGAAGCGGACATGTTTAATGCGGGTATTCGCCCTGCAATGAACGCTGGTGTTTCCGTATCTCGGGTTGGTGGTGCTGCACAAACCAAGATTGTGAAAAAACTGTCTGGTGGTATTCGTACCGCATTGGCACAGTATCGAGAGCTGGCAGCATTCTCCCAGTTTGCATCTGATCTAGACGATGCCACTAAGGCCCAGTTGGACCACGGTGAGCGCGTTACTGAGCTGATGAAGCAGAAGCAATATGCACCACAAAGTATTGCTGAGATGGGCCTGATGATTTATGCCGTGGATAACGGCTATCTGAAAGAAGTTGCCGTGAATAAAGTTGGTGATTTTGAGGCAGCCCTGCTCTCATACATGAAAGCTGAGCACGGAGATCTGTTAGATCAGGTTAACCAGAGCGGCGACTGGAACAACGACATTGAAGCCAGTTACAAGGCGGCGCTGGAAAAATTTGTCAGCACCCAGACTTGGTAAAACTTGTTAAGGGGACAGATTTAAACCTGTCCCCATGATTAGGCATTAATTATGGCTGTCGGAAAAGAAGTTAAAACCAAAATCACTAGTATCCAAAGCACTCAGAAAATTACTAGTGCTATGGAGATGGTTGCTGCGAGTAAGATGCGGAAAGCACAGGAACGCCGTCAACTTGGCAAACCTTATGCTAATCGTATCCGCTCAGTAGTTGGTCAAATTGCCAATGCGGTTAGTGAGTATAAGCACCAATATATGGAGCAGCGTGAAATTAAACGCGTTGGCTACATTATAATCTCGACAGATCGGGGTTTGTGTGGTGGTTTGAACATAAACCTGTTCAAACAGGTGATCAAGTCCATGAAAACCTGGTCTGATCAAGAGGTTGAGATTGATCTTTGTGCGGTAGGTAACAAGGGCGCAGCGTTCTTTGGTAGTTTTGGCGGCAATATTGTTGCCACAGTAAAAGATCTCGGTGATTCCCCTTCTGCCAATGACCTCATTGGTGGCGTGAAGGTTATGTTGGACGCTTACGATGAAGGTAAAATTGATCGGCTGTACGTGGTGGCAAACGAATTTGTGAACACCATGACTCAAAAGCCGGTTATTGAGCAGCTATTACCACTCCAGCCTACAGAAGATGACAAGCTTCAACACCATTGGGACTATCTCTATGAACCCGATGCTAAGGAGCTACTGGATGGACTTTTGATTCGTTACATTGAATCTCAAGTTTACCAAGGTGTAGTTGAGAATAAGGCCTGCGAACAGGCGGCGCGTATGATTGCCATGAAGAGCGCCACGGATAATGCAGGTGATCTGATCAACGAACTGCAATTGCTTTATAACAAAGCTCGTCAGGCGGCTATTACACAAGAGCTGTCAGAGATTGTTAGTGGCGCATCAGCAGTTTAATTAAAGGTTTAGTTTAAGAGGAACCGGACAATGAGTAGCGGACGTATCGTTCAAATTATCGGCGCTGTTATCGATGTGGAATTCACACGTGATCAAGTGCCCAACGTGTATGACGCACTAAAGGTTGAAGAAAAAGATTTGACCCTTGAAGTTCAGCAGCAGCTGGGCGACGGTGTAGTGCGCACCATTGCTATGGGTTCTTCTGAAGGCATCAGCCGCGGACTCAGTGTTAATAACACCAATGCACCCATTTCTGTTCCTGTTGGTATAGAAACCCTGGGTCGTATCATGGATGTGTTAGGCAACCCCATTGATGAAAAAGGCCCTATTGGTGAGAAAGAGCGTGCTGCTATTCACCGTAAGCCACCAGCCTATGACGAGCTGGCAGCATCAAACGAGCTGTTGGAAACAGGCATCAAGGTAATCGATCTGGTTTGTCCGTTTGCCAAGGGTGGTAAAGTTGGTTTGTTCGGTGGTGCCGGTGTTGGTAAAACCGTCAACATGATGGAGCTGATCAACAACATTGCTACTGAGCACTCAGGTTTATCAGTATTCGCTGGTGTTGGTGAACGTACTCGTGAAGGTAACGATTTCTATTTTGAAATGCAGGAATCTGGCGTTGTTAACGTTGAGACACCAAGCGATTCAAAAGTAGCCATGGTATACGGTCAGATGAATGAGCCACCCGGAAACAGACTCCGTGTAGCATTGACTGGTTTGACCATGGCAGAAAAATTCCGTGACGAAGGTAAAGACGTACTGTTGTTCGTTGATAACATCTATCGTTACACACTCGCCGGTACAGAAGTATCTGCACTGTTGGGTCGTATGCCATCTGCGGTAGGTTATCAGCCTACGCTTGCGGAAGAAATGGGTGTGCTTCAGGAGCGTATTACTTCTACTAAGACTGGATCGATTACATCGGTACAGGCAGTATATGTACCTGCGGATGATTTGACGGATCCATCACCAGCAACGACGTTTGCTCACTTGGATTCTACAGTTGTACTGAGTCGTGATATTGCCTCTAAAGGTATTTACCCAGCGGTAGATCCACTGGATTCAACATCACGTCAGATGGATCCACTGATTGTTGGTCAAGAGCACTATGACGTGGCTCGTGGTGTGCAATCTGTATTGCAGCGTTTTAAAGAACTGAAAGATATTATTGCTATTCTGGGTATGGATGAGCTGTCTGAAGAAGATAAGCAAGTGGTCGCACGTGCTCGTAAAATTGAGCGCTTCTTGTCCCAGCCATTCCACGTAGCAGAAATCTTCACTGGATCACCGGGCAAATACGTTTCATTGAAACAAACTATTGCTGCTTTCCAGGGAATTCTTAATGGCGACTATGACCACCTGCCAGAGCAGGCGTTCTATATGGTCGGCACCATTGAAGAAGCGGTTGAAAAAGCTGAAAAGCTGAAGTAAGAGCAAGAAAGGCGTTAAGATATGTCTATGACCGTCCACTGTGACATTGTAAGTTCTGAAGAATCCTTGTTTTCAGGGTTAGTTGAGCTGGTTGTGGCTACGGGTTCCCAGGGTGAATTGGGTATAACTTTTGGCCATGCACCACTACTAACTGATTTAAAGCCAGGTCCAGTTCGGATCGTAAAGCAGGATGGCGAAGAGGAACTTTACTACCTTTCCGGTGGTTTCCTTGAAGTACAGCCAAACCTTATTTCAATTCTTTCTGATACTGCCTTGCGTGCGGATGATCTGGATGAAGCCGCTGCACTGGAAGCTAAGAAGCAGGCGGAACATGACCTCTCTAACCAGAGTGGCGAGTTCGATTACTCCCGAGCAGCTTCTCAGCTGGCCGTGGCAGCAGCTCAGCTCCGTACTATTGATCAGTTACGGAAGAAACTGGGTGGAAAGCATTAGTTACACCAGTAACTGATAAAAAAGGGTGGCTTTAGCCACCCTTTTTTGTGGCTTTTATTTAATCGGCAAATGAGAATAATTCTGAGTGCGGCAAATCGTGGCAATCAGTTATGGTTCCTGATTAAATACCTCAAAACCAACACCCCTAAACTAATGCCTCTAAACCAGGGAATACATATGGCAACAGATATCGTGATTCTTGCTGCAGGGAAAGGCACTCGGATGAAGTCCAGTCTTCCCAAGGTATTACATCGCCTTGCGGGTCGGCCTTTGCTTCAACATGTGGTTGATGCGGCAGAAACGGTTAACGATGCCAATATATTGGTGGTGACTGGTCATGAGGCTGAAGAAGTAAAAACGGGTATTTGTGGCGATCGTCTTCGATATATCGAGCAAATAGAGCAACTTGGTACGGCCCATGCTGTATTACAGACAACGCCTTTTTTGAATTCTAAGGGTGTCACCTTGATTCTCTACGGAGATGTTCCGTTAATCAGTTCAGAGACCATTGCTGGCATGCTCCAAAAAGTGAGCGACCGGAGTATGGCATTGCTTACTGTCCAGCTAGGTGACCCTACGGGTTACGGCCGAATAGTGAGGGATGACAACGACCAGGTCGTGGCGATTATTGAGCAGAAAGATGCCTCTCGGGAGCAGTTACAAATATCTGAAGTTAATACCGGGGTGCTCGCGCTACCTAGTCACCGTTTACAAGAGTGGCTGCCTAAAATTGGAAATAAGAACGCCCAGGGGGAATATTATCTGACAGATATTGTTGCTGTTGCACGTAATGCGGGGTTCCAGATCGAGACATTACAACCCCGATCTATAGAAGAAGTTGAAGGCGTGAATAACCGGCTACAACTCAATAATCTTGAGCGTTACTACCAAAAGAGACAGGCCGAACAGTTAATGTCGGAAGGCGTCACTTTGGCTGATGCCACCCGAATAGATGTTCGGGGCAACCTCCAAACGGGTACCGATAACTTTATCGATATTAATGCTGTTTTTGAGGGAGACGTGAGCTTGGGTAGCCATGTAAAAATTGGCCCTAACTGCCTCATTATAAATAGCACAATAGCGGATGGGGTTGAGATAAAGGGCAGCAGTATTATCGAAGAATGCCAAATAGGTAATAACGCTGTGATAGGCCCCTTCGCACGACTCCGCCCAGGTACAGAGTTGGCAGACGATGTGAAAGTTGGCAATTTTGTTGAGACCAAAAAAGTGCGTGTAGGCAAAGGCAGTAAAATTAGTCACCTGAGTTATGTGGGTGATGCGGAGCTGGGTGACAATGTAAATGTGGGTGCTGGCACCATTACCTGTAACTACGATGGCGTGAATAAACACCAAACAATCATTGGTGATAACGCATTTATCGGCTCTAACACATCACTGGTAGCACCAATCAGGGTAGGCAGTAATGCCACGATAGGTGCAGGCTCTACGATTAACAAGGATGTGCCGGAAAATGAACTTGGATTGACCCGCGCGAAGCAGAGAAATATTTCAGATTGGACACGGCCCTCAAAAAAAGAGTCTTAAAAAAATTAACACCCAAAGAATTAGTCGGAATAAATTATGTGTGGAATTGTTGGTGCGGCGGGACAGCGGAATGTCACTGGCATTTTGGTCGAAGGTCTAAACAGGCTGGAGTATCGAGGCTATGATTCTGCGGGATTGGCAATAATTGATGATAACGGCGTACTCCAAGTTCGTAAAAATGCGGGAAAAGTAGCAGGTCTTGTTGATAAATTAGTAAAAAAACCAGCTGCTGGTGTACTTGGCATTGCCCATACTCGTTGGGCTACACACGGAGTACCTAATGAGCTGAATGCTCACCCCCATGTCTCGGGTGACGTGGCGGTAGTCCATAACGGCATTATCGAAAATCATAATGAGTTGCGGTCCGAATTAACGGGTTTTGGCTATCAATTTGTATCGGATACCGATACCGAGGTGGTTGCCCACCTGATTCACCACCTCTTGAAGTCTACCTCATCACTAAAACAAGCGGTTCAACAGGCGACAATCCGACTTGATGGCGCCTATGCCTTTGGTGTTATCAGCACCCATGAGCCCGATGTGGTTATCGGCACACGAAGTGGTAGCCCCCTGGTGGTGGGTGTTGGAATAGAGGAAAATTTTATTGCATCGGATCAAATGGCCCTGCGCCAAGTTACCGATCGGTTTATCTTCCTTGAAGAAGGTGATGTCGTTGAGCTAAATAAAGGAAGCTACACCATTGTTGATCACAGTGATTTAGCGGTAAAACGTGAAATTGTGACACTTTCTGGTGGTGATGATGCGACGGATAAAGGCGGCTATCGACACTACATGATGAAGGAGATCTTCGAGCAACCCACGGCGCTCGAAAACACCCTGCAAGGACGGGTCAGCGCAAAACATGTTTTGCCTGAGGCCTTTGGTACAGAGGCAAGCCAGGTTTTCCCCCAAGTCAAAGCGGTCCATATTGTAGCTTGTGGCACTAGCTACCATGCGGGTTTGGTTGCCCGTTACTGGCTTGAGGAGTGGGCAGGAATCCCCTGCCAAGTGGAAGTGGCTAGCGAGTACCGCTATCGCAAAGTTGTGGTGCCTGAAAATACGTTATTTGTCACCATCTCCCAGTCTGGGGAGACGGCGGACACATTAGCGGCGCTTCAGTCGGCAAAAAAGGCTGGCTACCTTGCCAGTTTGGTCATTTGTAATGTGCCGAATAGCTCATTAGTTCGTGAATCTGACCTAGCGCTAATGACCCATGCTGGCCCGGAAATTGGCGTGGCGTCGACTAAGGCATTTACCACTCAGCTAGTGGCATTACAGTTACTTTGTATTGGGTTGGGTCGCAGTCATGGTCTTGACGAGGCAAAGGAACATGCGCTGGTCACAGCCCTGCATCAATTACCGGAACTGTGTCGTCAAACACTGGCTCTGGATGATGAAATTGAAAAAACCTTTAAGTGCTTTGCCGATAAACACCATGCATTATTTTTAGGTCGCGGTGTGCAGTATCCGGTATCTCTGGAGGGTGCACTTAAACTCAAGGAAATTTCTTATATTCATGCAGAAGCGTACCCTTCCGGCGAACTAAAACATGGTCCCCTCGCTCTAGTGGACAGCGATATGCCCGTGGTTGCCGTAGCACCAAACAACGAGCTTCTTGAAAAGCTAAAATCGAATCTTCATGAGGTTAAAGCTCGTGGTGGGCAGTTGTTTGTTTTTGCAGATAAAGCCGCCGGGTTTGAAAACGAGTCCGGTGTAACAGTGATGAATATCCCCCATGTGCCCGATAGCCTGGAGGCGATTATTTATACTCTGCCACTGCAATTGCTTTCTTATCATGTGGCCGTACTTAAGGGCACGGATGTGGATCAGCCGCGTAACTTGGCGAAGTCAGTTACTGTAGAGTAACAATGGCAGAACGCACTGTAAGTGAGCGCTCACTTTTATTATCCTTGTCTTTAATAGCACTTTTTATCTGTGGTTGTTCCAGCCAGCCGGCCCCTCCTGTGTATACCGCGCCAAAGCCCTCTGTCACTCAGACTACGGGGTTTATGAGTGAGGCCGAAATAGTTGAAGTTGGTGAACGCTATGGCCCTTTGGCTGAGGCAAGAGTTCGATATTGGCAGCAAATGATCAGGTCCCCCGGCTCGCCAGTGGAGGAAGATAGGCTAAAGCAGGTCAACGACTTTTTTAATGGCGCTCGTTTTGTGGATGACAAAGAGGTTTGGCAGCAAGAGGATTACTGGGCGACGCCACTTGAGTTCTTGATTATGGATGCGGGCGATTGTGAGGATTTTAGCGTCGCGAAATACTTCACCTTGAAGAAAATGGGTGTAGAGATGGAAAAGATGCGGCTAACCTACGTTAAAGCACTGACGCTGAATAAAGCTCACATGGTACTGGCCTATTACCCAAAATCTAACTCGATACCACTGATTCTCGACAACCTCCAACCCGGTATTCAGCCAGCTACAGATCGAATGGATCTGATGCCTGTGTATAGCTTTAACGGTAAGGATCTGTGGTTAGCAAAAACCCGCAGCAAACAGGAAAAAGTGGGTAAGGCAGATACACTTAAAACTTGGCAAGACCTCAACAGCCGAATAGAGTCGGGTGCCCCACCGTTAGTAATTTTATCGCCATAAACAGCGTCGAATATAACCCTTTATTATCAAAGGCGAATCATCCGCGGTTACAGGTTGTGAATAAAGAAGAATTTATAGCACTGATGGAAACCTTGGATTTACCTTCTCCAAAACAGATGGATGTGGCGGTATCAGCCAATCGAGTTTGTGGGAAAATCGAGCCTAATTCACATTAAGGCTAGAGCTTACGAGGTCTTTTTAAGAGGGGAACGTAAAGCTTCCAGACCGTGCTGGAGATCAAGCAAGTGCTCCTGAAGCTGGCCACCCTTGTGCTTGGCAACCCCAATGGCCAGAACATCAATCACCACCAAGTGTGCAATGCGGGAAGAGAGAGGCGTGTATATCTGAATATCTTCCTTAGCATCGATGGTGAGTGGAATAGTGGCTGCTTCTGCCACAGGGGTGCCTGAGGGGGCCATGCCAATGACAATAGCACCTCGGCTTTTTACCCGTTCAATGGCATTGATCAGGGTGGTGGTGCGCCCGGATTGAGAGATGGCAATAACCACATCGCCAGGCGCCATAGAGGTTGCCGACATATTTTGTAGGTGGGGGTCCGAATAGGCCGCCGCCGATACCTGTAAGCGGAAAAATTTGTGTTGGGCATCAAAGGCTACGGCAGCCGATGCACCGAAGCCATAAAACTCCACTCGATTGGCAGCACAAATGGCTTTGACCGCACGATCCAGCATGTCCAGGTCAAGTGAATCCCTGACTTTTAGCAGGGTATCCACTGTAGAGTCGAACACTTTGAACGTGTATTCAGAGACAGAATCTTTATCCGTTACTGCTATTTGACCGTAACTGGGACTAGACGCTAACTGCTGGGCCAGGGCTAATTTGAAATCCTGAAAACCATCACACCCCACCGCGCGACAAAAACGTACCACCGTGGGTTCACTGACCTCGGCAGATTCTGCCAAATCGACAATTCTCATCCGAATAACCTCAGTGAGGTTGGCCAGAATAAATTCTGCCACTTTACGCTCGGATTTCCGCATATTGTGCAGATTATTACTGATCGATAGTGTGAGCTCTGCCGGCTTCATGGCATGTTTCCTTGTGTGAAGCGCCCATTGTAAATAATTTACAAGAAAATGGAATTCTTGTAGTTTGAGAAATGCTGAAAATAATCGAATAAACAGGTACTGCCACCCTTTGAGAGGCCGGTTCTGCTAGAATTCTGCTCCATGGATGTCACAGCAATTCTCGACCCTCTCAACCCCGCACAACGCGAAGCCGTCTCCAATACCGATAACCATTTATTGGTGCTTGCGGGTGCCGGTAGTGGTAAAACTCGTGTACTGGTGCATCGAATTGCCTGGTTAATCCAGGTGGAACAGCTATCGCCTTACGGGGTGCTGGCTGTCACCTTTACCAATAAAGCTGCCAAGGAAATGCGCGGTCGCTTGGATGACATGCTCGGCTATTCGTCTCAGGGTATGTGGGTGGGTACCTTTCATGGCCTGGCGCATCGATTGCTAAAGATGCATTGGCAAGATGCGGGTTTACCAGAGAACTTCCAGATACTGGATAGCGATGACCAGCTGCGGTTGGTTAAGCGTGTTTACCAAGCACTGGGTATTGATGACAGCCGTTGGCCCTATCGCCAGGCACAGTCATTTATTAATAGCCAGAAAGATGAAGGGCTGCGCTCCAAGCATTTGCAGCCCGCACAAGACCCCTATCAACGCACCATGTTGCAGATCTACGCCAGCTATGAAGAGGCCTGTGAGCGTGGCGGCATGGTAGATTTTGGTGAGCTGCTGCTGCGTGCCCATGAGCTCTGGCTCAACAAGCCTGAATTACTGGCCCATTATCAGCAACGTTTCGGCCAAATTTTGGTGGATGAATTTCAGGATACCAACGCCATTCAATATGCGTGGCTGAGGGTGTTGGCTGGACAAAATATTCGCATCACTGCTGTGGGTGATGATGACCAATCCATCTATGGTTGGCGTGGTGCCAAGGTAGAGAATATTCTCAATTTCAATCGTGATTATCCAGATACTGCCACTGTGAGACTGGAGCAAAACTACCGCTCTACCAAAAATATTCTTGAGGCGGCTAATGCGGTTATTTCCCGCAATACCGACAGGTTGGGCAAAAACCTTTGGACAGAGGATGCCGAGGGTGAGCTGATTTCACTTTACTCTGCTTTTAATGAACACGATGAAGCACGCTTTATTGCTGACCGCCTTAACGACTGGGTAAAGGACGGCAACTTGCGCAGCGAATCCGCTATTCTTTATCGTTCCAATGCCCAATCGCGGGTATTAGAGGAAGCACTATTACGCGCCCAGATACCCTATCGAATCTACGGTGGCCAGAAATTCTACGAGCGTCAGGAAATTCGCAACGCCCTAGCCTATCTGCGATTAATCATTAATCGCAATGATGATGCGGCATTTGAACGGGTGGTGAATACACCCACACGGGGTATTGGGGACAAAACCATACAGGTTTTGCGGCAGTTTGCTCGTGATGAAGGTATGTCCATGTGGAGTGCTGTGGAAAAGGCTGTTGCCAACGGTGAACTTTCGGGGCGAGCCAGTAGCGCGGTGCAGGGTTTTATCTCATTGATTAATCAGCTAGACCAGGACAGCACAGGTTTACCCCTACACGAGCAGGTAGATCATGCAATTGAAGGCTGTGGTTTGATCGACTTCCATCGTCGTGAAAAGGGCGATCGTGGACAGTCTAGGGTAGAGAACTTGCAAGAATTGGTTGTTGCTTGCCGGAGTTTTGAGCCAGAGGATAAAGAGCAGCCCGCCCTACCCCAGTTCCTCGATCAAGCAGCATTAGATGCCGGAGACCGTCAGGCAGATGAGGGTGAAGATGCTGTACAGTTGATGACACTGCACTCGGCCAAAGGGCTAGAGTTTCCACTGGTATTTCTGGCGGGCATGGAAGAAAACCTGTTTCCCCACCGTATGTCAGCGGAAGATCCAGGTCGCCTCGAAGAAGAACGAAGGCTGGCCTACGTGGGCATCACCCGTGCCATGCAAAAACTATATCTGACCTTTGCGGAGTCTCGTCAGCAGTACGGCACAGAAAGCTACAACAGCGTGTCCCGTTTCGTGCGAGATATTCCCACGGAGTATATTGAAGAGGTTCGTTTGAGGGCACAGGTTACCCGGCCCACCAGTTATGCCAAAAAACCAGCAATGGGTCTCAGTGACTCGGGTGCAGACACTGGTTTAACCCTGGGCCAGCGAGTTCAGCACCAGGTTTTTGGTGAGGGTGTCATCTTAAACTTTGAGGGTAACGGTCCCAACGCCCGGATACAGGTCAATTTTGATACTGCTGGCAGTAAATGGTTGGTGCAGTCCTACGCTAAACTAAGTCCGCTGTACTGATACGCCTCAGAAAATCGGGCCCCAACCAGTGAGTGACAAGCTAAATGGTGAATAACAAGAGGAACACCATGAAAACACAATTTCTGAACTTGAAGACATTATTGGCCGTGACATTGTTAACCGTCTTAGCGGGATGTGGTGGAGGCTCAAGTAGTGGTGCTGATAGTGGAAGCGGCTCAGCCGCAGAGCCGGTACAGCAAGTAGCACCCCAAAAAATGTACAAGTGGAAGATGGTGACCACCTGGCCGAAAAACTTCCCCGGCTTGGGTATGGCGGCAGAAAATTTCTCCACCCTGGTGGAAAAAATGAGCGGCGGAAGGCTTCAGGTCAAAGTCTATGGCGCAGGCCAGCTAGTACCTGCATTGGAAACCTTTGATGCCGTTTCCCAAGGTACAGCAGAAATGGGCCATAGTGCCTCCTACTACTGGAAGGGAAAAACCCGCACCTCAGCATTGTTTACCACCGTCCCCTTTGGCCTCAATGCTCAGGAAATGAACAGCTGGCTGCATTACGGTGGTGGCATGGCGCTGTGGAAAGAGCTCTATGAGCCTTTTAACCTGATACCGTTGGCAGCGGGTAATACCGGTGTACAAATGGCCGGTTGGTTTAACAAAGAAATCAATTCTCTGGCAGACCTTGAAGGCCTGAAAATGAGAATTCCCGGTATTGGTGGTGAGGTGGTCAGTCGTGTGGGTGTGGAAGCTGTCAATATTCCCGGTGGTGAACTGTATACCTCCATGCAAACCGGTGTGATTGACGCTACAGAATGGGTTGGCCCCTACAATGATTTGGCCTTTGGTTTCCATCAGGTCGCCAAATACTACTATTATCCCGGTTGGCACGAGCCAGGCCCTACCCTTGAACTAATCGTTAACAAGCAAGCCTATGAATCACTGCCCGAGGATTTACAGGCTATCGTAGAAGGTGCTGCGCGAGCGATTAATCAGGATATGCTGGACGACTATACTGCACGTAACAACGCCGCACTGGATGAGTTGGTAAATACCCACGGTGTAGAGTTACGGCAGTTACCCGATGATGTGTTGGTGGAATTAAACCGAATTACCCAACAGGTATTGGAAGAAATTTCAGCTGATGATGCTGGCTTTAAAAAAGTGTATGAGTCACAAAAAGCTTTTCAGGAACAGGCTATCAAATACCATAAGATTTCAGAGCAAGCGTATTATCGGGCGCGAGAGCTTAAGTAAGATAAGAGTATTTTTATACAGCATCTAAAGACTTAAACAAATAATTTCTTCAAATTTTTCTACTAAATTTTTGGGTAGTAAAAAAATTTAAATAAGTGGAGATATAAATAAGAATTAAATAATGTTTATTATCTAATAATTCCTTTTGATAGGTGGCCCCAAATTATTTAGGGTTGTCTGGAGCAAGGATGATATCAGCAAACTCTTTTGGTGTTTTTGAGATAGTTCTATTCTTAACAGCGGTAAATTTTTCTCTATTGCCCTCTGTAGCACCTTCATTACATTCACCATATATTTCTGAGCGACTTCGCTCAAAATAGCTATTGATAGTGGTATATCCTTCTCGACAGAAACCGGTTTCAGCTAATTTGGCCTCAAGCTGAGAAAAAGTTTTTTCTTTTAGTTCGTTTTTTATATTTTCAACGTTTTGCTTTTGACCACCCACTTGGCCCTTTCCACCACCACCTCGACCCATTCCACCACCCATACCTCGCATGTCGCCTCTTGAGCCTGTGGGTGTTTCTATATTTATTTTGTAGGTGAATATCTTAAGATCATTTTCTTTGATATCTGTCTCAAAAAATTCATCAAAATTAGGTTTTTTCTCAGGCTGACTTGCACATGCAAATAAGCCAGTGGTAAAAAATATTACGAGAAGGCGCTGCCAGTTATTCATGTGGAAATCCTATAAGGGATGGGGAAAGCAATACGGAATACCGTGTTGTTAACGCTTAGGATTATATTTGGTTGACAGTCCGTTAAATAAAAATCTAAAAAGAGTAAAAAAATGGAATCAGTATATAAACAGGAGTTATTTAAGCGACTTTAGCAAAGGTCTAATTCGTTGTGAATCAGCACCACACATTGGGACGCAAATAGCATTTTTGGCCCCAGGCTGATTTTTTCTGCGCCTAACCGTTTCAAACTGTTGAAACTCTTTTTTGGCATCTGGATATGGTCGGTAAGTAAAAAGCAGGGGTTATCCTCAAACACCTGTTCACGAATAGGCGTACCTTTCTTGTCCATAACAAATAATTGATGTTCTTCTGCCAGCTCTTGTACCAGCTTTTCAAAGCTGATGGTACGGACAGTAATACCGGCTTCCACGTTACGCTCGTCCTCCTTGGTCATCCCTGTGGAGACATCCAGAGCCTTGGCGACTTTTCCAAGCAGTGCTTGTTCGTGAAAACCACCGATATTGCGCATATCACTTGCTTTAAAATAGATGGTGCGGGAGAAGTCCTGGGTGCTTTCCAACACCAGATAAACAACGACATCATCACGGTGAGACTGCGCGACAAAGATGGCATTCATCAGGGTGTGAGCCAGAATTTCGGTGTGAGCATCTTGGCCAACAGACGCCAATAGGCGCTGACTGTCGGTGGGGGCTGCTCTGGCTCGTAATACAAAGGTGCGCATGGATAATAATGCTCTTTAGTGTTTTTCCAGTTTCTTTAAGAAGACGGCAATTTCTCTCTCAGTTTGTTTGTCACCTTTTAACACGGCCTGCTCCATGCCTGTTTCCAGTGTCATTTTGGCCTGCTCGCTCAAACCTAATTTAATTTGTGCCCGCCCCAATAGTTTGTAGGCGGCAGAATAGCTGTTATCCCACTCGATACATTTTTGCAGGTGTGGAATAGCTTGTTGATAGTTTTTGCCATTGAAGTAGGCGCTGCCAAGACCAAATCGGAGCATGGCGGAATCATTGCCGTTGGCTAACATCTTCTCCAGGTTTTCAGTGAGCGGCATAAGAGCACCCATCAGTGCTTTGCTGTGTCGTGCTGGGCTGAGTTATCTGCGCCAGAACATGGGGGTAAATAATACCAGTAGGGTAAAAATTTCCAGCCGCCCCAAAATCATGCCACTACAGAGCACCCATTTGGCAAATATATTGATATCACCATAGTGAGAGGCGACTTCACCCAAGCCAGGGCCAAGATTATTCAATGCGGCGGCAGTGGCTGACCAGGCAGTAATATAGTCCAGCCCGGACGCCATCAGTAGTAAAACCATAAAGTAGAAGACGGCCAGATAAACGCCGACGAAAGCCCAAATGGCATCAGTAATTCTATCCGGTACATGCTTATTCCGTATCTTGATGGGGAATATGGCGCTGGGATGAATCAACCGATAGATTTCTCGGATGCCCTGCTTGGCAAGAATCAGCATTCGGCCCATTTTAATGCCACCACCAGTAGACCCCGCACAGGCACCAAAGAAGGAAAAGAACACTAATAGGAAGGGCACAAAGCTGGGCCAGACGCTAAAGTTGTCCGTGGCAAAGCCGGTGGTTGTCATGATTGAAACCATTTGGAAGATGCCATGATACAGGCTGTCTTCCATGTTATAGGTGCCGCTGAAATAGAGGTAGAGACAGACCAGAACGGCGCCGACTAAGAGCATCACCAGATACATTTTAGCTTCGGGGTTACGCAGGTAATGGGAAACAGATTTACGAATCCAGGCGTAGTAATGTAATCCAAAGCTAAGCCCCGAAATGATCATAAAGAAAATGCAGATACTGATGATAGCGGGGTTATTTTCGAAGTAGCCCATGCTGGCATCGTGGGTGGAGAAGCCACCGATAGCGACAGTGGAGAAGCTGTGAGCCAGGGCATCAAAAAAGGTCATCCCTGCCAGCCAGTAGGCGATCATGCAGGTGATGGTGAGGGTCACATAGATTAGAAATAGTGCTTTGGCGGTCTCTGTAATCCGTGGAGTGAGCTTGCTGTCTTTAACCGGTCCTGGTGCTTCTGCACGGTATAGCTGCATACCACCCACACCTAACATGGGCATAACCGCCACGGCAATAACGACAATACCAATACCACCGAGCCACTGAAGCTGCTGGCGATAATAGAGAATGGATTTGGGTAAAAGATCCAGCCCGGTAATTACCGTGGCTCCGGTGGTGGTGAGGCCAGACATGGATTCAAATAATGCATCAGTAAACGACAGATTGAGCGCATCGACTAATGCAAAGGGCAGCGCCCCCACCAGCCCTAGCTCTAGCCAAAACATGACGGTAATTAAAAACCCATCACGGGTACGCAGATCCGCCTGATTTCGGCTGTAGGGCAGCCACATCAACATACCGATAGAAAAGGTAATGGCAAAGGACAGGAAAAATGCCTGGTGGGTTCCCTCTTCATAAATACTGGCGACCAAAATGGGCGGCAGCAGCGTCAGGCTGAAGATCATTAACAGCATGCCGAGAACTTTTGAGATAACGGTAAAGTGCATGATCTAATAAGGCGCCGTTAGAAGAAGGTGAACCCGACAGAAAATAGTTTTTCAATTTCTCGGGTACGTTTTTTGTCCACCACAAACACAATGGCGTGATCGTTATTTCTAACCACCGTATCGTGGTGGGCAATAATGACCTCTCCATCGCGCACCAGTGCGGCGAGGGTGACTCCTGGTGGAGATTTAATATCCTGAATGGCACGATCAACCACTTTTGAGGTTTTTTGGTCTCCATGGACAATGATTTCCAGGGCTTCGGCAGCACCCCTGCGTAGAGGGTGTGCGCACACGGTGTCACCTCGGCGCACATGGCCAAGTAGAATGCTGGTGGTCGCATGTTGTGGTGAGATGGCAATATCAATTTCACCACCCTGAACCAAGTTGGCATAAACGGGGTTGTTGATCAGTGTCATTACTTTGCGGGCCCCCAGGCGTTTAGCCAGCAGGGATGCCATGATGTTCACTTCGTCATCATTGGTTAGCGCGAGAAATACATCGGTTTTATCAATATTTTCTTCCAGTAATAAATCCTGATCTGTTGCTGAACCATTGAGTACCACTGTGCTATTGAGGCGCTCTGAAATGAATTCACAGCGTTTTTCGGAAAACTCAATGATCTTGATGTTGTATCTATCTTCCAGCGCCTTGGCCAGGCGGTATCCGATATTACCTCCGCCTGCGATAATTAATCGGCGATAAGGGTTATCCAGCCTTCGCAGTTCACCCATGACTTTGCGGATATTTTTCTTGGCAGCAATGAAGAAGACTTCATCGTCTTCTTCAATCACGGTATCGCCCTCTGGCACAATGGGGCGATCGCGTCGGAAAATAGCGGCAACTCGGGCATCTACCTTAGGCATATGTTCGCGCAAGAGCCGTAGTTCCTGGCCTAATAGAGGCCCACCTTTTACCACTCGAACGGCAACTAATTGCACCAACCCATTGGCAAAATCCAATACCTGAAGGGCGCCGGGCTGCTCAATCAGTCGGTGGATATAGTCAGTGACAACCTGTTCCGGCGTGATCAGAAAATCAACAGGAAAATTATTATCGTTAAATAGGCGTTCACGATTATTTTTAGAGGTGTAACTACGATTTCTGACCCGGCCAATCTTGGTGGGTGTTCGAAACAATGTATGAGCAACCTGACAGGCACACATATTGATTTCATCGCTGTTGGTGACAGCCACCAACATATCGGCATCTTCGATGCCAGCACGTACCAACACATCAGGGTGGGAACCCATACCCTGAATGGTACGGATATCGAGGCGATCCTGAAGTTCCCGCAGGCGCCGTTCGTCTAGATCCACCACAGAAATATCATTGGCTTCACTGGCGAGGTGCTCAGCAAGAGTGCCGCCGACTTGGCCGGCACCAATAATTACAATTTTCATAACGGACAATCCCGTTGATTGAATCCAGGCTAGCTACTGTTAAGTATTTACGGCAGCTAGCCTCTAATCTGTCGCTGTTTTTCTTAGCAAAGCATAGTAAAAGCCATCATGCCCGTTAATCTGGGGTAAAAGTTGTCGCCCTACGGGTGTTTCAACGCCTGCCGTAATGGCAACCTTTTCCACAGAAGCATTGTTGATAGACCGGATAAATTCCAGTATCACCTGATCATTCTCCTGTGGGAGGGTCGAGCAGGTGGCGTAGAGTAAAACCCCTCCGCTCTCCAGTAATGGCCAAAGAGCTTTCAAAAGAGTCAGTTGCAATTCTGCAAGCTTAGCAACATCTGCCGGCTTGCGCAGTAGTTTCACATCCGGGTGACGACGGATGACACCCGTAGCTGAACAGGGGGCATCCAGCAGGATGCGGTCGAAGGGTTTGTTATCCCACCAGGCCTTTGTATCGGCAGCATCAGCGGCAATTAATTCTGCTTGCAGACCCAGTCGTTCAAGGTTTTCTTCGACTCGCTCTAATCGGTTTGGCGCGAGGTCCAATGCGACCACTTCACCGGTGTTATCGAGCAACTCTAGAATATGACAAGTTTTACCGCCGGGCGCACAGCAGGCATCCAGTACCCGCTGTCCAGATTCTAAATCCAATAACTGGGCTGAGAGTTGAGCGGCTTCATCCTGCACACTGACATCACCCGTAGAAAACCCGGGCAATGTTAATACATCCCTTGGACTTTGAAGCGTGATGCCGTCATGACTAAATGGTGTAGCTGAAGCGTCGATACCAGCAGTTTTAAGCTGTTCGAGGTATTGCTCTTGGCTGAGATGACGCCTGTTTACCCTCAGAGTCATGGGCGGCTGAGTGTTGTTTGCGAGAATAATGTCATCCAGTTGGTCGGGCCAAGCTTCACTCCAAAGAGAAATCAGCCAGTCCGGGTGCGCGGTGTTGAATGTGGGGTTATCTTTTAATGTTTCATCAAGTTCGGCTCGCTCGCGAAGAAAACGGCGTAGTACAGCGTTAACTAACCCCTTGGCCCAGATTTTTTTGAGTGCTTTACAGGTGGCAACAGCTTCATTGACTGCGGCATGAGGGGGGACACGAGTTTCCAGTAGTTGATATAGAGAACACGCAAGTACAGCTTCTAGATCCTGGTCTTTTGCTTTGAAGGGCTTGGCAAGCAGTAGATTCAGGTAGGCAGCGATTCTTGGATAGTAGCGTAGCGTGCCATAGCAGAGTTGTTGTAGCAGCCCCCTGTCTCGCTCTTCAACCTTGGAGGCATACTGTGGCAATAACGTGCTCAGTGAGCCTTCATCTTGTAATACGCTGGCGATAACTTTTGCGGCGGCTACACGAACAATCACTGGCCAAGCACCGTGCCGGGGGTAAAGAGCTCAGCGCGTGATTTGAGCAGTTCAGCCACCGGTAGTCGTTTTTTGCCCGGTAGTTGAAGCTCGGTAATTAATAGACTACCTTTCCCGGTGTTAACCTGAATGCCACGATTGTTTGCTTCGATGATGGTGCCGGGATCAGCTTTTGTACCGTCCATATTCCATTCGGCCTGCCAAAGGCGTATACGCTCAGTTTTTTCACCATCCTTAATGCCAAGGGTGGTGTAGGTCACGGGGAATGGATTAAATGCTCGGACTTTACGGGCGATAATCTTGGCAGATTGGCTCCAGTCCACCAGCGCTTCATCCTTGCTTATTTTGGGGGCATAGTTACTCAGTTCATCGTCTTGCTTTTCAGCGACAGCAGAGCTTTCTTTCAATTCCAGTAGCGTTTTTAGCAGTGCTGGCGGGCCAATGGATGCGAGTTTGTCGTGAAGTGAGCCACCAGTATCCAGTTCTGTAATCGGGCAGTGAGCTTTGAGTAGCATATCGCCAGTATCCAGCCCTATGTCCATTTGCATAATGGTGACGCCGGTTTCTTTATCGCCAGCCTCTATCGCGCGTTGAATAGGAGCGGCACCACGCCAACGTGGTAACAGTGAAGCATGTACATTGATACAACCAAGGTGCGGTGTGTCTAGGATAGCTTTGGGTAATAGTAGGCCATAGGCTACCACCACCATAATATCGGCATTCAGATCCCTAAGAATTGTCTGCTGCTCGGCTTCTTTCAGGCTAACGGGTTGATTGACTGTTAATCCATGAGCTTGAGCCAGGACCTTGACTGGGCTGGGGGTCAGTTTTTTCCCGCGCCCGGCAGGGCGATCTGGTTGGGTATAAACAGCGACTATTTTATGATGACCATCATCCAGCAGAGCTTGCAGGTGATGGGCAGCGAACTCGGGAGTGCCAGCAAAAACGATGTGCAATGTGGTATTCCTTACTAGTTTTAACAGGCTCTAAGCAGGCTCATCTTGACGGCGGTGAAGTTTTTCCAGCTTTTTCTTGATGCGACTTCGCTTGAACGCGGAAAGATAGTCTACAAATAGTTTGCCATCGAGGTGGTCAATTTCATGTTGGATACAAACGGCCATCAAATCTTCCGGCACTAATTCGAAAGGTGTTCCTTCCCTATCTAATGCTTTGAGACGAATATGCGCTGGGCGTTCTACCGTTTCATAGAAGCCGGGAACGGATAAACAGCCCTCCTGATTAGGACAGGTTTCACTGTCGAGCACTTCAATTTCAGGGTTGATCAGGACCAAAGGCTCGCTGGCATCTTCAGATAAGTCCATGATGACAATACGCAGGTGTACATTTATTTGGGTGGCCGCTAGTCCAATACCTGGTGCGTGGTACATGGTTTCCAGCATGTCATCCAGTAGGACGCGTATGCGGTCATCCACCTCAGCAACTGGTTTTGCTACTGTGCGAAGGCGAGGGTCAGGGAATTCAAGTATATTTAGTATTGCCATTTGTTTGTGACGAGCTTCTAGCAATCTGGCGTGAACCACTGCTAACATAGTGCTAATGATGAGGTTTTAGACAATAATGCCTTGGGGTGAGAAGTATACACTCAATCGGGATATAGCATACAGGACGGCCAAAAAATGAAAAAAACATTGCTGGGAATAGTAGCTGCTTGCACTTTTGCGGTTATAGCCATCGCGGCAGAAGCACCCTTTAATGATGATGTCCCTGATAAATATACTGTTAAAAAGGGAGACACCCTTTGGGACATTTCTGAGCTTTATCTGAGGGATCCTTGGCTCTGGCCAGAAATCTGGTATGTGAATCCACAAATTCGCAACCCGCACCTAATTTACCCTGGAGATATTATCTCGTTGGTTTATATCGATGGCCGCCCCCGTTTGACACTTGAGCGTGGTCGGGATGTGAAGCTATCGCCGGGTGTTAAGGTCTTGCCCCACGCGGAAGCAATACCAGCACTACCACTGGACATCATCAATAGTTTCTTGTCTCGCAACCGTCTTGTTACTCAGGAGGAAATTGATGCCGCTCCCTATGTCGTTGCTGGCCATGAAAAGCGCTTACTTTCTGGGGTTAATGATACGTTCTATGCACGAGGCCAGTTTGATGAAACACCAGTATATGGTTTGTACCGAATTGGTAAGCCCTACGTGGACCCTGAGACTGAAGAGTTATTGGGTCTTAGAGCTCAGGACGTGGGCTCAGCTAAGCTGAAAACCGTAGATACTGATATTGGTACCTTATTGGCGACCAGAACAGAAGAAGAAATTCGGGTTGGTGAGCGCCTCTTGCCACATGAAGAAAGACGCTTGGAATCTACGTTCTATCCTAGTGCTCCCGAAGATACTGTTGAGGGTGTCATCATGGCGGTGGAAGGTGGTATCTCTCAGGTGGGTCACCTGGATGTTGTTGCCATTAATCGTGGTGAGCGAGAAGGGCTTGCCCCGGGCAATGTGCTTGCGATTTACAAGCAGGGAGAAACCGTGACAGATAAAGTTGCCAAGGAAAAGATCACATTACCCGATGAACGTGGTGGTTTGCTGATGATTTTTCGGACGTTTGAGAAGATGAGCTACGGGTTGGTGCTTAGCGCTGACCGACCGCTTGCTGTCAATGATGTTGTAAAGAACCCCTAACTGAATAGGGGTTGAAAACGCCGACAGCTGTCGGCGTTTTTTTATGGGTGCACCTTCGTAAGGTGTACAGGGAGCAACAAAGAGTACAAAGGAACACAAGGAGTAATACCGTGGACAAGGAGTCCAAAGCGGCATTGATGCTGCATTTTCATCAAGGCTTATCAACGGCCGATATTAGCAAACTCTATCAAGTATTTGGCTCTCTGGATGTAGTTGTATCGTCAGGTTCAGAGCAATGGCCAGAGACGCTATCGAAAAGAGCCCAGCAAAGCCTTAACCACCTATTGCGAGAGAAAACGGGCTTGGAAGCTCGTGCCGAGGACACTTTAGGCTGGTGCCAAGCCAATGGGGTACATTGCCTGAGTATTGTGGATCCATTATTTCCGCCGTTACTCAAAGAGATTGCCACACCTCCAATCTTGCTGTTTGTTCGAGGGGATATTGAGCTACTTTCTCTCCCTCAAATCGCTATCGTGGGCAGCCGTAACGCCTCCGCCTCAGGATTTAATATCGCCTCAGAGTTTGCCAGGGTGTTGGCAGGTAGTGGTTTTGCTATTACCAGCGGCATGGCGTTGGGCATTGATGGTGCGGCTCACATCGGTGCGCTTAAAATGGGTAAAACTGTTGCAGTACTTGGCACCGGGCTAGATGTGGTTTACCCAAGACAACATCATGAACTATATCAGCAGATTCTTGATAACAGCGGTGTCATTATCAGCGAATTTCTACCTGGCACACCTCCTCTTCCCGCTAATTTTCCCCGGCGAAACCGTGTCATCAGCGGCCTAAGTCTCGGTACTATGGTGGTAGAAGCGGCCATCAGGAGCGGCTCTTTAATTACGGCCAGATATGCTATGGAGCAGGGTCGAGAAGTCTTTGCTGTTCCTGGTTCTATTCATAATGTGCTGAGCAAAGGCAGTCATCATCTGCTAAAGCAGGGGGCAACTCTAGTGGAGTCAGCTCAGGACATTGTTGAGCAGTTAGGAGGGATGTTGGCCTATACGGAAATGGAGTTCAGCAAACAAAAGATTAATGGCGGCAAAAATGGGCCGCTCCTTGAAGCCTTGGGGTTCGACCCGGTAGATATTGATACTTTGGTGGAAAGAACAGGGCTGCCAATTGCCACACTCAACCATCAGCTGATATTGCTAGAGCTCGAAGGGGCGGTTGAAAGTAGTAATGGCCGATATCATCGGCTGATGTAAATTATTGCTATAGATAGATTATTCGGGTAGCCTGCCCTGTTTTTCTGGGGGGACGAAACAATGGGTAAACCCTTTATCGCGATATTAATGGGCTCTGATTCAGACCTTCCTGTGATGGAAGCCAGTTTCGAGATTTTGAAGAAATTCGATGTGCCTTTTGAAGTAAAGGTTCTGTCAGCGCACCGTACGCCTGAAGCGACGCATAGTTATGTTCAAGATGCTGATGCTCGGGGATGCGCAGCATTTATTTGTGCTGCCGGTATGGCGGCTCACTTGGCAGGCGCCGTTTCAGCCAACACGCTGAGACCTGTAATTGGTGTGCCGATCAATGCTTCTCTGGATGGCCTTGACGCATTACTTTCTACGGTTCAAATGCCTGGCGGAATTCCAGTGGCTACGGTAGCAATTGGAAAGGCTGGAGCAAAAAATGCGGCCTACCTGGCAACGCAAATTCTGGGTGTATCAGACCCCCAATTGCATCAGAGGCTACTGGATGAGCGTGCTGACAATGCTCGTATCATTCTTGAGAAAGATGCCGCTCTGCAAGAGAAGCTGAATAACGGCTGAATATAACCGTTATGAGCTACCCTCACTATACTCATCAACATATTACCCAAGCCGCTGCTGTATTAAACAGCGGCGGCGTTGTAGCTTATCCCACGGAAGCTGTTTGGGGACTGGGTTGTGACCCCTTTTGTGCAACAGCGGTTGAACGAATATTGGCGATGAAGCATCGAGGCCGAGGAATGGGCCTTATTCTTATCGCCGCATCTATTCATCAGTTTCAGCCCTTCTTGGCGGGTTTATTACCAAAATACAGGGACCAGTTAGACGCTAGCTGGCCGGGCGTTCAAACCTGGCTGGTTCCCAACAACTATGTAGCCCCCCCTTGGGTTACGGGTGGCCAGAATACACTGGCACTTCGGGTAACCGATCACCCTGTTGCTGCGGCGTTGTGTCATAAATTTGGTGGGCCGCTAGTGTCTACATCAGCGAACCCTCATGGCTTGCCGCCCGCTAAAAGTGTTTTGAAAGTAAAGTTGTACTTTCGTGACAAACTTGATTATCTGGTGCCGGGGTTGTTGGGAAAAAGTAATAAGCCAACACCAATCAAGCATTTAATCACCGGCGAAACGATACGTTTAGGTTGATGTGTTCAGGTTAGTTTTATTCGTGAAGGCCTAAAATTTTCCTCAACAGGTGTTAATAATGACCGATAAACAGGCGGTAAAAGCCTATCTACTGAATTTACAGGATAGTATTTGTCATGGTTTGCAGGCTGAAGATGGTCAGGCGTCTTTTGAGGAAGACAGCTGGGTTCGCAAAGAAGGCGGTGGTGGGCGAAGCCGAGTCATCACCGGGGGCGGTGTTTTTGAAAAAGGGGGGGTTAATTTCTCTCATGTGCATGGCACACAGTTACCGCCTTCCGCCACCGCAGCACGCCCGGAGTTAGCAGGACGTTCCTTTGAAGCGATGGGTGTTTCCCTAGTGATGCATCCAGAA
Source organism: Porticoccus sp. (assembly GCA_036960905.1). GTDB lineage: Bacteria > Pseudomonadota > Gammaproteobacteria > Pseudomonadales > Porticoccaceae > Porticoccus. Next base: position 28,217 of record JBALWM010000004.1, read on the forward strand.
AATCCCTACGTACCCACGTCACATGCCAATGTTCGATTTTTCATTGCAGAAAAGCCGGGCGAAGAACCAGTATGGTGGTTTGGGGGTGGTTATGACCTGACGCCCTATTACGGTAACTTAGAGGACTGTCGGCATTGGCATCAGACAGCCAAGGCAGCCTGTGTCCCTTTTGGTGAAGAGGTGTACCCACATTTCAAGCAGTGGTGCGATGATTATTTCTTTCTTAAACACCGCAATGAACCTCGGGGTGTCGGTGGGTTGTTCTTTGATGATTACAACCAGTCCGGTTTTGACCAGAGCTTTGGTTTAATGCGTTCAGTGGGCGATAGTTACCTGAATGCTTATTTACCCATTATTCAGCGTCGCAGGGCGATGTCTTGGGGTGAACGGGAGAGACAGTTCCAGCTGTACCGTCGCGGCCGCTATGTGGAATTTAATTTAGTCTATGATCGGGGTACATTATTTGGCTTGCAGACGGGTGGTCGCACCGAATCTATCCTGATGTCACTCCCACCCTTAGTGCGGTGGGAGTATGATTGGCAGCCTGAGCCCGGTACAGCTGAAGCTGAATTGTATGATGTCTACCTTCGACCCCAGGCTTGGGTGTAACTATTTTTAGAGGTGCCCTTTAGATAATGGCAAATATAGAGCGTTAACAGGCCCAGCTATGACCGATACCTACGCCGTTTTTGGCAATCCCATAGAACACAGTCAATCCCCGGCTATCCACACAGCATTTGCTTCAGCAACAGGTGAAGATATCTGTTATCAAAAACAACGGGTTGATGTGGACGGATTTACTGAGGCGGCAGATGCCTTTTTTGCTGCGGGTGGTAAGGGGCTAAATATTACCGTGCCTTTTAAAGAGAGCGCCTATAGTTATGCCTCCAAGCTCACTGCCCGAGCTCGTCATGCTGGCGCCGTGAATACGCTGAGTTTGCAAGAAGATGGCACAGTGCTAGGTGATACCACCGATGGTATTGGCATGGTTCGAGACATGGTGGATAACCTGGGCTGGCAAATTAAGGGTAAGAAAGTTCTGGTGCTGGGGGCCGGAGGTGCTGTGCGAGGGGTTCTTGAACCACTGCTTGAGCTGTTACCTCAGCATGTAGTGATTGCCAACCGAACCATAGATAAGGCTCTGCAGTTATCGAAAGGTTTTGCAGATATGGGTTACCTGCTAGGTTGTGGTTTTGATATGTTGCCCGGGCAACAATTTGATTTGGTGATAAATGGCACGAGTGCCAGCTTGTCCGGAGACCTCCCCCCCTTGCCTGATGAGCTTTTGGCGGATAATGCGAATTGCTATGACATGATGTATGGTGCGGAACCAACGGTATTTATGACATGGGCCAAACGGCATGGAGCCGGTGGTGTTGTCGATGGTTTGGGTATGTTGGTTGAGCAGGCTGCAGAGGCTTTTTATATTTGGCGCGGGATCAAGCCGGAAACCAAAGCAGTGATTACTGATCTTAGAAGTAATCTTTAATTTATGAGGGTAAAGCACATGAAAAAATTGTTCGGAAAACTTGTTGTGCTTATTGGGTTAACTTTATGGGTTGGCCCACCGTTGTTTGCTGCGGAAGTATTGTGGATCGATGTTCGATCGGCATCTGAGTACGATTCAGGGCATTTGCCACAGGCCATAAATATCCCCCACATAGACATTGCAGAGCGAATCATTGAGTTTGCCCCGGATAAAAAGACCGCTATTAAGCTTTACTGTGGTAGTGGTCGTCGGGCGGGCATTGCCCAGTGGGAGCTGGAAGGCATGGGGTATTTTAATACCAGCAATGAAGGTGGCTACAAGGATTTGGCCGAGAATCAATAGCCTTCGTGCAAAGCTCTCAGCTTCTGGCCCCAATCATTCCACCGCATTGCGCCAATCACCCGCTTGCTCGGCCAAATATTGGTCTTTTAGTTTTACGTAGTTTTGTGGTGAATAGGTAAAGAATTTTCGTTCGGCATCTGAGGCAGTACGTAATAACCGACAGGGATTGCCCACGTAAAGGTTGCCGCTTTCCAGTCGCTTTCCGGGGGGGACCACCGTTCCTGCGCCAATAATTACTTCATCTTCCACCACGGCACCATCATTAACAATTGCGCCATTCCCAACCAGAATCCGGTTACCTAAAGTACACCCGTGTAAAATGGCGCCATGACCAATAATAACGTCATTACCAATGGTCAGAGGCCAACCGCCCGGATTAAAGTCACTGGCGTGGGTGATGTGTAGTACGGCTCTGTCCTGTACGTTGGAGCGGTTGCCCACAGAAATGCTGTGCATATCGCCCCGGATGACAGCGCCAGGCCATACAGAGACATCATCACCTAGGGTAACATTGCCAATCACGGTGGCTGAGGGGTCAATATAAACCTTGTTTCCCAGAGTTGGAGTGATGCCTTTGTGAGATCTAATATTGTCGGTCATGATACTGTTCCGTGATCAGTGATACTTAACGTTATAATAGCCATACCTCCAGAAGCCTCAAGTGATTTTATTGCTTTAATCACATGGAATAAATGTTATTCAAATTAGAAGATCATGTATGTTTAAAGCCAAAAAACGTTTTATTGCCGGTGCGGTCTGCCCAAGATGCAGTGAAATGGATAAATTGACGGTGTTCAGTGAAGACGACAAGGACTTCCGTGAATGTGTGGGCTGTGGTTTTAAGGAGCAGATGTTCCTACAAAGTGAACCTAAAGAGTTGGAAACGAGGGTGAATCTTACGGAGGAAGAAAAGCGGGCTGAAACAAAACCGGTTAGGCTGATTGATCCGGGCAACTCAAACTAGTGAATCATGATACGGACAGTCTGTCCGTTCAGTAGTAAATTAACTGAGAGGTTATCAACCAGGCATGGCCACCGTTGCAGGTCGTTTGCCCAGCGGTGGCTTCTATCTTCCTTACAAGCATCCGGGACAAATACCAGGTCATGGCTCTGCAGGTTATCCGTAATCAGATGTACTGCCTGATCCAGCCGGTTGGCAAAAGGTTCTCCGATCAGGTGGTGAATAATGAGGTTTGAGCGAGTCATATCCATTGGTACCAAGGGTGTGTTATAGCAGGACATGAAGCGATCATTGACCTCCTCAATCAGCCGGTGAGCCAGATAGGATTCATCCATCAAAGCATTTAGTCCTTCATGTCCTTCAATCAACTTGGGGGGTTGGATAAAGAACTCCTTCGCAATCGACATGACGGGCTCGGTATAGTCCGTTATGTCACATTCATCGGCGATAGTATCGACAGCATCGATGAACTCAGGAACCTGTTCGATGTAATGAATAATGAAGTTGAGCAATGCAGGAACAATGTTTTGTGAGGGAAGCTGAACGGAATGGTGAAGACTGCGGGCTCTAACCTTTAGTAGCCGGGCTAACAGGCTTGTGGCGTTCTCGTGAGCTCTAGCTGCGGCGATGGCTTGGCGAAGGTTTACAGTATCCATATACCAAAGCTAGTAGAGGGGAGCGAAAAGGCAAAGAACATCTTTGCATAAGAAGGTCGTGTTTGCGGTTGTCAGGTTTTGCATGGAGCCCAAAGCGACTGCCGGCTGTAATGAATGAACATGCCGCTCATGAGTAGACTTCGAATAACGAGAAAGCTGAGGTAGGCCAGCCAAAGCCCATGATTGCCTAGTGACTGAGAAAAATACCATATGGGCAGAAACAGGCCAAAGGCAGCTAGTAACATGGTGTCTTGCATTGCTCGGGTTTTCCCTGCGCCGATAAAAATTCCATCAGCGGCAAAGCAGAGGAGCCCCGCCAAAGGCAAGGCTGTGAGCCATGGCCAATAATGTCGGGTTTCAGTGGCCACTTCGGGAAGGTCGGTGAAAATAGCAATGATGGACTCAGGGAAAAGGAGGTAGATGGCGGTGGCTACACAGGAAATACCCAACCCCCAAAAAATAACTTCTTTGCAGATAGTGTAAAAGCTATCGAGGTCGTTCGTGCTGACAGCATGTCCTGTAAGTGATTCTGCAGCATGGGCAAACCCGTCTTGGGTATAGGCCACCAGTAATAGTAATTGCAGTAAAATGGCATTGGCCGCGAGGATGCTGTCTCCTTGTCGAGCACCCTGAGCGGTGAAAAAAACCATAGTAAATACCAGGCAAGCCGTTCGGATAAACAGGTGGCGGTTGACCTTGAGTAATTCCCGATATCGACACCACTGATACAAATGTGGTCGATTAATCGACCCGTGCATCTTCGACAGCTGCATAGCGACCAGCACTAATGCCAGTAAAAAACCAAATAATTCAGCAGTAAAAGATGCCCAAGCGGCCCCTTTGCTGTTCATGTCCAAGCCAACGATAAACAGAAAATCCAAACCAATATTAGCTGTATTGGTAAATAGCATCAGCAGTAATGTCGCTTTGGCGCGTTGCAAACCCAGCAGCCAACCCATGACACAGAGGGTTCCAAGTGTGGCTGGTGCAGCAAAAATGCGAATTTGACAGTACTCAAAAGCAAGTTTGCGTACTTCATCAGAGGGTCTAATTAAATTGAGGATAGTTGTTAGTAATGGCGTCTGAAGTAACACCAACATAGATCCCAGAAGTGCAGAAAGTACCAGCGATTGAGCGAGTATTTCCAGGCACCGGCTATGGTCACCGGCACCCCAGGCTCGCGCAGTGAGTCCTGTGCTACCCATTCGAAGAAAGGCAAATAGCCAAAGAAGCATGATCAAAACACTGCTGCCTGCAGCCACGGCACCAAGGTAATGAGCTTGCTCTAAATGGCCCAGAATAGCCGTGTCTACAAGGCCCAGAAGAGGGATGCTTACGCTGGCGATGGTCATCGGTAGAGCTATAGATAGGACTTTTTGGCGATGTAGCTGATTCATGACATGGACGCTCTGCGTGATGCAGTATTCTGACAGAAAGGTTGATTGATGGTGTAGAGGGGTAATACGAAAGTCTGGTACAATCGGCAAGTGTCCCCTGCAAGATGTCGCGTATCGCGGTTATTTTTCAGGGGATTAATAAAAATATAAACAATAACTTATTTGGAGATAGGGCGATGTCAAGAAGAGCAAATATGCTTTTCGCGCTTGTGCTTGCCCCTGTAATGTCACTTGCCGCTTCAGGCAAAG
>JBALWM010000005.1:0-32859 GCA_036960905.1 Porticoccus sp.
TGGCGAGAAATAGCAGGAGAATATTGCGGCCAAATACCACCATCAGTAACACGATGAAGATCATAAAGGGTAGGGCGTAGAGAATGTCTACCAGACGCATCATCACCGCATCCACCCGCCCTCCCGCATAGCCGGCAATGGTTCCCCAGAGTACACCGATAAACAAAGCCACTGCCGTCGCTATAAAACCGACCATCAGTGAAACACGGCTGCCATACATAATTCGGGTCAGCATATCCCGTCCAAATATGTCGGTGCCTAGCCAATGTTCGGCAGAAGGTGGTGCTGCACCCAGTAATAGGTTTTGCTGCTCATAACCGTAAGGTGCTATCAATGGGGTTAGCAGGGCAATGATACAAAGGAAGAGGATAACCCCGAGACCAAACAACGCGAGAGTGTTCTTGCGTAGGCGAATCCAGGCATCCTGCCAGAGGGAGGTACCTTTCTCCGCTTGAGTTATCTGATTTTCCGGGACAGGTTTAGGCATTTATGTGCCATCCCGTAGCTGGTGTCGTAGTTTGGGGTTAATCCAAACGGCAACAATATCGGATAACAGGTTAAATAGTACGATTAAGGTTGCAAAGAATACCGTGGTTCCGAGAATCATGGTGTAGTCTCGGTTAAAGGCTGCCTGGACATAGAAGCGCCCCAAGCCTGGTATCTGAAAGATCGTTTCTACCACAAATGAACCACTTAATAGCCCGGCAAAGGCGGGGCCAAGAAACGCGATGACAGGAATCAGTCCACCTCGCAGTCCATGTTTCAACACCACAACCCACTCCGGTAGCCCCTTAGCGCGAGCGGTACGAATATAGTCCTGTGACATGACTTCCAGCATGCCGCCACGACTGAGCCGTGCAAGAAAGGCGGCATAGCCGGAACCGAGGGTGATGGCAGGCAATATTTTATCACCGGGTAAGTCTCCCCAGCCGGACACGGGAACCCACTCAAACCATATCCCAAATATCAGCACTAATAAGGGCCCCATCAAAAAAGAGGGCATACAAATTCCCAGCATGGCAGCTGACATGGGAATGTAATCCTGTGGGGTATTGGGTTTCAATGCAGCAAAAACACCGGCAGAGACACCGATAATAATGGCCACCAGCATGGCGTAAAGTGCCAGTTCAGCCGTAATAGGTAGACCGCCTGCGATTAGCTCGTTGACAGTGCGTCCTGGGTACCGGAAAGAGGGGCCAAATTCACCATGTACCAAATCATTCAGGTAGCTAAAATATTGCTGCCACATGGGCTGGTCCAAGTGGTATCGAGCCTCCAGTGCTTTAATGACTTCAGGTGGTACGGCCTTTTCGGCACTAAAAGGGCCGCCGGGAGCAGCGCGAACCAGAAAGAAGGTGGCGGTAATGACGACCAGTAAAACGGGAATGGCCTGAAGTAGCCGACTGAGAATAAACCGAAACATTAGTGGCTTGCCTCGTCGGCGTTAGTGGGGGCATATTCTAGCGAGAGCTTCTTGTAGAGTGTGTAGTCGAGAATATTGGGTTCCAACCCTTTTAAGCTGGGGTGTACCAGGCTCTTACTGTTGTAGATATAGATAGGGATTACAGGCATATCTTCCAGTAACAGGGCTTCAGCCTCACGCATCATCTTATATCGAGTCTCTCGGTCACTGGCCGTAGGTGCCAGCTTTAATATCAACTCATCATAGCGAGGATTGGACCAACCGGTACGATTGTTGCCGCCATCAGTAATCCACATATCCAGAAATGTGTTTGGGTCAACATAGTCGCCAATCCAACCTGCTCTGGCAATGGCATAGTCACCGCTATCTACAGAATTCAGGTATACCTTCCAGTCCTGATTATTGAGGATGATATTAACCCCTAGGTATTGGTTCCACATCTGTTGAATGGCCACGGCAATCTTTCGATGGCCCTCTGAGGTGTTATATAGCAGTTCAGTAACGGGGAAACCCTCCCCATTGGGATAGCCTGCCTCTGCAAGGAGTTGGCGCGCTTTTACTGGGTTAAATTCAAATGCAGAATTGGCGGTATAGCCCAGTGTATCCGGTGGGGTAAACGTGTAGGCGGGCACCTCACCCCCCTTGGTTACTTGTTCCACAATCTGTTTGCCGTTAATACTCATGGCCAGTGCCTGGCGCACTCGTTTATCACTGAGGTGAGGTAGCTTGGTGTTGATTCGGTAAAAGTAGTTGCCTAAATAGGGGTGGGTGTTAAGTAGCTCAGGGTGCTTCTTCCTGTAGGTCGCTACCTTATCGATGGGAATACTGGCGGTGTGGTGTAATTGATTGGAGCGAAACATCCGTTCTTCAGTGGTCACATTTTCTGTCGGATGAAAACGGATGCCATTTAGTTTTACGGTTGATGCATCCCAGTAATAGGGGTTCTTCGCTACTTCTACCTTTTTGAATAATTGCCATTCAGTGAGCAGAAAAGGGCCGTTGCCTACAAAGTTGCCGGGACGAGTCCACAGGCTGCCGCGTTCATCCGGTGCACCAAATTTCTCAATGGTGGCGCGGTGCACTGGAAACATACTGTAGTGATCTAACAGTTGTAAGAAATAGGGCGTGGGATTGGTCAGCTCAACCTCAAGGGTATAGTCGTCCAGTACTTTGACGCCTACTTGGGAAAAGCTCTCGATTTCCTGCTTCAGGTAGGCCTCAGCATTTTTAATGGGGAAGAGCATATAGGCGTACTGATTACCCAGTGCTGGTTGTAGTGCCCGCCACCATGACCAAGCGAAGTCGTGGGCGGTGACAGGGTCACCGTTGGACCATTGGGCGTTGCGGCGAAGTAGAAAGGTATAGGTTTTCCCATCGTTACTCACTTCCCAGCTTTCAGCAACACCAGGTATTGGTTCAAGTGTTGCGGGGTCTTTGAGTACCAGTCCTTCGAGTAGGGCTGTCAGAATATGATGTTCGGGAACACCCGTAACAATATGGGGATCTAGTTCCTGAGGATCGGTACCATTACCCCAATGGAGAATACCATCTCGATTTCCTGTAGCGACGTTGCTTTCACCACTACCGCACCCGCTCAGTAGTAGAGGGGTGAGTAGTAGGGTGGCGATCAAGAAAATCAGGCTGCAGTTTTTAGTCCAGAACATGTTTTTTACAACGCCATTTGTCAGCGCCCTATGGTAGGCAAGGACGCCGCCAAGTGCTAGCCCGGATTACAGTTGAAATGCAGTGACGAACCCACCATAATGCGCAGCCTTAAGGCCTTGTGCATCAGGCCAATCTTTTTATGGTGACCCCTGTTGGTCCCCTCGCAATGATTTTCTGCGAACCCCGCCAGGCCCGGAAGGGAGCAACGGTAGTGGTTATATCATGTGCCGAGGTGTGGCTGGCAGGGGAAGCCACCAGTTTCCCGACGATATTTCTCGCTTTGACTTCCCTAGTTTTTTGGGAGTTATTTAAGAATAGAGTCTAATGGCAGACATTTTTTTCTGTTTTGAATTATGTAGGTAATAAAAAACCCGTACGTCAGGAAGGAGGCACGGGTTTCTGTGTTTATGTGTTTTCTCTAGAACTACTCTTCTTTATTATTCATACATTCACGACGTTTTCCTTTCCATTCTTCGCCCATTTTTTCACGCATTGATTCACGGGCAGCTTTTGCTTCTTCTTTGGTGACACTGCCATCACCATCAGTATCCATTTTGGCAAAGTGTTCGCTACGTTTTTCCACCATTTGTTGAATGCTGGCTTCGTGCTCCTCAGCTGTGATAACACCGTCTTCGTTGGTGTCCATTTTTTCAAACATCATCCGGGTAGAATGATGTTTGCCATCGTGATGTCCTTCATGAATGCCTTTATTGTCGTGGCCCGCCCATACAGTAGTGGCTAGACCAAGTGCGGCAACAGTGAGTATCAATTTTTTCATGTGATGCCCTTTTTGATTATTTAAAATAGGTTCACAGGTATCAACGTGTGGAAAAGGATTTGGTTGACAGGGGTGTCTATAGAATTATGGCGCCATCTTGGCGCCATAATGTGATTTATTGTCTGTGTGTAAAGGCGTGAGCCGTCATCCCTGTTTGTCGAGTATGACTTCCACTTCATCCATGAGGGCCTCCATTCGATGAATGACTGCCTGGTAAACGTCTGGTGAGGCCATATCCACACCGGCATCCAGCAGAATCTTGTAGGGGTAATCGGAGCCTCCAGCTCGGAGAATATTCAAAAACTGTTGTTGTGCTTCTTCACCATCGTTGAGAATCCGATCTGTCAGAAAATAAGCCGCTGAAATAGAGGTGGCATATTGGTAGACGTAAAAATTGCGGTAGAAATGAGGAATGTAGGCCCACTCAACGGCAAAGGTATCATCAATATTCATCACACCTTGTTCATGTCCATAATAACGTTTGAGAATATCGCCATACATGACATTGAGTTTATCTCCAGAGAGTGCGCCACCATTTTCTACAAGTTCATGAATCGCTAGTTCGAATTCGGCGAATTGGACTTGGCGGAAAAATGTTCCTCTCAACTGGGAGAGTTCTTTGAACAGGTAGTAGAGCCGCTCGTTGTCATTTGCTGCATTTTTACGGAGATAGTCAAACAACAGCACTTCATTGGCGGTAGAAGCAATTTCTGCAATAAAAGTAGCGTAATCAGCTTTGGTAAATGGTTGGTTTTGATTGGCCAGTAGTGAGTGCATGGCATGGCCCCACTCGTGGGCATAGGTGCTGACGGATTCCAGTGTATTGTCAAAATTCAGGAGCATGTAAGGGTGTGTGTCATAGGCAGCTCCCATCACATAGGCGCCACTGCGTTTACCTGGGCTGGGGTAAACATGCATCCAGTCCTGACTCGTCGCATGGGTAAAGGTGTTGATGTAGTCTGTCCCCAGGGGTTTGAGTGCGGCGATGGTTAGTGCCTTGGTTTCTTCAAGGCTGTATTCCTGATCAAGAGAAATCACCGAAGGGTAAACATCGTAGTAGTGGGTTTCATCAATCTTAAGCATGCGCTGACGCAGACTGATTAAACGATGGAGGCTGCCCAGGTTGTTATTCACCGTATTTACCAGAGCTAGATAGACATCTTCTGGAATATTATCTTCTGATAGTGCTCGATCAAGGGCGGAGTCAAAGCCACGGAGTTTGGCCATCAGTACATTATTTTTAACTTGCCCCTCCAGAGTGATTGCCAAGGTTTGACGATAGTTCTGGTAGGTTTCCCAGAACTGAGTAAAGACTTGCTTTCGGTCTTCACGGCTCGCCAATGTGCGGGATTTAGTATAGCCAGAGGCATCCAGAGTGACTTTTTCACCAGTAGACAGGGTGATTTCAGGCCAGGGCATTTCTGCATTGGTCAGCACTTCATAGGCACTGGATGCTGTGCCCAGAGCATCGGTGGTCGCAGCGATAATACGTTCTTCTTCAGGGCTTAGAATATGTTTAGCCTGGCGTAGGGTGTTGTTGATGTAGAAATCATGATCTTTGAGGGCATTAGAGCTAGTCAAAAAGTGGTTCAGCCGCTCTTCTCCCATGGCTATCAATTCTGGATTAACATAGCTAATGGCTTCATCGAATTGGGTTGCCAGCGTTTGGGTGATTGAGGCGCGTTCACGAAATTCAGAATTACCTAGATCTGTATCTTTTGCTAAAAAGGCATATACGTATAAGTGTAATAAATCTTTATAGGTATTGGTGATCTTGGTGAGACACTCACCAAGTTTTTCTGCACTCTGGTTCAACTTGCCCTTGCATTCATCCAATGTCGTTATACGGGTAGCTATCTCCTTGCGTGCTTTATCCCAGCTGGCAATATCAGGATAGAGGTCACCAAGGTTCCAGACTGTAGGGGTCCGTTCTAACTCTACTTTTTGAGCTACTGGGGGCTCAGTCTTATCGGCGGCCATGAGCGGCGGAACTGATAAGACAGGTGTGAGGCAGAGCACGCCGCCAAATACTAAGCTGAATAAAGTGTGATGTTTGATCATGATGCTTCCGGAATAATTTTGTCCACAGTGCACAACAGTGAGCCATCTATGAGCTTGGCAGAAACTTGGTCTCCTGCCGTGGTATCTGAGGTATGACGTACGATATGTTGCTGTCGATCCATGACAATAGCATAACCCCGCTGAAGGGTGTTGAGTGGACTCACTGTGTGTAACAGTTGCGCCGAATTTTTCCAGCGGTCGTTCTTTTGTTCAATAACTTTTTTAATGCCTCGGCGTAGACGCTGATGTAGTACATCCAGCTGGAGGTTGAATTGATCAAGCTGTTGACTGGGGTGGACTTGGTTAAGCTTGCCTTGCAGGCTTTGTAGCCGAGCATGTTGCTGAGCCAAATTAACGACGGTTGATTGATTTAACCTCAGCTGCAGGTTCTGCAATTGTTGTCTCCAGCGGTGCAAACGTTCACCCGGGTGACGTAATTGACGTCGCAGGTTATCTATCCGTTGACTGGATGACTGAAGGTGTCTTTGTATGCTCTCCAACAAAAGCTGTTCAAACCCTCGAAAGGTGGTTACGAACTCGTCCCGATCTGGACTGAGAACTTCTGCAGCTGCGGATGGTGTTGGTGCGCGATAGTCTGCCACAAAGTCTGCAATGGTAAAGTCCACTTCATGGCCTACAGCACTAACAACCGGAATGTCACTGTCATAGATGGCTCTGGTAAGGACTTCTTCATTGAAAGCCCAGAGATCTTCCAGTGAGCCGCCGCCACGTCCGATGATTAAAACATCACAGCGGCGTTTTCCTTTAACCTGGTCTTCATTGGCCAAGGCAATGGTATTGGCGAGTTGATTTGCTGCCCCAGTGCCTTGAACGATACTGGGATAAATCGTCACTGGAATGGCGGGGAAGCGTCGCTTCAGTACCGATAAAATATCGCGAATGGCAGCTCCGGTAGGAGATGTGATGACGCCGATTCGTCGAGGAAGAGTGGGAAGTGGCTGTTTGTGAGCCTCCAGAAAAAGCCCTTCCTTTGATAATCGAAGTTTTAATTCATCAAATTGACGTTGTAAGGCCCCATAGCCCGCTTCTTCCATGTGTTCAATAATCAGCTGAAAATCACCACGACCTTCATATAGGCTCACGCGGCAGCGCATTAGCACATGGTTGCCATTTTCTGGGCGAAATCGAATCAGATTATTTCGATTACGGAACATGGCACAGCGGACCTGTGCCTGCTCATCCTTTAATGTGAGGTACCAGTGACCGGAACCAGGACGAGAGAAATTCGATATTTCACCTTCTACCCAGACCAGCGGTAAGTGGGTTTCCAGCAGCTGTCGGGCGCGCCTATTAAGTTGTGAGACAGTGAGTGCGGTGGGTTGAGATTCCATATCATCATTTTCCATTACTGGTGTGCTGAGTCAATGCAAACGTAAGGCTCACAGTGATCTTGTTAAACACTGCAAGTCAGTGAAAAATAGTGTTTTTTAAGGCTATATCGGCATATAATGCCGCGCTTACTTTAAGAACCTCTCTCCGATTTGCGTTTCAATCAGTGAATGAAAGCATCGAACGAAAGAGGTAACAAAACTCACTCTTTGATGAGGTAAGCCATTCAGATGTTGCGAATCGCTCAAGAAGCTCTCACCTTTGATGATGTTTTGCTGGTGCCCGGATACTCAGAGGTCACTGCAAAAGATGTGTCTCTCAAAACCCGCTTGACGCGAAATATCACTCTTAATATCCCGCTTGTTTCTGCTGCCATGGATACTGTTACCGAAGCCCGGCTTGCCATTGCGCTGGCCCAGGAAGGTGGTATCGGTATTATTCACAAAAGCATGACTATCGAGAATCAGGCTCTGGAAGTTCGAGCCGTTAAGAAATTCGAAAGTGGTGTAGTAAAAGATCCTATTACTATCAATGCCGAAGCACCAGTAAAAGCATTATTGGCGCTCACTCAAGAACATAATATCTCTGGTGTGCCAGTGCTCGATAATGGTGAGTTGGTGGGTATTGTGACGCGTCGTGATGTGCGCTTTGAACCCAGTCTCGAGTTGCCAGTATCTGCCATTATGACCCCGAAAGAGCTGTTGGTGACGGTGCAAGAGGGTGCGAGTGCAGATGACGTAAAAGTACTACTGCACAAAAACCGTATTGAAAAAGTACTTGTAGTTAATGATCAATTTGAACTACGTGGATTGATCACAGTTAAAGATATCGATAAGGCCGAAAAGTACCCCAATGCCTGTAAGGATGACCAAGGTCGTCTTCGAGTTGGAGCTTCAGTGGGCACTAGCCCGGACACCGATGACAGGGTTGCTGCTCTGGTCAAAGCGGGTGTTGATATGTTGGTGGTTGACACTGCTCATGGTCACTCACTAAACGTGATTAACCGCGTTCATCAGATTAAGTCTCAGTACCCTCAGATCGATGTAGTGGGTGGCAATATTGCCACTGCCGAAGCAGCATTAGCACTGGTCGAGGCGGGTGCTGATGGGGTTAAGGTCGGTATTGGCCCTGGCTCTATATGTACCACTCGGATAGTTACCGGGATTGGTGTGCCGCAAATTTCTGCTATTGCTAACGTCGCAGAAGCACTGGCTGATCATGATGTCACTATCATTGCTGATGGAGGGGTTCGCTACTCCGGTGATATTGCCAAAGCATTAGCTGCTGGCGCACATTCAGTGATGATGGGCTCCATGTTTGCAGGTACTGAAGAAGCTCCGGGTGAAATTGAGCTGTACCAAGGGAGAACCTATAAGTCCTATCGTGGCATGGGTTCTATGGGTGCAATGTCGCAAACTATGGGGTCCAGCGATCGTTATTTTCAGGATGCCACACAGGGCGCTGAAAAACTGGTTCCAGAAGGTGTTGAAGGGCGTGTTCCTTATAAAGGCGCTGTGTCCGCTATTATTCACCAGATGATGGGCGGTGTTTGTTCTTCCATGGGCTACACAGGTAGTACCGATATTGAAACCCTCCGAACCAAACCAAACTTTGTAAGGGTCACTTCAGCGGGTATGGGCGAGAGTCATGTTCACGATGTGTCTATTACTAAAGAGTCGCCCAATTATCCACGCCGGTAACTTTCAGATGAAAGTGCTGGACACAAAATATTTAAGGGGCTGCATTTCGCAGCCCCTTTAGATTACAAACGGCTAGTTATGACTACTGATATCCATTCACAAAAAATCCTGATTCTTGACTTCGGCTCCCAGTACACACAACTTATAGCTCGGCGGGTGAGGGAGGTCGGTGTTTATTCAGAAATTCGTGCTTTCGATATGGATGAAGCAGAAATTCGTGAGTACAACCCCAGCGGTATTATCTTGGCTGGTGGCCCTGCGTCTGTCACCGAGGGTCTGTCACCCCGAGCACCACAACTAGTATTTGAGCTAGGTGTACCGGTATTGGGTATTTGTTATGGCATGCAAACCATGGCGGAACAGTTGGGCGGCAAAGTCCAGGGCTCCAAGTTGCAGGAGTTTGGTTACGCTCAGGTGAAGGTTCAGGGTAAAAGCCGGTTACTGCATGATGTGGTGGATCACATCGATCACGACCATATTGGTGAAGGTAAGGGTGTATTGCTTGATGTCTGGATGAGTCATGGCGACAAGGTAACCACCATACCCGATGGGTTTGAGTTGATGGCCTCTACGGAGTCCTGCCCAATTGCGGGGATGTATAACGCCGAAAAGAACTTCTATGGTATCCAGTTCCACCCAGAGGTCACTCATACCTTGCAGGGGATGAGGATGTTTGAGCACTTTGTCCTAGAAATCTGTGGTTGTGAGGCACTGTGGACTCCTGCGCAGATTATTGATGATGCTATTGCCCGTGTGCGTGAGCAGGTGGGGACAGATAAGGTCTTACTAGGGTTGTCCGGTGGAGTGGACTCGTCTGTTGTAGCGGCGCTGTTACATAAAGCTATTGGTGATCAGCTCACTTGTGTGTTTGTCGATAACGGGCTGTTACGCAAAAATGAAGGTGATCAGGTCATGGACATGTTCGCCGAAAACATGGGGGTTAAGGTTATTCGTGCCGATACTGAAGCTTTGTTTCTGGGTGCCCTTGAGGGTGAGAATGATCCAGAGTTAAAGCGTAAAATTATTGGCAAAACATTTATTGACGTTTTCGACAAGGAAGCAACTGAGATAGAAGACGTGAAGTGGTTGGCTCAGGGGACTATTTATCCTGATGTGATTGAGTCCGCGGCTGCTAAAACGGGTAAGGCCCATGTCATTAAGTCACACCATAATGTGGGTGGACTGCCTGAAGATATGAAAATGGGGCTAGTTGAACCCTTGCGTGAGTTATTCAAGGATGAAGTACGAAAAATTGGCCTTGAATTAGGCTTGCCCTATGACATGGTCTATCGCCATCCATTCCCCGGTCCTGGGCTAGGTGTTCGAATCCTGGGTGAAGTGAAAAAAGAATATGCAGACCTACTCCGTGAGGCCGATGCGATCTTTATTGAGGAGTTGCATAATTCTGGTTGGTACCATAAAACCAGTCAGGCATTTGTGGTCTTCCTGCCGGTCAAATCTGTTGGCGTTGTTGGAGATGCTCGTCGTTATGAATATGTCGTGGCATTGAGGGCTGTAGAAACTATCGACTTTATGACAGCCCGTTGGGCACATTTGCCTTATGAGCTATTAGAAAAAGTATCTAACCGGATTATTAATGAAATCCCCGGTATTTCTCGTGTGGCCTATGATGTATCCAGTAAACCTCCTGCTACGATTGAGTGGGAGTAGTTAAATCGCTATGACCTATTGATATAATAAGTTTTAGCTGAGCAGGCTGGAGCTGCTTCCCGACTAGAAAACTATCGGCTGCCTGAGACAACACTCTATGTCACTATTGAACCTTGCACCATGACAGCTCTTAACTACCACCAATAGACAGCACCGGACCTTTCGCTGCTTCACCGGCATCTGTTAGGCTTAGTAATATCTGTACTACACCGAAGGTTCGTTTACTAATCAGATCCCTGTCATCTATATAGAACCAATAGCCACGATTACGGATTGACACAAAGGGCATTTCCGGCTCTTTCAAAGACGAGTGAACTTGCAACAATGGCCCGCCCAACCCGATATCGACAAACGTTGGGAGGGTTCGCCCCTCATCGATATGTTCCTGGGGTACATCTACCATCCTGGCCAGATCGATCATCATGTCCAGTATGGACACGGTCAACACGGCAACTGCATCGGGGTTATCAGCTACTAACCCGTACGACAAACTGAACTCTTTAACATCCTGCCGAAGCCCAAGAGTTTCAAGCAGGAAAAACAGGTCTGTGCGAGTCTGCGCGTCAAGCTCGAGATCTGTCACATGTAGAACGATTCGCGCCTTCTCATTCTCTTTGTTGCTGCGCCGCAGAGCTATAACCCGCGCATCGAGTAGCCGGGTCCAGATAGGCAGTATTTCACGGAAGCGCGGGTCTGCCTGAACAGGAGGATTTGCATCTGCCACGCCATTCATTTGTGCAACGGTCAGACGAAACATAAGGTCGGACGGCCAACCCGATTGTACCAGCGCGAACAATGCTTCAGGGGGAATGGGTGTTAACAAACTTTCTGAAAACTTTTTGCCCGTGATAGGACTGTAAGTAATCGTCGGACGGTCTTCCCAACGAGCCGCCGCACCCAGTCTACCGGTATCACCACTAGAAGAAGAGTCATTAAAACCCAACCCAGCCTGGACTTGCCCTGACAAGGAGTACTGATTAATTACTGAGGACACATCAACAAAGATAGGTGCTTCCATATAACGCAGGCGAACTATGTTGCCGAGCAGTTGCTCCTTAATAGAGGCATTGAGGGAGAGCCCGTAATCCATACGATCCCGTTCGATGGTACTTGGACCCAGGCTGGCGCAGGAGGTCAGCAACGTGGTCAGCAAAATTAGCAATAACGGGCATTGCAATTTATAGCGTGATAAATTTTTCATAGGGCATTCCTTGATTCAAATACCAGCATCAAATTGTTCGGCTCTCTGATATTGTGTCAATCTATGTAGACACAATATCATTTCATCAATGATAGAGTCACGCAGGCTCCTGAAAGGATGATTTGCGTCAACATGATGGTTGCAGGGCGGGCCTATCATTTAGGGATAAGTTTCGACTGTGAATACATCTCAATCGCCCGAAGGGGTGGTGGCCCTCTGTCTGGCCCCTTTCTGAGGAACCTTAAATGAAATATTTATTGCTAGCTGCGGCAATTCTTGGACTCATTTACGTTGTGTTTATCGATAGTAAAAAAGCCCCAAATAATGACGATCGCCCTGAGGTTATCTACCAACGAGAAGTTGATAAGGTGCAGGCGATTGAAGGTTTCCTCCAAGAGACCGTTGACCAGCAGCGTGAAGAAATGGATAAGATTCAATAGGCTTTATGATGTGCATAGCAAATGTTTTTTATGAGTTTTAAATTAGTTTTTATTTAAAACATTTCTTCTCAAAGAATGAATGGGCTTCCTCCAAATGAAAGGCACAGGTTATACCCCCATTGATAGGGAATGGATGGCTAAGGCATTACTCTTAGCCGAGCAGGCGGGAGCAGCTGGTGAGGTCCCTGTAGGTGCTATATTGGTTAAAGATGGTGTCGTGATTGGTGAAGGCTGGAATCAGCCCATCAGTACCTGTGATCCCACGGCACACGCAGAGGTCATAGCGTTGCGTGATGCTGCTTCCCGACTAGAAAACTATCGGCTGCCTGAGACAACACTCTATGTCACTATTGAACCTTGTACTATGTGTGTTGGAGCAATGCTTCATGCGAGGGTGGGTCGAATCATCTACGGTGCTAAGGAACCACGAGCCGGTGCAGTGGAAAGTCAATTACAATTAACTGACATGACTCACTACAATCATAAAGTTGATGTGGTGGGTGGGGTGTTAGCGGAAGAGTGTAGTCAGTTGATCAGTGATTTTTTTCGTAAAAAGCGTTAATTGTTTTTAAGTTTTAAGCCATTAAAGTTAAGTAATTAAAGACAGAAAAATTTCAACGCTACCGTAAGAACTACAACGAAAGAAGTGAGTTGGTGTTCCAGTCACTGGAGTTAGGTAGTTCCAAATTTTGCTCTCGATCACGGCGGCGTTGAGTTTCCAGTGAGTGCCACTTTAAAATCGCTTGGTAATGAAGAATATTTTTAACATAGTCTACGGGTTCCTGGCCTCTGGCATAGCCATGGCGAACCGTAGAGAAATATTTTTTCTGTTGTAATAACGGGAGAGATTTTTTTACTTCTTCCCATATGTTGGGGCTTCTCTTATCCCGATCTGTTAATACCCTCGCATCCTCCAAATGCCCCATGCCGACATTGTAGGCAGCCATGGCAAATAAAGTACGCTCTGAACCAATGATGCCCGAGGGCAAACGTGATTTGACCTTAAGAAAATATTTTACACCGCCCCTGAGGCTTTGTTTGGGATCTAGGCGATCAGAAACACCCATTTCTTTAGCAGTGGGTAATGTTAGCATCATCAGGCCTCTTACCCCTGTGGGTGATTTGGCCTCAGCATTCCAGTGTGATTCTTGATAAGCGATGGCTGCCAGTAGGTGCCAGTCGATATCGTATTCTTTTGAAATGTCTTTAAACATTGGTTCATATTCAGGTAATCGAGCATTTATTCGATGGAGAAAAAGTTGGGAACCCGCTAAATTGAAGCCCTCTGTTTGGTATAGCGACTGATTTTTTAACTTCTCCAATTCTCCACTTTCTTCAAAGTCTTTTAAGAATGTATTAGCAGCATTAATGAGTGAATTGTCACCATGAAGGGGGAATGCCCAGGCTACAGGTTGCGGATCTGAGACATCAAATGCTGCACGCGCCTTAGGGTAGATACTTCGGTCTACCAGGTAAGATGTTGAATCGACGATCGCGTAGTTGGCCTCACCTGAATGTACTCTAGCCATGAGGTCAAGCATTTCTACACCCTCCATGGCTTCCCATTGAAGATCAGGGTATTCACGTTTTAATTCGGAGAGTCGTTCACTGTGGGAGCTATTTTGTATCACCAGTAACTGGCCGTCATAGGTGTCTTCTACAGTTTTAGGGCGTTTGGAGCCATTTCGATAGATAAGTGTTTGCGTGGCGTGATAGTAGGGCTGGGTAAAACGCAGCTTTTCCTGGCGCTCAGGCGTGTTGGTCAGACCAGCAGCAGCAAAATGGCCCAGTGGGCCACCCACAGCCAATAGGGCGCCACTGAGTGATGTCATCGTGGTTACTTTCAGTTTGACTCCCAGGGATGTAGCGAATGCTTTGGCTAAAAGATATTCAAAGCCATCCTCACCTTTGGCATTTTTAAAGTAAGTCGTAGATCCCATTAGGGTCAGCACACGTAATTCATTGTTACTGAGAACTTCTTCGAGTGTGGTTGGAGCGCGGCTGGTGGAAAGGGTCAGGGCAAAGACAAAAAGCAATATACACAGAGCGATGCGCTTCGACGTTTTTTTAAAATGAAAATAAAACCCACGCATACTATTGTCCAATCAAAAAACCACATTCAAGGAACCACTTAAAACGATCCTGATGATTGTTGTTGCTCACATCAGTCGCTTTTCCAAAGAAATAAACGGGCTTATCTAGGATATCTAGATTAGAGACAGATGTAAGGGGGTTCAACCATTTTCTGACATGCCTGATATTACAGTTGATCAGTGGTTAAATGAGTCGTTTCAGACCATGACGTGTTGTGATCAATTCCAGTACAATAACCGGCCTTAAATCTTGCCTGACGAGAGCTATTTCAAGATGCTGACTTTTCGTGGTGCCCCGGCGCTTTCAGAGTTTAGAAAACAAAAACTCTTTTCCTCCCTGAAGACTATTGAGCCAGGTATAGAGGGGGTTTACGCTGAGTTTGTGCATTTTGTGGAAGTGGCGGACGACTTTTCAGATACAGAATCAACGACACTCAAGGCGCTACTGACATACGGTCCTCTGACGAGTGGTTCACAGACCAATGTTGAAGAACCTGAGGGGCATATGCTTCTAGTGGTGCCGCGTCCGGGCACTATTTCTCCTTGGTCAAGCAAGGCTACTGACATTGCTCATAATTCAGGGTTGGCATCCGTACTTCGTTTGGAACGAGGTATCGCCTATTACTTGCAGGGCACTATTATCAAAGAGCATCTACAGCAAGTCGAAGCGCTGTTGTATGACCGGATGGTGGAAGCAGTATTTACCGAGGTTTCTGCTGCGGAACAATTATTTTCCCATCATGAACCGGAGCCAATGACCGAGGTAGACACACTTAAAAAGGGTCGGTCAGCACTGGAGCAAGCTAATATCACACTGGGTTTGGCTCTAGCAGATGACGAGATTGATTATTTACTGGCCAGTTTCGCCGAACTTGGTCGAAACCCAACCGATGTTGAATTGATGATGTTTGCCCAGGCAAACTCCGAGCACTGTCGCCACAAAATCTTTAACGCCTCTTGGACACTCGATGGTAAAGATCAGGATATATCGTTGTTTGGGATGATTAGAAATACCTATGAGCAGGGGGGAGAAAATGTACTGTCTGCTTATGATGATAATGCCTCTGTGATTACAGGTAGTGAGGCTGGACGTTTTTTTCCTGACCCAGAGAATAAGGTCTACGGCTATACCCAAGAACCAATACACATACTGATGAAGGTGGAAACTCACAACCACCCTACGGCCATAGCCCCATTTTCAGGAGCAGGCACGGGCTCCGGTGGTGAAATTCGTGATGAGGGTGCTGTCGGTAGAGGTTCTAAACCAAAAGTTGGCCTAACAGGCTTCTCTGTATCGAATTTGAATATCCCGGAGTTCACTCAACCTTGGGAACAAAATTATGGCAAGCCAGATCGGATTGTGACGGCATTGGATATTATGGTCGAAGCACCAGTGGGTGGTGCGGCATTTAATAATGAATTTGGACGTCCCAATCTTTGTGGTTACTTTCGAACCTTTGAGCAAGACTTCGATGGTGAGCGCAGGGGCTACCACAAGCCAATTATGATTGCCGGCGGTTATGGCAATATTCGCGAAGAACATATTGAGCAGCATGAATTTGACCCGGGTTGTCAGCTGATTGTGCTGGGCGGCCCTGCCATGTTGATTGGCTTGGGTGGTGGTGCTGCGTCCTCAATGGCGTCGGGCACCAGTGCTGAAGACCTGGACTTTGCCTCAGTACAGCGGCAGAACCCGGAGATGGAACGTCGTGCCCAGGAAGTGATTGATCAATGTTGGCAATTAGGGACTAAAAACCCTATTGCCTTCATTCATGATGTGGGTGCGGGTGGATTGTCTAATGCCTTTCCCGAGTTGGCAGAGGATGGTGGTTGTGGCGCACACTTTGAGTTGCGTCAAATACCCAATGATGAGCCAGGAATGTCCCCCTTGGCCATTTGGTGCAACGAAGCACAAGAACGTTATGTGATGGCGGTAAAGCCTGAAGATCTAGCCCGGTTTGAGGCTATTTGTGAGCGTGAGCGTTGCCCTTATTCCGTGGTGGGAGAATCTATTACTGAGAAACATCTGTTGCTCAATGACCGGCATTTTGATGTGAAGCCGGTAGATTTACCAATGTCAGTCCTTTTTGGCAAGGCACCCAAAATGCATCGTGAGGCTGAAGCTTACCTTCCCAAGACCCAGACATTTGATTGGTCAGGTATTGTTTTGGATGAGGCTATTGGTCGGGTTATACAACATCCGTCGGTGGGCAGTAAAAGCTTTCTTATCACCATTGGTGACCGCAGTATTACTGGAACGGTTGTGAGGGATCAGATGGTGGGTCCCTGGCAAGTGCCCGTTGCTGATTGTGCGGTCACGACCGTTGGCTTCGATAGTTATGCTGGTGAAGCTATGTCCATGGGTGAGCGTACACCCCTTGCTCTTTTGGATGCTCCTGCTTCAGGGAGAATGGCTATTGGTGAGGCGATTACCAACATTACTGCCACCAGCATTGGCCAGCTTTCAGATATAAAGCTCTCCGCTAACTGGATGTGTGCTGCTGGCCATCCGGGTGAAGATGAAAAGCTCTTCCGTACGGTGGAGGCGGTAGGTATGGAGTTGTGTCCTCAACTGGGCCTTACCATTCCCGTGGGCAAGGACTCGATGTCCATGCGCACAGCCTGGGAGAAAGATGGTGAGAATAAAGCAGTCACATCACCGTTGTCTCTAGTTATTACCGCTTTTTCCCCCGTTCAAGATGTACGAAAAACACTGACGCCACAGCTGCGAGTCGATAAGGGTGATACGGCACTTCTCTATATTGACCTTGGGGAAAATAAGAACCGACTTGGCGGTTCTATTTTGGCTCAGGTCTACAACCAGATGGGCGATGTAACCCCTGATGTAGTGAGTGCTGAGAAGCTGAAAGCATTCTTCGATATTATTCAGTCAGCTAACAATGCTGGCGATATTATTGCCTATCACGACCGTTCTGATGGTGGTTTGTTTGCCACGTTGGTGGAAATGTCCTTTGCTGGTCATGTGGGACTTGATATTAGTCTGGATGAGCAGCCTGGCGATGCACTATCACTACTGTTTAACGAAGAGTTAGGTGCAGTGGTTCAGGTGGCTACAGACAAAGTTGATGGCATTAAAGCCCGTTTTTCAGAGGCGGGTATTCCTGTTAGCTCAGTTGCAACGCTCAATAACTCTGAAAGTATAGAAATCCATCAAGATGGCGCTCGTCTCTATAGTCATAGTTGTGTTGAATTATTGCGCCGATGGAGTGAGACCAGTTATCAAATTCAAGCTCGGCGAGACAATGCACAATGTGCTCGGCAGGAATTTGATGGACTTTTTCTTGAAGACCCGGGCCTGAGTGTCGGTCTAACCTTTGATATTAATGACAATGTTGCAGCCCCCTATATTTCTCGAGGGGTTCGCCCACGCGTTGCGGTTCTCCGTGAACAAGGGGTTAATGGCCAAGTTGAGATGGCGGCAGCATTTGATCGTGCAGGCTTTGACGCTGTTGATGTTCATATGAGTGACCTTCTCGGTGGTCGTATAGGTCTGGATGACTTTAAAGGACTTGTGGCTTGTGGTGGCTTTTCCTATGGCGATGTACTGGGTGCTGGTGAAGGTTGGGCTAAAACGGTGCTGTTTAATGCACAGGCTCGAGAGCAGTTCGAGCAGTTTTTTCACCGTAATGACTCGTTTACGCTTGGGGTTTGTAATGGCTGCCAAATGTTATCTAACCTGAAACCCTTAATACCTGGTGCGGAGCATTGGCCTCGTTTTGTGCGGAATTTATCTGAACAATTTGAAGCACGTTTCTCCCTCGTTCGTGTTGAGCCAAGCCCTTCGGTTTTATTGAAGGGGATGGTGGGGTCACACATGCCGATTGCGGTAGCTCATGGTGAGGGTAGGGCTGAGTTCATCAGTGATATTGATGCCCAGGCGTTTGGTGCCGCAAGAGGGGTATCTCTTCGTTATCTGGATAATTTCCATGATACCACTGAGGTATATCCGTCCAATCCCAATGGCTCACCTATGGGGATCACGGGTGTTACCAGTGCAGATGGACGTGCAACGATTATGATGCCTCACCCTGAGCGGGTATTCCGCGCTGTCACCAATTCCTGGCATCCAGATGATTGGCAGGAAGATGGTGCCTGGATGCGGTTGTTCAGAAATGCTAGGTTATTTGTCGATTAATTATTTTTCGTTGATCAAGAAGCCCGGTATAACTACCGGGCTTTTTTTATTGCTTTCTTTTCCCCTCTTGATAATCATCAATTGGATTTTTAAATGTTTCACCTAGGCTTGAAAGTTCTTGACGACTAAACCTGACGACAAATTCGTGCTGTTAACCTGACAATACATTTTCACTATATCTGGTATTGGGGGGTAGGTGGCTATAGAATTAGGAGCTCATTGATGGGAATGCTAAAAAAAGAAGACGCTATGCAGTTCCAGAAAATACACGGTCAGTTACTTAGAAAACATCACTTATTTTCCGCATTGTCAGATTCAGATATGACAACGTTGATGCGCGGTACTCGCGTTCTTAGTGTTGGAAAAGGTGAATTTCTTTTTCAGCAAAATGAAGAAGCTCGGCATTTTTATTTTGTGGTCTCAGGCTGTATGAAGCTATTTCGTACATTGCCCGATGGAACGGAAAAAATAATTGAGCTGGTACCTTCAAATCAGACATTTGCTGAAGCGCTCATGTTTAATGCACAGATGATGTATCCGGTTTCTGCGCAGGCGGTTGACTCATCTGAGCTGTTCAGCTTTTCAAATATAGACTATATGACACTGTTGAAAAGCAGCCCTGATCTCAGCCTAGTGCTGTTGGGTGATCTTAGTCGACGATTGCGGATGAGACTCAGTGAAATTGAGGTGTTGTCGCTTAAAAACTCTACACACCGGGTGGTTCGTTATCTGATGACCCAAATAGTAGATTCTGATTCAGAATACCCCCAGTTTGACCTTCCTGTGGCCAAGCGCCTTATTGCGGGTCAGCTGGCCATTCAACCGGAAACATTTTCACGGATTGTTCACCGACTGAAGGAGGAAGGTGTTATTGATATGAAAGGTAAAGAGGTAACGGTGCTAGATAGGAAGGCGCTGGCTAACTATGAGTAAAATACTCCATCAATAATACTTTTTTTAAATCAAACCGAACCATGAATCAAACAGAACGCTACAGATATATTTTTAAGATAAATTACCACCTTCTTAAGAAAATTTAATTATCGATAATTTCTTACAAAATTTTTCCATAAAAAAAACCCGTTATGCGCAATTTCCTAAGGAAACAGGTATAACAGGTTTTATTAGGTGTTAGCCGAGTTTTATTTCATCTCAGCGTAGTATGCACCCAAGTTATCAGCATCTTGATCAGATAGTGCTTTTACCATGGAGGACATCATTGGATCATTGCGTGATCCATCACGGAAAGCTTTAATTTGCTTCGAGAGGTAACCGGCCTTTTGACCAGCAAGGTTTGGCCACAAATCATTGCCACTGATGCCATTAGCACCATGGCAGCCAGCACAAGTTGCCGCTTTAGCTTTTCCAGCTGCTGCATCACCAGCCGCCATTACTTGGCCGCCTGCAGTGAGTAGCGTTACCGCCATCGCTACTTTCATAGTAGTTCCGATCAGTTTTTTCATATCAATACTCCAACCATGGGATAAAAAGAATGTGAAACCTAAAAATCAGGTTAATCAGCGTACTATTTTAACAGAAGGATAATGGATAGGGCGTAAAAAATGCTTGATCGTGATCAAGCCCCATCTGTTTGGGAGTGTGTTGTTAATGGCTCAGATTTTTTTATCAATGCACTGATGACAATAAAAAGAAATAATACACCACCTAAAACGGCGATTAGCCCTCCGACACCCATAAAAGCCATACCAATGACTTCCTGAAGCCCTTCAAGGCCTTGAGCTTGCCCTGCGGCCTTACGTTTAACACCATGCCCTCCAGACCAGGCAAGCGCTGTGATATGCATGAGTTGACCCGCGCCGTATAACCAGGGCATCCAATAGGCCAACTTTAAATGTTTGATGGGGCGGCCTAGGCGTGGCAGTAACAGAAAGACAACACCCATAACTGCCATGGTCACACCAACGATTGAGCCATGATAATGGGCCGGAATAATGGTGTTGGAACCCATGATCATAAAGCCAAGAATCCCACCGCCAGCAAACAGTGTAATGGAGCTGATCAGGGCTGCTCGGAGAGGTTTTTGTTCATCACTTAATTTAGTAAATCGGAAGGTGCTTAGAAAGATCAATAACCCAATGGGAATAGAGGCTAATCCACCTTTCCTCATCAATTGAGTAAAGCCTAGGATATGCTCGCTGGATTCAATCTTGTAACTGTAGAGCCAAGGCACCATCGCTATTGGTAGAACGACCAGTAAAAACAGCATGGCACCAAGACGTGGACTCATCCGCAAATCATTGCCGCAGGCAGCTGAAAGCATAACCCAGGCAACGAGGAGCAATACAGTGTTGACGAACTGGTGTACGTGTCCACCGCCCCAAAATAACAGGTCGTAATAGAACTCTCCGCCTATGGTCTCAGGTATTTTTGCGTAAGAAACAGCAACGCAGATAACGGCAATTAGCACTGACAGTGCTGCTAGATACAAGGCAAATCGCAGGGTCTCCGTTCCCTCAGAGCGGTTTAAACGTGGTGTGTTGGTCACCATAAAACCTGTTGCCTGAATCACTAACCCCGCTGTCATAACCAAAAGTCCGTAAAAGAACCAGGGTTGCAATATTACGGGTATATAGTTATTCATCAGTGGTTGGGTGGCGCCAAGGAAAGGGGAGATACTGATAATGACGGTACCAACTACTGCCAACCAGAAGGCCGTTTTACTCCACAATGACTCACGGTGTATGCCAAATACAGACCAGAGTATTCCGGCACCAGCCAGGAACCAGATCAGTACGGATAAATCCACATGAACGACTAAAGCGACCTTAAAAAAGTTGCTTCCGGGCATCATTTCTTTAATAGCGGGTGTTCTTGATAAAGCCAGTAATATAGCCAGAATACCTGCTGCTACGAGTGAGTAGACACCCAGCCAAATCCAGCCAAGTGCCAGCTTTTTTGCTGCCGGATCAATATCCTTAAGGTTGTATGTATCGCTATTCAATATGGCGTCCTAGTTGGGCCTAATTCGGTTATTGGCAGTTCAGCTATTTGCAAATCGGTTCTTAGTTAGGCTAGAGCAGTGTTTTGATCTCTTTAATAATAGTTTCCGGCTTCACTGATCCGGAATACATGGCTCTAACTTGACCCTGTTGATCTATCAGGTAGATATGATCATTGTGTAAAAATCCGTATCCCAATTCTGAGTCAAGCTCTTCCTTCTGGTAGAGGACTTTGTAGAGGTCAGCAACTTCAGCTAATGCCTCTTTTTCACCTCGTAAACCAATAATGGAGGGATGAAAATAGGGTAAATAGCTACTCAGTTTCTCAATGGAATCTCGGGCTGGGTCGATAGTGACAAATAAGGGCTGAATATCATTGCCCTGATCACCAAGTGTTTCTATCAACACCTTGATTTTGGCAAGTACAGTTGGGCAAACATCGGGGCAACTGGTAAATCCAAAATTGAGTAATACGACTTTCCCCTTAAATTCTGAAAGTTGAATCGTTCGGTCTTGGGTGCTCGGTAGAGCAAACTCTCCGCCCAGTGTGTCCAGAATAGGTAGTTGCTGCTTGAGTGTGGATTTCAGGTAGTTGGAACCTATAACGGCTCCAACTATCAGTCCAGTGGCGACAAGTAGTACTAGTAATCGGCTCAAGTGATTGCCTTGGTTGATTGTGTGGCTACTTCTTCATTACTCAGGCAGCGGCTAACAAAAAGTGATGCTGTAAACAGCGCAATTGCGCCACCTTGGTGAGCGGCGGCCAAAGTGACAGGTACATGTAACAGCAATGTTGAAATACCCAGTGTTACCTGAGTAAGTAATAGCGCTATCAGACAGTGAGTTCCTGTGCGAAGTTTACCTGGAATACCACTTCTTAGACTTTTGAAAGAGAAGGTCAGAATCAAAGCAAATAACACATAGGCAAAGATACGATGGTTAAACTGAACCGTCGTAATATCTTCAAAAATAGCCAGCCATGCAGGGTCCGTATTAAAGAGCCCCGGTGGTATAAAAGAATCTCCCATCAATGGGAACGTTGGATAGGCAAAACCTGCCCGGGTACCTGCCACTAAACCACCAGAGAGAATCATTAAAAACAAGAGCCCACTCAGTGTATAGGCAAAGCGTTTGAGCCCTGTCTTGATCAAAGAGGATGGTGAGTTGATGGACAGCAACCCAAAGGCAACCCAGAGAATATAGGCGTAAATAATGACTGCAGCCCCAAGGTGAGCCGTTAACCGGTATTGACTGACTCTGGGGTTATCAACTAGGCCACTTTTTACCATATACCAACCCAGTAACCCTTGCAGTCCACCAAGGACAAACATAACTGCCAATTTGGGTGTTAAGCCAAGTCGAATGCGCTTGGTGAAGTAGAAAAATAGGAAGGGCAACAGGAATATGACACCAATTAAACGCCCAAGCACCCGGTGCAGGTATTCGAACATAAAGATCGACTTAAATTCACCGACACTCATACCATGGTTGACCTTCTGGTACTCGGGGAATTGCTGATATTTTTCAAAAGTTTTCTGCCATTCCATATCTGTGAGCGGGGGAATGACTCCCATCAATGGTTTCCACTCCACCATGGATAGCCCGGAGTGAGTCAGGCGAGTAACACCACCCAATAGAATCATGGAAAAAATAATGCCTGCACAGAGTATTAACCACAAAGCAATTTGGCGGTTATAGCGGTGTCCATGATATTGATGAGAAGTGTTGTGCATATTACTTAGCCTGAACGAGTTGATAGTTTAGGGCCATGACAGCCATCAAAAGTAGTGAGGCTATCAGGTTGTGTGCCATGACTACCATAATGGGCAGTGATAACAGTACGCCACTTACTCCCAGAGCACCTTGGAGCAGGACGAGTACAAAAAGGCTAATAGCTGTTTTTTTTCTGTATTGTAGAGAACTTAGGGCGCCAATCAATAAAATCAAACCACTTAAAATGGCTCCGGCACGATGCGCAAGATGAATCAGTACCGTACTGCTATCAAAAAGAACTCGGCCCTCTGTATCCAGAGCAAGCTGTCGAAAATACCAGAAGCTACCCGACCCCTCTGAAGCGTATCCTGAGGAAGCATTGCACGTGAACAACTCACTACAGGCTAGGCCGGCATAATTAGCACTAACCCATGAGCCCAGGAGAATCTGAAGCATCAGTAGCAGCCAACCTGCCAAGGTGAGCCTTTTAAGCCAGGAGGGGGCCTCTGTGCGGTCTTTCCAGTTAAGTTGAAGCCACAACCACCAAGACATCGCTAATAGGGCTAACCCACCGGCCAAATTGACTACCGCGATGGCGGGTATAGTTTTCAGGTAACTGGCAGGCCCAATGATAGACAGTAGCAACAGTACTGCCAGCAACAAATAGGGCAGATAGCGGCTCACCCCCTGCATGGCTCCGGGTTTACGGCTCTGGTTAACCAGTAGCAATACACCGATCACTAGTAACGTGGCAATGGTACGATGCATCTGCTTGGCTATTTCTGTGGGCGCCAATGCTTTTTGGGCTATCTCGGCTTCATCATTGGGGGAGATAAATCGCCCAATTTCACCATAACAACTTGGCCACTGTTCACAGCCAAGGCCGGCTTCCACATGGCGGATATAGGCGCTGAGGCAATTGATAATCAATGTAGCGACTAACACTATCATGACATAGCGAGATAGAAGCTTTTGAGGCTGTTGGGCTGTTGAGGGCTCGTTTCTCATTATTTATTGATCATGGACATAGTTAACTGTGTAATGGCAGAGTATATCTGTGCAACATATTTTTTATTTGAGCTTTTAGTTTGGAGTTTATTGTGGATATTGTTCTCTTTACGCTGGTTGCTGTTGTTCTCTACCTGTTTTCTGACTGGTTACTGCGTCAGGTTGAGATTCGGCGTGGAGCGCCCTTCAAAAATCGTGGCATCATCTACTTCATTATCATTTTTGTTTTAACATTGGGGACCTTTGAGGTTCTACAACACTTCCTCCAACAAAGCTCCGGTGGTTGATACCATCTGGGACCAAACCAATATCGAATAAACTACTCAAAATACTAATACAACAAACCTTTAGATAAAGATTTCTTATAAAATAATGAACTCCCCAGCTTTGGTATCGAAATCAATCACTAGAACTTGAGCGGGAGCCAGCTGCAAGGTTTTCTGTAGTTGATAAGGATACTCTTTCTGGTTTATGTGATCCTTCATCCGTACCTTGAGATTAATTTCTCCCGAGCTTACAGGTAATCGGAAGTACACCGAGGATAGGCCATCCCCATGTATACCCCGAGGCGCTAGTTCTTTGCTATAAACCATTTCATCATTAATCAGTAAATCCAGCTGTAATGGTGAGCGCTCGCGTGGGCAAACTTTGCTAATACGCATGTTGGGTGGTAGCTGGGCCAGCTCAGTTTCACTGCGTTCACGACATTCACCAAGAATTTGGCCTGCATGACGAAGGCTAAGTTTGATAGTTCCTTGTTGTTCAGGAAAGCGTTGGTACGCTGGTGAATTGGAAAAGTACCCAATAAATGCGATAAAGAGGCTATAACAAAGCGCCTGGCCGACCCAGAATTTCCAATTAATCAAAGCCAGCTCCTTCCGTTTCTTCCGCCTTATGAAAAGCCAGATCAGCACGATATTTAGTCAGAGCCGTGTGCAGTTTTTCTTCTTCCTTCGGACCCGCCCAAAATAGTTTCACTTTTTGCTTTCCGGCTTTGGTGCGAAGGTGTGGCATTCGTTCTCGACGAAAACGCTCCTCTGTCCATTTTGTCCCTTTTCGGAAATAGCAGTCCTGGCTGCAGCAGCCACTGACCATGACACCATCAATTTCCGGTTGTCTTGAGATGTAGTCTGCAAAGGAGGGGGGTAATAGGCCGGCACAGGGAAGGCTAATGACAGCTGTTTGGCCGTCAGAAATACGTTCGATATCAGTGGCATGATCACAGCCAAAGACGACTAGGCGCTGATTACCGGTTAGCGCTTCCAGTTTTTTATTAGTCTCTTGGCGTAGATGATCTATGGAAAAATCGGGAATCTCAATACCCGATATTAGCTCATCAACATGTCTAAAGGGTGTTGCGGAGGGACAGGAGCCAGCACAGATTCCACAGGCAGTGCATAGGTCAGGGTCTACTTGAGCCTGTTTATGACCTTTCTTGAAATCGTGTTCGATCATGGTAATGGCTTCAAAGGGGCAGTCCTGATAACACCAGCTACAGCCATTGCAGTTATCTGGATTGACCTCAGCTGCACGCATCGCTTTTTTCTTATCAGGGGAGAGCCAAGGGAGAATCGCTAGGAAGCCTGAAAGACCTACCAGTAATACCCAGACTGCGCCATAGCCCCAGCTGTCCAGGAGTGGGTAGACATTCATGTACACCCAGTCCAAGTCAATAGCTGTGACTGAGACCGACATATCGGCCTTATCCATGCTGACAGCAGGTTTAATAAGTGACAGTAGAATGAGCGCTGCAAGTGTGCCGCGAGCAAGCCCTTTAGGTGGGTTAGTTTTTGGTAGCTTAATTCGCTTGATGTGAATAAACATTCCTACCAGTAGGAATAATGGAATGGCAATATGCATAAAGACTAAAAGTGAAAAAAACCGGTCACTCAGCGTTGCATTTGAAACAAAGTTTCGAGCTAATGAATTGCCAATAAAGGGGAGCCAACCAAACCATTCAGTGGTCACTTCAGAGATATATTGAGCTAACTGATCCCAAACCAGCCAATATCCACCGATTGCGGCAGCAAATAGCAACCAAAGCAAAGGCACGCCACTAAACCAGGAAAACCAGCGTGCGCCACGGAAGCGTCCGAGACCAAATTCACGCAGCAGGTGCAGGGTGACAGTAATAGCCATGGCATCTGAGGCATAGCGGTGCAAGCTGCGCATAACACCACCGGCAAACCACTGGTTGTTGGTGAGATTCTCCATGGACTCAAAGGCGCCATTGATACTGGTGTCAAAAAAGATAAACAGGTAGAGACCGGTTACCGTTACTATCCAGAAAAAGTAAAAAGAAAGAGCACCTAGCTGATACCAGGGATTCCAGCGCTCACCAAAAATTTGGTTAAAGGTGCTTTCCAGAAACTGGAACAGGCTGAGCGTTATACGCTCAAAAATTTTGATCACTACATTTTATCCATGAGTATTACTTGTTTCGGGCCGCATGAGTGTAACGCCACTCTCTGATAAAGAGAATTATCATCAGCCCACCAATGGTGAGTCCAATAAAGAGCCCGACAAAAATTGAGTAATCAAATTTATAAGAGTCGGAATAGGGGTCGTACACTGTGCAAAATAGACGAACCTTGTCAGTAATTTGTTGAAAAAGTGATTGGTCTGCTTTTTCACCAAAAACCAGTTGCTTAAGTGGCTCCACAAGGTGTGGCGTTTCAAACTGGATACCATAGACTTGTCGATTGACGACCCCATGTTCATCTAGCAGGGTGGTTTGAACCAGATGGTCAAAGCCATTGGGCGAGGGAAAAAACTGGAAACCAAGCTGTTTAGAAAATTGGAGAATAGTTTCTTTATCAGTGGACAGGAAATCCCAGTTGTCTTCATTGACTGACTGCTGTTTGGCGAAAAATCTCATGGCATCGGCTGTATCATTATCTGAATCAAAACCGATAGTGACAATATTAAAGCTGTCTTCGCCCAAGACAGACCGTGCCTTACTCATCACCTTATCAAGATGTTTGGTCGTGGTTGGGCAGATATGGAAGCACGAGGTGTAAATTAGGCTGATGACCAGCGGTTTACCCCGGTACTCGCTAAGCTTTTTTGGTTGTCCCTGGCCAGTGAAAAAATGATATTCATTTAGCTGATTACCTATAGCGGATTGACTAGTGTCCAGAGCAGTTTTACGGTCAAAGGTGGGTGCAGGTTTGTGTTGATGCTGTTGCATCGCGATTTCTTCAGCGACGACTGTTGTCCCCAGCAGAAATGTTAGCAGGATCAGTAACCGAGATAGTGGTTTCATCGATGAATTACCCAATGAGTAGGGGGTCAATCATCGCGGCGATTAACAATACTGTCAATTGAACTAATGATGCAAGAAAGCAGCGAATAGCCGTTTTAGGGTTGGCATCCTGAACTAGGTGGATGCCTTTATAGATAAAATAGGCTCCGCCGATTGAAGCTCCGGCGAGATATACCCAGCCCAAGCCATAGAAGCCCGGCAATAACGACACTGCGACCAGTACAATAATATTGAGCAGGATAATTTTGGCTGCGGCATCATCACCTTTAACTACCGGTAGCATGGGAACACCTGCTGCTGCATAGTCCTTATGAAGTGCAATGGCCAGCGCCCAGAAGTGAGGTGGTGTCCAGAGGAATAGCACTACAGCGAGTAATATAGACGGCATACTTAAAGCAGGATCAGCCGCCGCAGCACCGGCTAAAACGGCAAAACTGCCCGCAGCACCACCTATAACAATATTCCAGGCAGTACGTCGTTTGAGCCATAGGGTATAAATAACACCGTAGGTAAAGGCCCCCATAAATACATGGAAACCCACGGCAATATTAAATATCCAGCTGGCAAGTCCCACAGAGAGCAAGAGCAGTCCTGCTATTAGCCATAACCAGCCTTTGTTATGTGAGGCGGCACCAGTAACAAAAGCCCGTTTTTTGGTGCGCTCCATACGCGCATCCAAATCTTTTTCTGCATACTGATTAAAAGCACCTGCTGCTGCAGATGCGCCTAAAACAGTCAAAGCTAATACCAACATTTGTAGACTGGATAATGACTGACCGGGTGTGACTGCGAATCCCGCTAGGGCGGTCACAGCCATTAACACACCGATACGAAGCTTGAAAATGTCAACTATCTGGGAAAACACAGAGATTCCTTAACCATTTCGTTAGTCAAAATGTGTTAGTCAAAAAAAGGGGGGGCCTAGCCCCCCCCTCCATTAGTTACAGGCCTTGTTTGCAGGCTTGGGTTATAGGCTTTTAGCTTAAACCCCAGGTTTGTGCTAAGTACTTCCAGTTAATGAAGTAGTACAGGACAAAGGCAACAAAGAAGACTGCAACCATACACAGTGTGCCAGGAATCGTCATTGAGGCTTTATTGGTCGCGTACTCCTCATCAGTAACGGGGGCAGCGATCATCACGTCACCAACCTTCTCATCTTCGCCAATTTTCTTGCCGAACAGCAGCGAACCGACCACGATGATACAGAAGGCTGCGCCACCTAGGCAGGCCAGGATCACAGACATACCATTTAATCCCATCATGGTGATTGCTGCAGCTGAGAATTCAAACCCACCATCCGAACCGGAGAACAGAATATCCCAATGCCGGCGTGGTACACCCAGTGTGCCGGCACCCATCATGAACAGAGAAACACCGGTCATGCCAAGGCCGAAAATCCAGGGTTGCAGGCAGGCCAATTTTTTCATGATTAACTGACGGCGGAACAGAATGGGTACCAGCCAGAAGGTGATCGCCATAAATGTCATGGTTGTACCGATAACAACGGTGGCATGGAAATGGCCAGGTACATACAGGGTGTTGTGAATCAGCAGGTTAATCTGCTCAGTACCCATGACCACACCGGTAATACCACCCAGAACACCAAAACCGACCAGTGACAGGAACATACCGGAAAAGACCGGGTTACCCCAAGGTGCTTTTCGTAACCATTCAAATAAACCAGCACTGAGGCCTCGGGCACGTTGAGCATGCTCAATCGAACCGGGAACAGTCAGACCGTGAACCATACTAGCCATTACTGCTAAGTACATCGCGTAGCTGGTGTTAAAGATTTTCCACTCTGAGCTAAGGCCAGGGTCTACCAACAAGTGGTGAGCCGAGGCTAGCTGCAATACAGCGATGTACAATAGAAAGGCAAAGCGGCTAACCTTTTCTGACAGCGGTTTTGCGCCAAATAGAACGGCTGCTATCAAGTACCAGATAGAAACCTGGGCTGCAACGTTGACCTGCTGGGATGAGTGGCCGAAGGCCCACCAGATCAAGCGGTAAAGGCCTGCATCAATATTGCTGACAAAGCCAAGGTTCCAAAGCAGTGTCGGAATGAGAATGACTGCACCAGAAGCAATGGTAAATATAGCAATAATACAGGCGGTCAATGCACCGAATGTTACTAGTGGTATAGAGCCCTCATAGGTTTTATCATCCTTGGCGATAACCAGTGTACCGAGGAATATAAAACAGTTGATCAATGCGCCTACGGCAAACAGTATCAGCCCGACGTAGAACAAGGTATCTGCCGGCATCGGTACATAGGAGGTCATCATGACGCTGGAATTACCAACAACCATGACTGCATAGTTGTTGAGTAATGCGCCAAGAACCATCAGTAAAAATGCAGCCATCCCCACTTTTGGCATCGCTATTCGGCAACCCAGTAGGGTAGATGAGGCAAAGTGCAGTACTGCCATTTCAAAGAAAATAATCCAGAAAATAAGTACATTAATACCGTGACCGGTAAGTACTTGGTAGAAGGTGTCAGGACCGAGCAGATGAACCTCTGGCCAACGAGTTAAACCAACACCCAAACCGAGTATACCGCCAACCAGTAGAAATACGACGGCTGCAACAGCATTAAGTTTTATTAGGGTTTCTGCAGGACGGTGCCATTTGAGCCCGGTATCGGGACAAATTCTAAAATCATTATTAGTATTCATGTCAGCCCCTTATTCAACAACGTAAATCGTGCCCAGCATATTGTGATGCCCGATTCCGCAGTATTCGTTACAAACAATAGTGTGCTTACCTGATTTATTTGGGGTGACGGTTAAGACCATGTCATAACCCGGTAGGACTTGCACATTGAGGTTGGTGGGTTGCAGGGAAAATCCGTGCTGCCAATCAACTGAGGCGATGTGAAGACGATAGGTTTCGTCTTTCTTCAGCTCAAAATAGGGCCACCATTGCCAGAGTCGACCTACCAGGTATATATCTTCGCCTGCGGGAGGTTTGACCACTGGAATCTGCATGTCACCTTCAGTTCGAACGGTGTATTTATCAACTACCGCTTGAGCTTTGGCCATGTAGATTTCAGGGGTGGTTCTATAAGCTTCATCAGATAGGTTTTGATCGCCATAAATATGCCAGAAGGGCATCATCAGGGTTAGAATAATACCCCAAACAACCACGACACCTATCCAGATTAGCTCACCTTTTTCTATACGTTCGTTCCACCAGATTTTCCTGGCTGGAGGTGAAATGCCTGTCATTTTTTATTCTCCGTAAAGCCAAAAGCTTGATTAGTGGGAAATGGGGATAGATATCAGTTCCATCACACCCCATACGATGTAGATTAGCGTAGGTACGGAGATTCCGATAAATAACAGAAGAAACGGGTTATCCAGTACCCTCTGCATTATTGGAATGTCCCTGTCCTCAATGTGGTTGTCATCACTCATGGCGGCTCGATCCTATTTTTTTGGTTGTTAATATCCGAGTTTTTTAGTCAGTTACCTATCGAACTTTAACGCCGTAAGCCTGTCTTTGCACTTGACCTAAGTCAATGGTTGGAAAGTGTCTGTTTGGCACAACGACTAGCTTGAAGGATAGTTCAAAAAAAGTAGTTTGGAAAAGTGGTGTGAAAAAAGGGGAGGGCATCTAGGAAAGTGCAAAAAAGCTGAGAGAAATATTTAGTCGAAATTATTTACTCAGCTTTGACATAAGGTGTTGTCATCCGGGGCGACCATCAACACGCGGCTGGGTCAATACAGGCCAGTAAATTACCACAAAGGCAAGGTAGGCAAATACCCAGCAGGCTATGCTGACCATATACAGCGGAGAGGGGTGATTTGATATGAGTGGTGCAACGACTCTGGCAATCGCTGATACGGCCATAGCCCCATAACCCAGAGTAATCCAAATGCCCACTTGTAACGTTCGGCCAGTGTGACCTAGGGAGACACGGCTAATCATGGAAAGGACCATTAGCCCGATACCACCGATGGTCAGTCCATGAAGAGCAGTGCTCAGTGGTATTGTCATGCCAAAATGATAGGCACCCAGTAACCCTAAACTAATAATAATAAGTAAATAGGCCAGGTGTAATGACCAAAGGAGAGGATTACCAAATGTAATTATTCCCTGCCAGCGACCCATCCGAATGGCATTAGTGAATGCGGAGAGCAAAAAGAGAATACCGAGAATAGGTTCTGCGTTAAGGCTCCCAGTGATCAAGGTGAAAAGTACCGCCAACCCCAGAGAGGCAATTGACAATAATTCCAGTATCAAAACAGGCTGTGGTTTTGGCGTCTGAGTCGAATTTGCTGTAAAAAATGGAATGACTCGCCCACCCATAATAACAATGATGAGTGTGACAATGAGAATTGTGGCTTGGGTATCTGGTAACGACAGAATGTCACCGCTAATTAAACGGTAGTGACTGTGGCCGTTAGTCCAGGCAAGTAGTAGGAAGAGCGGGATAAACATCAGGTTCCGCCATAGTTTGGCCGCCACGATTGGGCGAGCAAGCACTGCAGCAGACAATGGAAGAAACAGGGTGTCGATAATGGCAATTATTTCTCCCGGTACGATAGGAAACAACATCAACAGTCGCCCTGCAAGCCAGAAACTAAACAGGCCTGCGAGTGGCCACCCAGACAAGCCGGGAAGCCCACTCCAATTTTGAACCGCAGTCAGTAGAAAGCCGACGATAATGGCTATGCTAAAACCAAATAACATTTCATGACCATGCCACCACAACCACCCACCATAGGGTTGCCACGTCAGGGTTGGGTCGTTTAGAAATACTGCCCATAGCAGCAAGGCGAGAATGGAAAAAAGGCTGCCAAATAGAAAGAACGGACGGAAAGCCAATCTGAAAATGGGAGGTTTTTTCTGTTCCTGTTTCATGTCGGTGATATTTAGCATTATGGGTTTCCAATGTGCTTAGGGATGCACCCTAATGTATCAATCAGCAGATCACAACCATTACCCCAGCGTTGTGGAATAGGGTAGGTACTCATTGTCTGTGATCTAGGTAAAAACAGAATTGACGATTCTCAAAGACCGCTAAGATAAACAGTATTTGCGCGTTATTTATAATCAAAAAAAAGCCCTCGTTTCCGAGGGCTTTGGTTTTTTCAGGAAGAGTGATTAGTAAATGTCATCCTTAGTATTGGTGGCGTTGAACTTGCCAGTTGGTGTGATCAAGCGTTTGTCTTTGATGACTGTTTTTAACTTACGTGTTTTGTCATCGACGACCACGATAGCTGATTCAGCATCTGCGCCATTCCATACCGAGAACCAAACTTCATCACCAGCTTTATTGTACTCTGGTTGCACAACTCGGGCTGGACCCTGATCGGCAACACCGGCCCATTCTGCAATGGGGAGTACTTCATAACCTGCATCCAGATCAT